>CAZGIX010000233.1:0-6701 GCA_964525785.1 uncultured Anaerolineaceae bacterium
CTGGTGGTGCACGGCAGCGGCGACCAGACCCGCGATTACGTATTCGTCGATGACGTGGTGACCTGCATGCTGGCAGCCGCCACTGCCCCGGGGCTCAACCACGCCACCGTCAACGTCGGCAGCGGCACCGAAACCAGCATCCGGGAGCTGGTGCGCCTGGTGCTCGAGACTGCCCGCAGCAAGGCCGAGGTGATCACCAACCCGCGCACCGATCCGGGCGTGTCGCGCATGTGCGCCGACCTGAGCCTGGCGCGCGAAAAACTGGGCTACCAGCCGCGCACCTCGCTGCCGGAGGGCCTGCGCCTGACCCTGGAGCGCGACACGCGCTTCAGCAAAGAGATACCCACGAGGCCGGTGAGTTAGGACAACCTTCTCGCTATATCTCGCTGACATCGTGGCTGCCGGATTCTTTCTGCCCGGCGGGGGTGATAAGGTGCGAGGCACTTTCAATAGTGCCTTGCACCTTATGCACCTGGCCTGGAAGGGATGAATATAGACTGTTCCTCGGAAAGCAGCAGATGCTTTTCGTTCTGTTTTAAAAATCCCTGTTGCAGTAGCGCATGAAGCAAATCCGGCACGGTGTCAGCCAACATGTCTTTCAGGAAAACCCGTAGCTGATCCGATCCACCGGTTGGGGCCGGCAGAGCGCCGATGATTTCATCCAGGGTGTGCTGGCCGTCCAATAGTGGTATGACAGGTGCGAAGGCGGCGTCGATCTCAAAATCCAGGTTGGCAGAGGTTTTGCGAAACAGGAATGTGGGCTTGGGCAGGTCATAATGAAACACGCGTACGTCTTCGGCCAGGCAGAGCACCTTCCCGGAGTCCAGATGATCCGCACAGTGCTCGGGTTGCTCGACGGCATAGCGCCCTCCGTGATCTTTCATGATCGCATACGTCAGGCAGCCGCCCTGGCAGCCCCATTTTTCTCGGTAGTAGCAGTGGTAGCACTGATCCATCGGGTAGACTGTGTCCTGATAAACCGCCCACACCTTGCGATAGTAGGCCTGGGCGTCCGCCAACGTCTCGAACTCGTCCAGCTTGCGATTCTTCAGCGCCGACAGGCAGAAACAACTCCAGATGGTCAGATCGGGTCCGATATCGATAATCGGGTCGCAGCGGATGTTGCGGTTTAGATCGTAAACACCGTGCGACAGCAGGGTGCCGATTTGGGCTTCGTCGAAGATACACAACGGGACAGCATTATCAAACTGCACAAGAATTCCCCTGGCTTCGGCCTCGGCCACGAAGCGCATCACAAACGGCGCTACCTCATGCAGCTCCTCGACCGGCAGGTATACGTTGTCCGCCCCCAGCACAGGCAATGATAGGCTCATGCGGATATATTTAAAATCATAGCGCTGGGCCAGATCGAGGACATAGTCGCTGCGTGGCTGCTTCTCAAATACGTTAAAACTTAACGTGATTCCACCACGCCCTTCCAATGCGGCCAAATTCCGTTGGATTATCGACCATATTTTAGGCGTGTAATTATCGGGGTGATCGATGTTGAGCAAGAACATCAGGTATTTGGGCGGGATGCGCGCAAACAAGGCGGCAGTGCTTTCCGTCCAGGTGGCGTTGCTGAGCACATCCACCCGCATACCCGCCGCGATGGCAGTCTGGACGATCTCGTTAAACTGTGGGTGTAGGGTGGGCTCGCCACCCATCACGCGAAATATCGGAAATTCAGATCGCCTCAGAAAGTCGATTACCCGCTGAACGTTCTCCATCGGCATGTTCATTTTGCTTGAAGACAGCTTTTCTTGCGCAAAGCAGAATTTACATGACAGATTGCAGCGGGTGGTCAAGAGAATGTTGGGCATGAGGGTCTCCTAAGAGATTGCCGGCAGGTCCGCGAGCCTGCCGGCTGGTGATGGGACCGCACAGACGGATTACCTGGTGTACCTGTACTTAACCTGGAGGATTTGCACCAGGCGATCCTTTAAGAAATTAATCAGGCTGGCCGGGTAGAAGATCGGACCAGGGATCACCCCACCGCCATACACACCGCCTCCCCCGCCGCCCGGGTCATCGCCAGGGTAGGTTACCCACCCGGGATGGTAGGCTCGGGTGGCGAACGCCGGCATTCGGCCAAATTTCGAGGCAGGGTAAAAGATCGGGCCTGGGCCAGGGTAGGTGATGATATTGCCCGGGATGAGGTGCGTGAAGATATCCAGCAGCTCTTTGATCTCCCAGATGTGGATGGGGTAAAAGATGGGCGGGCGTGGGTACAACCGGCCGAATTTAATCTCATCGGCCAGATCCGCCAATGCCCCCAGATTTTGTAGTTGCTGTACTTCATCGTCGTTGAACTTGACGCCAAACTTGTCAGCTACCGCCTGAGGCTCGCGGAGCAGCTCGCGCTTTAGATCCGGGTCGCGGTGCGCACTTTCAAACAGTTCGGCCAGACGGTCTTCTTGCTTTCTCGGAAGATTTTCTTTTTGTTCCATAGGGTTTTCCTCCAAAAGACGATATTTCCAGGGCGCGCGCCAGGATGGCGCGCCGTCAAGCCAGTGAACAATTAAGGATGTGGATCAGTCGCGGGGGATGCACCTCCTTTCAAAAATAAGAAATTCCAGTTCGGGTTTTTCTGATCGGAGGAGGGGTTAGCGTTGTTAGGATAACTGAGGCAGGAGGAGATGGTCAGGGGTTTGGCTGTTTACGGCAGTCAATGCGATTTGCGATAGGACCCTATGATGCCTTGAAACACACTATTTAATATTATATATCAAGAAATATTTGATAATAATTAGAAAGTGGCCGCAGGTTAGCACCGGGGTAGGATAAGGTGCAAGGCACTTTCAGAAGTGCCTTGCACCTGTTGGTAGATCCTTCGCTTCGCTCAGGATGACATCTATCCCCTTCTCCCTATATCTCGCTCACATCGTGGCTGCCGGATTCTTTCTGCCCGGCGGGGGTGATGCGGATGAACTCGGCGTTACGCCACAACTCCTCGATGGTCGAGGCCCCGGCGTAGCTCATGCCGGAGCGCAGCCCACCTACTAACTGGTAGAGGATGTCGCCGACCGCGCCGCGGTGCGGCACCAGGGCTTCCACGCCCTCCGGCACGATGGCTTCCCATTCGTCCGGATCGACCTCGCCCATTTTCTCGATCTCTTTGCGGGCCACGTTGGCGGTCAGGGAGGCCATGCCGCGCACCACTTTGTAGCGCCGCCCGTGACGCACCAGCGCCGCGCCGGGGCTCTCGTCCGTGCCTGCCAGCAGGCTGCCGAGCATGACGGTGCTGGCCCCGGCTGCCAGGGCTTTGGTGATGTCGCCAGAAGTGCGCAGCCCGCCATCGGCGATGACCGGCACCCCCAGCTCCTGCCCGAGGCGGGCGCATTCGTCCAGCGCGGTGAGCTGCGGCACGCCGAAGCCGGTGACGATGCGCGTGGTGCAGATCGAGCCGGCTCCCACCCCGACCTTGACCGCATCCGCGCCGGCTTCCACCAGGTCAGCCACCCCCTGGGCGGTCGCCACGTTGCCGGCGATGACCGGCACCTTCGGGAATGAGGTTTTGAGCTGCCGGAGCATGTCGATCACATGGTCGGCGTGCCCGTGGGCGATATCCAGTACCAGCACGTCTGCGCCGGCCTGCACACAGGCGGCGGCGCGTTCAAGATCGGGCGAGCGAACCCCTACGGCAACGCCTACCCGCAGGCGACCCTTGGCATCTTTGGTAGCGTTTGGGTGCTCCTGCAGCTTGACGATATCCTGGGCGGTGATCAGACCCACCACCCGGTCTTCAGCATCCACCAGGGGCAGCTTCTCGATGCGGTGGGCATACAGCTCCAGGCGCGCTGCATCCATGGCCGCGCCGGCAGGCGCCACCACCAGGCGCTGGCGGGGGGTCATGACCTCGCTCACCAGCATGCCCGCCTCCGGCGCCAGCAGGACATCGCGCGTGGTGAGCATGCCCAACAAGTGACCTGCCGGGTCGGTCACGACCAAACCGCCGATATCGGCCTCGATCATCTTGCGGCGGGCCTCCTCCAGGGAGGCATTTGGGGAGATGGTGATGGGATTCTCAACCACAAAGCTCTCCGAGCGCTTGACGCGCCGCACCGCCTGGGTCTGCTTTTCGACGCTCATGAAGCGGTGGATAATGCCGATCCCGCCCGCCTGCGCCATGGCGATCGCCATAGGCGTCTCGGTGACGGTGTCCATATTGGCGCTGATGACCGGGATCTGCAGGCGAATACCGGGCGCCAGCCAGCTGGAGGTATTTACGGCGCCCCGGCTGCGGATCGGAGAACGTTTCGGCACCAGCAGCACATCATCGAATGTCAGTCCAAGGTCTGGGCGTAATTTCATCATTCCACTCCCGATTCTCTAGTACTCATCTCGAAAATGGTAAGTTGGGCACCCCATTTACCTTATTTTTGAGACAGCTTCTATTTTCTTAACTGCAATCCCATTGTACAATATCCCGGTGTCCGAATCCAGACGACTGGGACGTGAATTTTACAACCGGCACACCCTCGAGGTGGCGCGCGAGCTGCTGGGCATGCGCCTGGTGCGCCTGGACGGCGACCGGCGGCTCTCGGGGACCATCGTCGAGGCGGAGGCCTACCGGGGTGAAGAGGACCAGGGCTGCCATGCCCGCGCTGGTAAGACGCGGCGCACGCAGGTCATGTACGGCCCGCCGGGGCACGCCTACGTCTACTTTACCTATGGGATGCACTGGATGCTGAACTTTGTCACCGAGGCAGAAGGCTTCCCGGCTGCGGTGCTGATCCGCGCCATTGCCCCGTTGGAGGGCCTGGACCTGATCGGAGCCCGGCGCGCGCCGCAACCGCCCGCCCTGTGGACGGACGGGCCTGCCAAGCTGTGCCAGGCGCTGATGATCGACGGACGGCTGAACGGCACCGACCTGTGCTCCTCATACAGCCCGCTCTTCGTCGAGCGCGGCGGTGCAATTCCCGAGGCAAGCGTGACGATCGGCCCGCGGGTGGGTTTAAACAGTGTACCAGAACCCTGGAAGAGCATACCCTGGCGCTACCTGGCCCGGGTGGAGGCCGCGGGCGGGTGAGGCCCGGCGGCGATCCGAGAATCACATTTATTTACCTGGAGGAAACAATGGGCTTACTGGATGGCAAGACGGCGCTGATATTTGGATTGGCAAACGAACGCTCCATCGCCTGGGGCATCACCAAGGCCTTTCACGAGCAAGGCGCCCGGCTGGGAATCAGCTACGCTGGGGAAGTGCTGGAGAGGCGGGTGCGCCCGCTGGCAGAGCAGGTGGGCTGCACGTTCGTCGAGAGCTGCGACGTGGCTTACGACGATCAGATCGCCGGCGTGGCGGAGAAAGCCGCCGCCGAGTTCGGGCATGTGGATATCCTGGTGCACGCCATCGGCTTTGCCAAGCGTGAGGAGCTGAACGGTCCGTACTACAACACCAGCCGCGAGGGCTTTCACATCGCCATGGATATCAGCGTGTACTCGTTCACCGCGCTGGCAAAAGCTTTCCAGCCGCTGCTGCGCCCCGGCGGGGCACTGCTGACGCTGACCTACTACGGCTCGGAGAAGGTTTCGCCGCACTACAATGTGATGGGCGTGGCAAAAGCGGCCCTGGAGGCCTCGGTGCGCTACCTGGCATACGACCTGGGCAAGCAAAGCGTGCGCGTCAATGCCATCTCAGCCGGGCCGATCCGCACCCTGGCAGCGGAGGGCGTCTCCGGCTTCAAGACCATGTACCGGCGCTTTGCCGAGATGGCCCCGCTGCACGAGAATGTCAGCATCGAGGAAGTGGGCGGGGCGGCGGTTTACCTGTGCTCCGACCTGTCCGGCACGACCACCGGGCAGGTGCTGTACGTCGATTCGGGGTACAATATCCTCGGTATTTCCGAACCGATCGAAGAATAACCTGAGAAGAGGTCCATGTTCCGCAAACGCAGCGATACAGCCCCGCTTTCCGCCCAGCCGGCGCCCACCGAGCGGGTGACCTCCGTGCTGGGCACGGGCATCGTCTGGAAGGGCAGCCTGAGCGGCAGCGGCGGCATCCGCATCGAAGGCGCCTTCGAGGGCGATATCAACCTGCGCGGGCTGTTAGTGATTGGCGAGACCGGGCGGGTGACCTGCCAGAGCCTGCGCGCCAACGGCGTGATCGTGGCGGGAGCGGTGCGCGGCAACATCACCGCCGAGAGGGTGGAGATCCGCTCCAGTGGTCGGGTGTGGGGCGACGTGGTCACGGCTTCCTTCGCCACCGAGGAGGGCGCCTTCCTGCGCGGCCAGATCACGATGGAAGATAAGATAGAGCTGGGAGAGCTGCCGGCTGCAGAAGCAGTGCCGGCTGCTGTAGAGCCCCCGGTGGAGCAACCATCGATCAGCGAGGGATGACGCCGTCTGGTTGCACTTCACAAAACCGTGGTGCTTTTTATTGCCCATCCCCCCACCCCGGCCCGCCCCCCAAGGGGCGGGCCGGGGTGGGGGGACCGACCACGGTTAAGTGCAGAGCTACACGCCCTCGAAACAAGGAGAATTACCCGAAAAGGTCAGTTTGCGGGCCACGGCCCGCAAACTGACCTTTTTTCGAAAAATCAAGCTGCGTGGCTTACAGTGCGGTCATCAATGCACCACGATCAGCGGCATGTACACTGTATTGTCGGCAGGGCTGGGTACCAGGCTGCACACCTCCTGGCTGTTTGGCGAGATCAGACCGGAGCGGTCGTAGGCATGCACTACATAGCAGTATGTCTGAT
>CAZGIX010000234.1:0-3684 GCA_964525785.1 uncultured Anaerolineaceae bacterium
CAGCCATCAATTCATCCAAAAGAAGCAACTGAGGTCTGGCTGCCAGAGCCCTGGCTAATTCCATTCGCTTGCGTTCCATCAGGCGCAAGTCTTTGGCGCGTATTTCAGCTTTATGCAGGAGACCGACCCGATCAAGGATCTCTTTGGATTCGGCTGCAGCCACCTTGAGATCCTTAGCCGATCTCTGCCCGTATACCCTCCCCACCATGACATTCTGCAGGGCAGTAAAATCCAGGAAGGGTTTGACCAATTGGAAGGTTCGGGCGATCCCTCTTTGGCAGACGCGATAACGAGGAAAACCGGCAATCTCCTCCCCGCGGAAGGTTATCTTGCCAGTATCCGGCTTCAGGAAGCCGGTGATCAGGTTCAAAGTGGTGGTCTTTCCTGAACCGTTGGGTCCGATCAGACCGATGATCTCCCCCTCCGCCACTTCAAAGCCCAGGTCGTCAATCGCCTTCAAACCACCAAATGACTTGTTTAGCCCTTCAACCTTCAATAATGCCATATTCATCCTCCTCATCCGGAATGTAGAAATCCGGTGGGTTCAGATCCATATCTGGAAGGCCGTTTATCCGCCCGACATCGGCGGGAAGAAACACAACCGGCAATCCGGTGGTACCAGATCTTGCTCCTCGCTCTGAACACCATCGATTGAAATCAAACCGATCTCCTCCAGCTCTAATCCCAATCCGAGGGCAATATCACGCACTGTGGTTTCGCCCTCCAGTGTCAGGGTTTGGCGCCGCGGCGCGCCTGGCAGAAGCTGCCCAAACAACTCAATATCAACCGGCACAAATACACCTACAAAGTATCAAATACGGCATCCAACTCATCATCCGGGATGTCAAAGGTGGAGTTGTGCGGCGCCAGAGGCTCCTCGCGCATGTATTCTGGGATGCGGTAATCGGCAGCAGTGATCCCAGCGCGGCGGTTGAACTCCAACTCGGTGCGCAGAACATCACGATTGAAGCGATCCAGCTCCTCTTTGGTCCAACCCCAACCATGAATGCCGTTGATCATATCCACCATCAGCTGCGGGTCGGCGATAACCGGCGGGCGAGCAAACAGACATAAACCGGTACTGTCGAGCATGGCAGCGATGATCTGCAGTTTAAGGGAAAGCTCTCGCTGCCCCTGGACACCCAGTGGATTGACCTCTTTACGAGCGCCAAAGGCATTCCCGGCGGTATGGTCAGCTCCTTGCGGGGAAGTGGCATAGGTGACCCCATTGCCTTTCAGGCTGCGCGGATCGTACCCTGGCATCGCCTGTCCCAGGACAGCCGGGACGCGGCGGATCCCTAAAACGCGCCCGGTGGTCACTGCACCATTACCGATCACCCGTCCAATGATAGTCCCCTGACCAACCTCATTAAGTAAGGCAAGGATCCTTTCGGTATCGCCGAATTGAGCCAGACCAGCTTCGAGCGCTATCGCCAGAGCGGCGCCTGTCTCGATGGTGTCGAGGCCGAAATCATTGCATATATAATTGAGCTGGGCAACATCATCCAGGCCGCTCAGTCCCAGGTTGGAGCCCATCAAGGCAATCGTTTCGAATTGAAGGGTGCCGACGATGGATTTGCCGTCTTCGTCATAATAGTTGTTGCGGCAAGCAATGACACAGCCCGGCATGCAGCGCGTTCCGATTTTTCCCTCGCGTTCCAGCACCAACTCACGAAGATGCTCACCTCGCAAACTGGCAGAGCCCTCGAAGCTGCCGCTGCTGAAGTTGCGGGTAGGCAGCGATCCGATCTCGTTCACCGCCCCCACAATGGAAGCGGTACCGTACAGGTGCTGCGATCCCTTGGTGCCCAGCTTGGGATCGTTGATCAACTTCTGGGCGAAGGTGCGTGAGGCAGTCCGAAACAGCTCGGCATCCGCGAGAGGAATCGACTTCCCCAGGGGTTTGTCGATGACAATGGCTTTCAGACCTTTGCTGCCCATCACCGCGCCCAGACCACCGCGGGCAGCGTGATTGCTGCGTTGGTCGCGTTCCCCGGTAACAGAGATATCTGCGCCATGCATGCAGAACTCACCCGCCTGACCAATGGTGATCACTGTGCAATCTGCCCCGTACCGCTCCTGCAAACGGTCGGACGTGGCGTAGGTGCCGGTTCCCTTCAGGTCGCCAGCGGGCAACAGCTCGGCAGAATCGGCCTTGATATGCAGCAAGTACCACTCACCGGATTGGGCCTGTCCCTCGACGGTGATTGCTTTGATACCTAGCTTTGCCAGGGTGTCTCCCGCCGTTCCACCGGCATTGGATTCCTTGACGCCTCCGGTAAGCGGGCTCTTACCACCCACCGACAAACGCCCGGCAGTGGTCACACCCCCACCCGCAAGCAGACCGGGGGCGAAGATCAGGATATTATGTCTGCCCAGGGGATCGCATGCCGGCGGTATCTCTTCAAGGAGCAGCCTGGCGATAAGCGCTCGGCCTCCCAACTGCAGATAGACCGGTGGTACCGGGTACCATCTCACCCCGAGATCATCCATGTTCACACGCAGCAGTTTCATAGGTTCTCCATCCACTATCCACTCTATTAATATAGCGATAACAACAAAGGCAAAATGATTAACCCCACCAATATCGACAGGGAGATTGTCCCGGCAGCAAACTCGGCATCCATCCCCTCGTTCGATGAATAAACCATGACCGCCATCCCCAACGGCATCGCTGAGCCCATGCTGACTGCGACGCGATCTAGTCCCTCAAGGCGAGCGAGGTACACGCAAGCCAGCCCCAAGAGGAATCCACCCACCATCCTCAAGGCAACGGTAAGTCCCATTAATGGCAAGTTAGTATAGCGGAGCTGGATGAAAGCCCCCAGGGTGAGCATTGCCAGCGGAATGTTGGCAGCTGACAGGGGTTCGAGCATGTTGAGAAGGAACGGCGCAATTGGGATACGCAGCAGGTTAACCACCAAGCCGGCAAGCACCGCCCAGAGCACCGGGAGGGCGAGAACGCGCCGTAGGCTCTGCCGGAATCCGGCTGGCGGTCGCTTGCCATAACGGGTTGCCACATAGAAACCATAGCTGTGGGCAACCAGGGAGTTGCCCAGGTCAAATGCCGCCAGGCGGCTGATTCCTTCTTGACCATATACAGTCAAGAAAACCGGGAAAAGAAAGAAGCCAACATTAATGATCATCGATCCCAGGATGATCACCCCTGCGATCTCCCGCTCCAGGTGAAGGTAGCTGGTTAATCCGCCTGAGACCAACCCCACTCCCAGAGATACGACGGCTCCGCAGAAACCGAGCAGCGCCATCATGGCCGGGGTAACATTGGCCTGGGCAATCGATAGGAAGATCACTGCCGGAAGGGTGATATTGAGGATCAGCCGAGCCATCACCTGGCTGTCGCCTTGGCGGAAAAGTCCGATCTGCTTCAACAGGAATCCGACCACTACCAGCGTCAGTATGGGTAAAGTTTGGCGGACGGCAGGGTTCATCTCAACCTTGGGTGAATGACCTGTCAGAGAATAACTGGCATTGCTTGGAAAGGGAATAGCCCTTTACAAGCAACGCCAGTCGATTTCGGCTACTCAAGATGAGCGCTTGCAAGAATGCTATTTTATCCATGGCATAGAAACGAGCGCCTCTTGATATCATCAATCCACCTACGGTTTATGGTGGATAAGCAACCGTATACAGGTGTTTGCCGCCGTTCAACGGCCCTTTGAGCAG
>CAZGIX010000234.1:3784-6656 GCA_964525785.1 uncultured Anaerolineaceae bacterium
CATCTGCATGAACTCGGGAAAAAGCGCCAGGGAATAGGAACCTTCGACCTCACAAGCATGCTGGAAAGGAGTCTCGAATGGTCCACCGTGAGCCTTATCTTTCAGGTAGTCGTGGATCACAGTAGGCCAGTGAAGAGAGATCAGAACACAAGGCACCTGGTATTTCTTGGCAAATTGGTGCAATGCCAGCGGGATGACCTCTTCCTGACCGTGACCGTTGAGCAGGATTTGTTTGCGGAAGCCGGTATTCCACAGACCAGCGATAATTCCCCGCAAGTTTGCCAGGAAGGCGTCTTCGGGGATCACTACAGTGCCGGGCATGCCCAGGTGGTTGTAAGGATGAGAGCCATACCAGACCGGCTCTGCCACCGTGCAGCCCATCTTCAGGGCCACCTGCTCAGCCATGCGGGTCACCAGAAAGGTGTCCTCTCCGAGCGGCTGCCCCGCACCGTGGCACTCGGTACTGCCCACCGGAATGATGATCAAATCATTCTGCTTGAGCCGGGCGTTGATCTCGGTCATGTTCATGGTCTGGTAGTACACGCCGCTTGGGCGCTCCATGTGACCGCTGTTTGGGAACTGCCATTCACCCATATTTACCTCCTTCTATTGGCGAAAATCAACAATAATCCGGTTAGACAGCCGGTAGATGCAGATCGCTTGATCGCAGCGGCGATTGTTTGGCTTCGGGATAATACTTGCTGACCATCTCCACCACGATGGATGCCTGGTCGGCCATCTTCCTTCCGTCGCTGGCTGAGGTGAGCTGGCCATGTCCACTGACGACCGAGTTTCCGGTCTTGCAGTGTACCGGGGCAGCCACGCGGACGATCTCGGGTGCCTCATAAACGCGGATGAAACCGCCCGACCCAGGCGGGTTATCGGTGTGTACATCCAGCGGCACTTTGACCGCCGCCCGCAAGGCAGCAATCATCGGGATTTGCAGATCACGAACCGGGTTGATGCTGTCAGCCCCCAGACTTTCCAGCAGCTTAAATGAACACGGATTGCATTGCCCGAGGTGGGCGGAAGTCTTGAAGATGATATCTTTTGGTAATGCGCCGTCTTTTCTCATCTGACCTATCAACCAGAGCATGCCTTCATCGTAGATGAGGAAACCCCGGCAGCCCAGATCATAGCCGCGCTTGATATCCTCGACCGCGCGCAATACCTGTTCCATCCCACGCAGGCGGTAGCTGATGCGCACACCCTGGGGTGAAAGGACCGTGGCACCTGTATCATAGGTGGCGCGTGGACCTACCGAAAGCAGGAGCTCGGCGCCGTACTGGTTGCATAGGCGGCAATACTCCTTGATTTCCGCAGCAGTATGGCGGAACATGCCATAAGTCTCAGTTACCCGGTTGATGGTGATCCCATTCTTAGTGGCTGTGTCCAGAAGGGCATCCACTGCTTCGGCTGTGTTTACCGTAGGAACCTCGATCCGGTAAGCACCGCCATCCGGAAAACGGGCTTTTGAGGTAGGCATATCGAACAAATCGCCGGTCGGCATGCCCAGTTTCTTCAGGTACTTACGCGTCTCTTCAAACATAATTTTCCTCTCCGTATTGAAATATATTTATGAATCAACTGCGATGAGATGGCAAGGGCGGGCTGTACACCCATACAATCCTGAGCGGCTCATCGCCAATGTTTTCTACGCGGTGCTTCTTGCCTCGTGGGGAGTAAAAAGCTGTCTCCGGGCCGATTTCCCATTCCCCCTCGCCATCGATCACAATTTTGGCTCGCCCACTGATCAGAAACAAGACTTCCTCGGATTCATCATGGACATGGTCGGGGATCATGCTGCCGACCTCAGTGATATTCATGCCCATGGATACATTTTCGACGCCGCCGTACTTGGGCGCCAGCAGGAGCTTGGAAACGCGAGGTGGAATGCGGTATTCCCCCTCGACGTCTGCAGCTTTCACGAACGGTAGATTATTCATTGGTTTTGACCTCTGGTATCAGGAGATTCGGCATTGCATGGGGTTGTTGTCTTAGGGAGGATTACGGGGAGAGCTGCCAGACCCACCTCGCGAGCGATTGCAGCAGTTGTCTCAAGGATGGATTGGCCTAGCTTCCTCATGGAATCGTCAGATAGGCGATACGAAGGACCAACAATCGCAATTACAGCCAGGGGACAGCCGTTTGCATCTAAAACCGGAGCGGCAACAGCGTTAATATCTTTCTCGTACTCTTCTTTCGAAATAGAAAAACCTCGCTCCCGGGTCTTGCGCAGATCCTGATCTAAATCGGTAAGCGAGGTCACGGTGTTTTCTGTATATTTTGTCAAACCATTGGCGAGCATCTCCCTAACCTGGTATTCCGGTAAATAAGCCAGGAAGGCTTTACCTGTGGCGGTGCAGTAGAGAGGCAGCCGCTGGCCCACCGCGGCAGCGATCTTAACTCGTTGCGGACTCTCAACCACCTGCAGGTAAACCACATGATCGCCATCCAGCACCGCCAGATCGACCGTCTCCCCACTCAAAACAGAAAGGTGATGCAGATAAGGTTGGGCCCAGCGATTTATATCGATGTCATTCAGCATGATTGCAGCCAATTCGATGAATCGAAAGCCCAATTGATACATTCCAGTCGCCTTATCTCGGGTGACAAAGCGCTTGGCCTCTAATGTCGTCAAGAGCCGGTGGATGGTACTTTTATGCATGCCAACATGTTCGGCAATTTGAGTAAGGGAGAGGGTGGGTTTCTCCAGGGTAAAGCACAGAAGAATATCAAGTGCTCTTTCGACCGAACGAACCGAGTCAGTCATTGGAGATTTCGTTTGCGCCATAAATTCCTGATAGTTTCATAGGACAGAACATAGTTTCATTTTAGAGTATAGCATCAGTTTTATCCAGAGTCAATCAGT
>CAZGIX010000235.1:0-6534 GCA_964525785.1 uncultured Anaerolineaceae bacterium
TGGGACAATGTCTACGCCGAAGACGGATAGCATATGCTGGTAGAAATGTAAAGACAATTGGTTTACAGGTGGTTAGGAGGTAAATATGGACAATCTGCTGTCCCACGTACTTTCGATCCTCAAAACTACGCCTGAACGCTGGACGAGCCTGGTCGAATCGCTGCCTGCGGATCTGCTGGCGAGCGAGCCAGCGCCTGGGGAATGGTCTGCACTGGGCTGCCTGGAGCATCTATTAGAAACGGAGAGGTATGTTTTCCCAGCGCGGGTGGGTTGTTTCTTGCAGGGGCAGGATTTCGCTGCATTCGATCCCGATGATCAGGGCAGTGCTGGAGCGGCTGGGGGCGATGCTCACCGCCTGGTGGAGGAATTCAGCCAGCTGCGGGCGGATAGCCTGGCGCAGCTCGAGCAGCTCACTCCCGCCGACCTGGAGCGCCGGGTGCGCCACTCGGAGCTGGGCATGGTCAGCCTGGGCGAGATGCTGCACGAGTGGGCTGCCCACGATCTGAATCACAAAGTTCAGGCTGAGCGGGCGTTGATGCAGCCCTTTTTGGCGGGCTGCGGCGCCTGGAAGCCGTACTTTGCCGAACATCGTTTCGATCGCAGCATTCGTGCGGAGGCGATCGTTCCTGCTCCCCGCTCTGAAGTATGGCGGGCCTGGACCACCGAAGATGGAGCGCGTACATTCTTTGCTCCCCGCTGCCGGATCGACCTACGCCTCGACGGAGCGTATGAAATGTACTTTGACCTGGAGGACGCGCCTGGTAAGCAGGGAGGGGAAGGGATGCGGCTGCTGGCCATCCAGCCGGAAGAGATGCTGTCGTTTACCTGGAATGCCCCGCCCGAGCTGCCGAAGGTGCGCCCTCAGAAGACGCACGTCGTAGTGCGCCTGTATGATGAAGGCGGAGACCGTACCTGGGTCGCCCTGCTGCACGACGGCTGGGGTGCAGGCGCTGAGTGGGACGCCGCGCATGCCTACTTTCAGCGCGTGTGGGGACAGGTGGTGCTGCGCAGGCTGGTTCACCGCTTCGAAGCTGGTCCATTAGATTGGGACAACCTGCCCCACTTAGGGTGACTTGTCCCATAGACAGCACCACGATGCATTCTGATTCCGTTGGGTTCCGCTGTGCCAACCCGCCTTGAGGAGAGAGTAATACCTGATATCAGCTTGCACAATGCAGCCCGGTACGATATAACCTTATTCCCTTTACAAGTTATTGCCACTTAAGGTAAGTTTAGGGTAGAATTTGGGTAGTAAGTATCTGCCCAAAAATAATCATCATCATAAATTATCCAGGAGGTTCCTATGCTGGTCGGTGAAAGAATGTCCCGCCCCGTGATCACTATATCGCCGGACACGCCTGTCACGGAGGCACTGCGCTTGATGAAAAACGAACACATCCGCCGCACCCCGATCATCCAAAAAGGCAAAATGGTGGGTATCGTTTCGGAGAAGGATCTGCTCAACGCTTCCCCATCGCAGGCGACCAGCCTGAGCGTGTGGGAGATTCAAGACCTGCTGAGCCGGATCAAGGTCAAAGACGTGATGACCAAAGATGTGCACACCGTCACAGAAGACACGCCCCTGGAAGTCGCGGCGGCAATCATGGCTGATCGCAAGATCGGTGGGCTACCCGTGATGAGGGAAGACAAGCTGGTCGGCATCATCACTGAGACCGATCTGCTGAAGATCTTCCTGGAGATGCTGGGTGCGCGCCAGACAGGCGTACGCGTCAATTTCCTGGGCAGAGACCAGCCGGGTGAGATCGCCAAATGGGGGCAGGCGATCTTCAGCATTGGCGGCAACATCATCGCCCTGGGCACGTTTGCCGGGGATGACCCATCTGCATACAATATCACCATGAAGGTGGTCGGTCCGGATCAGGAAAGCGTGCGTCAAATCTTAGAGCCGCTGGTGGTGAAGATCAAAGACATTCGCACCTGTTGATCCTGGTTTTCACCGAACGCTTAAGCTGTACATTCAGGACTGGCAGTCCTTTTTCCCTTCAGGCTCAGGGCGCTGAAGGCAGGACTGCCAGTCCTTTACTTGACCATCGTTTATGTTCGGCTAGCTGGTAGATCGCATGAAATGCCTTAGCCCCGCACCCAGCGTCAGGACGATGCCCCAATAGATGATGTACTCGAAGAAGGCGAATAGGTAAATCTCCCCGGCGCTGAATCCTGCTAACATAGGGATCTCCAGGATTTTGAACCTGACGATTCCGAGGGCGTGCTCGGGGATCGACTCCAGACCACCGAATAAGAGAAAATTGATCGTGGGATTGCCCGGCAGGCGCAGCGCCAGCCAGCGCATCAGCAAGCAGACCAGGAAGTAGATGACCCCTGCCAGCGGAGCGAGGAATCGACCATACGGCAGGGCAAAGAAGCTGTAGTAATCTACCCAATAGACCTGGTACAGGAGGACTGCCAGCAATCCCCAGAATAGGGCTGCCGCTAATCCAAGCGTCCTCCAGGAGAAGGAGCGGAAGGCAGGCGGTTTCACCCGCCACGCCAGCAGCCCGGTGACAGCAGCCGCCAGGGTGATAACGATCAGGAAGGTCGTCGGCGGCATGGGGATGCTACAGCTCCAGCCGCACCAGCCAGCGCGGCAGCCCGGCGCTGCGGGCGGACGTCTCGATGACGCGCTGAAAGCCGGCCCTCTCGAACATAGCGATCGTCCCAACATAGGACGAGGCGGTGTCAAGGCGTTTCCCAGCCGGATCGACCGGGTAGGCTTCTACTGCCGGCGCGCCGCCGGCTCGCGCGCACTCGATGGCACCTTCCAACAGCGCCCGGGCAACGCCACGCCGCCGGTATCCCAGGCGGACGAGGAAGCAGACGATCGACCATACCGGGCGGTCGTCGATGGACGGGATGGTGCGTGAGCGCACGAGCCGTCCCATCTCCTGGCGCACTCCAATCCCGCACCAGCCGACGATGTAGCCGTCGATATATGCGATCACGCCAGGTGGATTCAGGCTTTCAAGCTGGCGCCGCAGGGCATTCACCCTGTGCGCCATGATGTTATCGGAGAGCTGGTCCCTGGATGGGCGGCCGTACTCGCTGGCAGTCATGCGCCAGTACTGGCACCAACAAGGCGTGCGAGCGAATAGATCCTGGATATCGTCCCAGTGTTCTGACGTTGCCGGCATGACGCTGATTGGATTGGGATCAGGTGGTTTATCGGTCATATCAAGTCTCTCAGTGAACCGGAAGCCCTATCGGAACCGTCCTCAATTCACGGCCTGACTTTAATGGTAATCCTCTCGCTGGAGGCGGTTGCCCAGTATGCCGGTCCCGGGTAGCCCAGGTGTACCTCGAAACTGGTGTTGGCTGTCAGATCGATCCGGCCTGATTGCTCTGTCATAATGATGAAGATCGCCTGGTCGCTCTGGCCAGGCGAGAGACCCAGGTAGTGGATCTGCGACTCTAGCCCGGATAACTCGAGTAACGCTGGCGGGTCCTCTGCGATCAGCAGGCTGTAGCGTGGCAGCCCGATATTGGCGCAGCCGTCATTGATCAGGGTCATCGTAAGAGTAAGTTTCTCCCCGACCTGCAAATCTGTAGTGGAGGGAAAGAGTTCAAGCGACGCAGAATGGGTAGAACAGGTGGATTCGGGCGACGGGAGGGGGGAATCTTGGGGCATCTCAACAGCGGGATACGGTGAAATAGTTTGCGAATTGCGTGTAGTCATTATATGTGGGCTTGGGGTGCAAGCCCAGCAGTCTGGTGTAGACTGCAGGTTCTGAATAGTTATGCTGCTCAGCCACGCGCAGGCACCCAGGATGAGCACCGAGACCAGCGTCAGAGCCAGCCTAGCCAAACTGGATCTCCCTGCTGGGCATGGGCAATACTCCAAGACCGGCAAGCTTTACGTTCCACTCGTCCACCAATTGGGCGGCATCCTTCGAGTAGCTGCTGTGACCATCTTCCGCCAGGATGACGCGGTAGCCGTGCTGCAGGGCGTCCAGGCAGGTAGCGCGCACGCACCCGTGGGTCACCAGCCCGGCGACCACCAGGGTGTCCACTCCTTGCTCCGCCAGGTGGGCATGCAGGGGCGTATCAATAAATGCGCTGCCATGCGTTTTATCGAAGACCAGGTCAGCGGCGGCCGGGCTGACGGATGGGTGGATCTGCCAGCCCGAGGTGCCTTTCACTAGCTGCTTGTTGGCATGCTGCAGGTAGATAACTGGCGCGCCCGCGATGTGAGCGTTCTGGATCAGGCTGCGCAGGTTCTCCAGAAGCATATCCGCATGGTAGATGGGGTGGCTCTTGTGGAACAGGTCAACCTGCACATCGATAAGCAATAGAGCGGTAGCGGAGTGGGTTTTTTCTGACATACTGCTTCTCCAACATCTCGAATTTCCAACCCGCAGGTGGGAATTCATTGGGTATAATACCCTGCGGGGTGAAGGGTGTAAGAGATCATTCCGAGTGCATTCAAGACATAATCATAACACTTCCCGGAGGCAGGCGGCCCTGGTGGTGCAAAAGGAGTAATAAATGAAAATACTGGTTACCGGCGGAGCCGGATTTATCGGCTCACATGTCGTCGATCTGTTCGTCAATGCCGGTCACGATGTGGTGGTAGTGGACGACCTGTCCACAGGCCGTACCTCAAACCTGAACCCAATGGCAAAGCTCTACCAGCTCGATATCCGCAGCCCGGAGCTGCGCGAGGTCTTCGAGTTGGAGCGCCCGGAGGTGGTTGACCATCATGCAGCCCAGATGGATGTCCGGCGCAGCGTAGCGGATCCCATCTTCGACGCGGATGTGAACATTCAGGGTTCGATCAAGGTGGCGCAGCTTGCCATGCAGTACGACGCGCGTAAATTCATCCATATCTCCAGCGGTGGTGCGGTGTACGGCGAGCCGGTCTACCTGCCGTGCGATGAAGAACACCCGGTGCGCCCGCTCTGCCCGTACGGCGCCAGCAAGTACACCTTTGAGCTATACCTGTACATGTTCAAGGAGCTGTACAACCTGGATTACAGCGTGATCCGCTACCCGAACGTGTACGGACCGCGCCAGGATCCTAACGGCGAGGCCGGCGTGGTGGCGATCTTCATCGGGCAGATGCTGGCGGGTAAGCCAGTGACCATCAACGGATCGGGTGAGCAGGTGCGCGATTTCGTTTATGTGGGCGATTGCGCCCGGGCCAACCTGATGACCCTGGAGAAAGGCTCCGGGCGTACCTACAACCTGGGCTACGGAATCGGCACGAATATCAACCAGATCTTCGACCATCTCAAAGCGATTACCTCCTACCCGATGGACGCCAAGCATGGTCTTGCGAAAGTTGGCGAGACCTTCCGCATCTACCTGGATGCCTCACGCGCCAAGAACGAGCTGGGCTGGGAGCCGACCGTGAACCTGGAGCAGGGTCTGCGCAAGACGGTCGAGTATTTCCAGGAAGTGGAAGTGAAGAAATAATTGGTTCACCACAGAGACCACGGAGACCACAAAGAAAGAACCTTTTATAAAAGCTCCGTGATCTTTGTGTACTCTGTGGTAAATTATTCTTATGATTGCGACATTGAGTGGACGCGTGCAGGAGGTCAATCCCGACAGCATCGTGGTGGATGTGGGCGGCGTAGGGCTGCAGGTCTACGTCCCCACAGCCCTGCGTGCCGGTCTGCACCCCGGCGAGAGCGTTTCTCTGCACACCTACCTGGTTGTGCGTGAGGATGCCCTGATCCTGTACGGTTTTGAGTCCAAAGAAGGGCGCGAGTACTTCAGCCTGCTTTTGGGCGCCAACGGCGTCGGGCCCAGGCTGGCGCTGGGGGTGCTCAACTCTCTGACGCCGGATGCCATCCGCCGGGCGGTCTTCCACGAACAGGATGAGGTCTTCGCCCGCGTGCCCGGTGTGGGTAAAAAGACCGCCCAGAAGATCCTGCTCCATCTGCAGGACCGCATCCCTGCCGAGGCCGGCCTCGAACCACTATCCCGCTTAAGTGATATCGACGGCGAAGTACTGGCGGCGCTGACCACGCTGGGCTACAGCGTTGTCGAAGCTCAGGCTGCCCTTCAAACCATCCCCAGGGACGCCGCAGAAGATGTGGAAGAGCGCCTGCGCCTGGCGCTCCAATATTTTGGCGGGTAGAGACTAGATGTCGTCCTTCAGGACATCGTAGAATCAGCTAACACATGAACCTTCAATACATCGTAGAAAATGCTACATCTGAATAACCTACAATATACCGAAGAAAAGGCCCCATATGTGGGTTAAAACCCCGAATGTTATGATCCAATGGCACATATGGGACCACATCGGTTGTTACCGATTCCACGATGGTGTGAAGGTTGGTTGCCATGTTAGACGACCAATTTTTTCCACGATGTTCTGAAGGTTGACAACTAGAAAATAGAGAGTCGAGAATAGAGAGGCGGGAGTTGTAACTATTCTCAACTCTCGACCCTCTACTCTCTTTCTATCAGAGGTGCCTATGTTTGAGAACAAATGCATCGCTTTTATCGGGCCAGGCATGATGGCAGAGGCCATGATCGCAGGGATGATCCACCAGGGAGTGGCCCAGC
>CAZGIX010000236.1:0-6529 GCA_964525785.1 uncultured Anaerolineaceae bacterium
GGCCGGGCCGGGAGGGATCACCTGTGGCACACAGTGGCTGGTCTCGGCCAGTGTTGGATTTCCTGAAACCCTCCTGGATCTGCGCCCCTACCCGGCTTCTCTGGTACGCTGGCCCACCGCCGCCCGCTGTTCAGCCCTGCCTCCTGCCAGCGGTTCGGGTTCCTTGGCCTACTACAGTCCCTCGGGTGGATCTCCTACTAACCCGCGCCCTGGCGATTGGAAGGACCTGACCCTGACCCTCGATCTGATGTCTGCCGGGCCGATGTTCCTTTCACTTCCCCAGATCGGCGATCTGGCGTTGCCTCCGGTTGGCGACGTCGGGCAGCCTTTCCTGTTCGAGTGGGAAATACCCTCCCATCCGGCAGCAGGCGGTAGCGTGCTGGCGGGAGATGTTCCTGGCCTTGCCGAACTGCCCGATGAGATCCTGCCCGGCGACATCCCGCTTTTTGTTGGCCAAGCTCGTTCCCCGTATCGCCTGTTTTGGCGTTTGACCTATGAGGAGTACGTGGAGAGAGAAAGGGAGGAGTGCGTTGCTGGGCCGGACAGCGAAGGGGCCTTCGATTGCAGTACCGACTCAGGAGGATCCGAAAATGACGGGCACACGGAGGCCGTGACATATTACGAGTGGGAGGCACACCAGGAGGGCGGGGAGGTGCAGCCCGCCATGGTGCAGGGCTTGCCGTCAGGCCTGGTTGCCGACCTGGATCGAGACGGGACGCCAGACGCCTATTGGAACAACAACCTCACTATTCGCCGGATGGACGATGCCGGTCGGGTGGATAACCCTCAATGGGCGGCATCCTGGAATTGGGGCGGGGTTGTGTATTGGGCGGTGCGCGAAGCCCAGGGTCAAATCGGCTGGCCTTGATCCGACTGCTGCGCATAGCCATATTGGTACGCTATGTACACCGACCTATTCCTGGCTATAAAAGATCCCCAGAACCCGCGCGGGCACCCGCTGCTGGCGGCGCTGCTCTATGCCTTCTGTCCAGCTGCTGCCCGTTGGTGGTTGGCTGGGGCTGAACCTGAGCAGGTTTTCGACCCAATCTGGCAAGTGCTCACCGACCAGGTAGGGGGTGGGACACTCAAAGAGGCGCTGGCTGGCTACGGCTTCGAGACGCTCGCGGCAGATGCGAAGCAGTACGTGGAACAGGTGGAGGCCTTCCGCCGCCTGCACCCTGGGGTGGCTGCTCCCGAGCTCCTGCCCACCTTCACTGGCGGACATCTGGAACTCGCCAAACGATTTGGTCTCAAGGAAGCCATAGGCAAGCTTGGTGGGCGATGGGAGAACTTTTTTATCTACGTGCGCGCCTGGGCTTTTCTGGTCCCGGACTGGGAGGCGGAGATGCGCTTCTTTGACGCCCCTGAGTTGACTCTTTGCTGGTTGACGCTGAGCGTCTCTGGAATGCGCCGCCCGGTGCGTTTCCCGGCCTGGGCCTGGCTCGACCGGGTAGGGAATCGAGAGCGGATGGTGATCGGCCTGTTGGTAGGGGGCAGGGAGCAGGACGAGCTGCGATTTGCTCTGGCCCGCCTGGCAGGACCGGAAGGCGATAAACCCTGGCGCGTCCAGCCGGAGGTGTGGGCCATAGATCGGGAAAGTGGTCAGGCAGAGCCTATCGATCCGCATATCCCCACAGAACAGTTGGCGCCCACCGTGACCCGCCTGGCGGAACTGGCCAGGGAGGGGCCGTACCCGCCCTTGGGAGCGCTCTCCTCCCCGAAACGCTGCCGCTTTTGCGGCTTCACTGCCCAATGTTACGCCCAAGGCGAGCTTTCTCCCCTGGCCCTGGAGTTTTAAAATGTCGCTCAGAATGCCGAACCTGCTGCTTGTGGCGCTGCTTTCCCTGTGTGTCCTCGGAGCAGCGCCACTACCTCAGCCCCCGCCGCCCGATGATCCCGTTCCAACACCCTCCCCGGAGCCAGAGCCGCCCACGAACGTGGTGCAGCAGGTGATCCACCGCCTGCTTTTCCCGGCGGAGACCATCGGCCAGGCGCTCACCAACGTCTTCAACCAGGCGGCAGGCAGGGAGGCGGAGAGCTTGAGCCGGCAGACGGCGGCCTGGGGAGAGGCTATCGGCGAGGTGATCCAGGCGCCTTCGGAGGGATGGTTCAGGGAACAGGCCAGGTCGAGCCTTCCCACCGCCGCGGCGCTGGCCCCGGCGCTCTTCTTGCTGCGTCTGGCGATCTATCACTGGCGCAGGCTGACCGGAGAGGACGATTCCGCTCTACAGGTCTTCGGCGACTGGGTGACCGCCGGAGCGTTAGGGGTGGCAGCTGGTCCCTTTCTGGACCTGGCGACGCGCCTGAGCTGGTGGATGGCGGGCGCGGCGCTTGGGGAGACCGCCGACCTGGCGAGGAACTTCGTAGGCGCCATGACCCTGCCGGAGGCCGCCCTGGCCGGGATGAGATCCGTATCGCTATTCTCTGGAATCATTGTGATCGGCCTGGCGCTGGCAGGACTGCTGTCTGTGGCGGGGTTCCTGTTCGCTTTTGCTGCCGCCAACGCTACCTTGTATGTCCTGGCGGTTATCGCCCCGCCGGTGGCCGTTCTGAGCGTGATCCCCCAGATGCGCTGGCTGCGTGGCCTGTGGCTCAAAGCGGTAGGTCTGCTGGCGCTTTTGCCGGTGGTGGCCGGAGCGATTTTCAAGGCTGGCCTGCTGGCTGCGGGACCATTCTCCGGCGGTGGGATGCTTGCAGTAATTATCCGGCTGCTGTGGCTCCTGGGTGCGGTGGGTGCGCTGCTCTCCCTGGCAGGGCTGTTGGGAAAGCTCACCCTGGCGGCCGGAATAGACACTGCCCTGAAGCTGGCCCAAGGGGTGGCCGGCGTGGTGGGGCTGGTCGCTCTGGCGGCCGGCGGTGTGGGTGCAGTCGCTTCAGTTGGAGCCGCAGCTGGCCCGGCGGGAGGGGCAGGAGCCTTGGCCGGCTCCGC
Source organism: uncultured Anaerolineaceae bacterium (assembly GCA_964525785.1). GTDB lineage: Bacteria > Chloroflexota > Anaerolineae > Anaerolineales > UBA4823 > JAQBDA01. The sequence goes on from CAZGIX010000236.1 coordinate 2,930, forward strand.
AGGAGGGGCGCAGGCTGTTAATGGGGCGTTGGAGTCGGCAGGCGATGGTGGGGGCGTGAGCCTGGGAGGCATCCCTCTGGCGACAGGTGAGGGAGGCGGTTACCGGGCCGCACTGTCGCACCTCTCGCAGGCTGAAACGCGCATTCGCCAGGCGGGTCTGTTCGACGCCTTGAGCCTGCGCGCCCCAGCCCGCTACGCCCATCATCTGGCTCAGCGCGAGCAACTGGCTGCACGGCAGGCGGAGCTGGCGGAACGCCTGGCGCGGTTTGGTGGGCGCACGTCAGCACCGGAGGCGGAGGGCGATCTCGGTCTCTCCCCACATCTCTACCAACAGGTGCTCTCCGGGTTTGGAGGGCCGCCGGAAGAATTGTCGCAGGGCTTCCACAACCTGGGCAGCCTGGTGGAAGATTCTGTACCCCAGCTCGCTCTCCTGGCAGCCCGCTACCCTCGAGAGACCGGCGAGGTGGTGCGGGCCTATCAGAGAAACCCGCGGCAGATAGAGACGGCGGAGGACCCGCTGTTGGAAGCGGCGCGGCAGGCAGGAGCACGCAGCATCCTGTGGGACGTGTTTGGAGAGGGGTCCGGCGATGATCAGCCAACCTGAGCTCCTATTGCTGGCAGCCTTTGCCCTGCTCTCACTGGCCGATCTGCGCTACCGGGTAGCGCCAGGCATTGTGGTAGTGTATTTTGCCGCGCTACTTTTAGAGACCACCAGCAATCCGTTACAGGCGGCTTCCGTAGCGCTGGCTGTGATCTGGGGCCACTGGCGCTCCTGGCCAGGCGTGCTGGCCTGGCCAGCGCTGCTGCACCCGGCGGCCTGGGTAGTGATGTTGGCCGGATATGGGGTGCGCATGGGAATGGTTGGACGGGGAGACCTCCTGGCTGCCGGCGCCCTGGCTTGCCTGTTTCCCTGGCCGGCTCCAGTCCTGGCTTTCCTGGGGGTGGAAGCCTGGCGGCGATTGTGGGTGCGGCGAGGCCTGCCCGGCCCATTACCCGCAATGCCGGGGATGCTGATGGGATTGGCGGTCTATCTGATCTTCTGGCGGGCCGTGCCCGCTCTGCGCTAGGGAAAGGGGATGCCATGCCGCGCGCCGGAATGCTGGGCGATCCACAGCCTTACTCATTCTTCGGGACTTTCGGTGGCCTGCCTTTCTGGCCGGGCGGGCTGACGCTCTTGGCCGCTGCCCCAGGGGTGGGCAAAACCTCCTGGCTCTTGCGCATGATTTACGAAGCAGCCAGGGCGGACTTTCCTGCCGCTCTCGGCTGCTACGAGCACACTGCTGAGGAGCTCAAATTCCGCCTGCGCCGGCAGGCGGAGGCCGTCGTGGCTGGGCCGCACGGGGTGGCGTCCCCACAACCGGTGGAGGTCTGCCTGGCCCGCGGCAGCCAAGCCGTGCTGCTGTCCCTGTCTGATCAGGAGGATACCGTTCGGGCCGTCGAAGAGGTGTTGCTCATGGACTATGGCTTTCCCGAGCGGGGAACGGCGCTGCTGGCGTTGGATTACCTGCAACGCGCTCCTGTCCTTGGTCTGGCAAGGATGGTCCCAGAGGAACGGCGCGGGGGCGAGGCGGCAGCTGCGCTGCGAGATCTGGCCCGCCGGCGAGGCTGGGCGGTGATCGCTGCCTGCGCTCTGCGGGCGGATGGTTTTATCGGCCGGGGAGAGCTCTCAGACCTGCTCGGCGACGAACGAGTAGCGTATGAGGCCGATCGGGTGCTGCTGCTGCGCCGCGAGGGTACCCCACGAGACTGCGGCTGCGTGACGATCTCGGCCTCGACTCTCAAGGATCGCACCGGCCCACAGCGCAGCTTTAACCTCGAGTTTTGGGGCGAGCGCTTCTACCCTTCCATGGAGGCGAACGGGCATGGCCGAGGTCGCTGAACTGATCCTCTCGGTGTTGCGCCAGGCATGGCTGGCTCTGGCTGGAGCGCTTGCAGCGGTGGCTGTGCTGGCCTTGCTCTCGCAGACCCTGCGAGCGGCGGCGGGGTCAGCGCTTTCGGCCCGATTCTGGGTATGGCAGGCGGTCTCAGGTGGGGCGGCCGTGCTGATCCTTGCCTTATTTGGATTGCTCGGTGTACCTGCCCTAACACAAGCCGTTCAGAGGGCGCTGCCCGGAAGCGGCGGATGCGGGCCGGTGGCGGAGCTAGGCGTCTTGGCTTCTGCTCTGATCGCCGCTCTGGCTGCGCTGCGCTTGTTGAGAACGATATTCGCCGCCCTGATGTGGGCCTCCTCCGGGGGCAGTGCGCCGCTGTCTGGAGCGCTGGTGGAGGCGGCCGAGGCGATCTTCGGTATGATCCTGGCCTCCGCCGCCACACCGCTCGCCGCCCACTTCCTGGGCGCGTGTTAGGTTCTTTCAGAAAGGAGGTGTCAAGATGTTTGACCCAATAACGGAACAAATCCAATCCCTGGCTCAGGATGCCTGGCTCTTCCTGATCGGATTGTTGATCATCGTCGCCATGCTAGGCGCGCTGTATTACGTTTTGCAAGGCACTGCCGGCGCGGCCTTTGGCGGTGGGCGCATGACCTCGACTGCCATCCTCGGAGCGGTCGGGATCGTGATCCTTGTCCTCTTTGCTTTCTTGGTGCTTCCCCGGCTCGGGGAGCTGATCCAGAGCCTGGCGCCAGGTCCGCCGTTCTAGCCGGAGGTAGCCATGTTTAGAGACCGTGATCTATTTCTGTTGGGCGCTGGAGCGCTGTTCTCAGCGCTTTGCCTGCTTTTGCCCCTGCCCTTTGTTGGAAAGTTGGTAACCGGGGTATTGACGCTGGTGGGCTTCATGGTGTTGGCGCTGTTACGCCTTGGCCCTGACCGTATATCGATAGAAGAATGGTTGCGGCGGCGGTTGCGCTTCTGGTTCTCGCCGCGCCGCTTCGTCTACCACCGGCCGGGTTGGAAGCTGCCGGCTCGACGTCTCCCGACCTCAGAACAAAACCTGCCCTCTCCAGCATCCGTCCTTCGGCCACTCCGAGCGTCGTGGACCGGCCTTCGCCCGGTGGTGCTGGCGCTCCCGGAGAGCGGGATCTATCCACTGGTGACTGTGTTTCTGGGCGTGCTCGGCGCCTACTTCATCGCCTGGCTGGCTCAAGGTGGTGCGGAAGAGATCGCGGCGATCTTCCGTTGAAAAGGAGGTAATCATGACCACGTTACTGGCTTTTGTAGCTGCCCTGGCTTTGGCAGCTATCCCCCTGGCCATCGGCTGGCGGCGGGGGTCAGGGGAGGCCGGGATGGCGCGCGCTCTGGGGGTTTCTGCACCCAGCCGTGGCTTCGACCCTGAAAAATTCGCCCGCCAGACGGGTTCCGGGCTGGCTTTCAACCAACTGCTCTTCGGCTGCCTGACCTGGATGGCCGGGGGATTTCTTGCCGGGCTGATGCTCGGGCTGGCGGGGGCAGTCACCTTCGCCATCGCGGGGGGACTGTTCTATGCCGGAGGCTTATTCGGCCGCAGGCAGGAATTCCGCCTGCGCCAGGCCAGGGATATCCTACGCGCCATGGGGATGTTAGAAACGCTGCTGCAACAAGGCCGTCCGTCCCAGCAGGCCATCGAGGATGTCGCCCGGGCGGTGGGGGCAGATGGACGCATGGTGCTCGAGGACCTGGCCCTTCG
>CAZGIX010000237.1:0-6522 GCA_964525785.1 uncultured Anaerolineaceae bacterium
TATAATGGGCGTGCGCTACAGCCACCGCGACCTCCCAGGCAGTGCCGCCGACGAGCTACGCGCCGATCTGGTGGTAGACGCCAGCGGCAAGGAATCAAGGGCGGCTCAGTGGCTGCAGTCCCTGGGGTATCCGGCACCCTCCGAGACGCGCATCAACTCGTTCCTGGGGTATGCCACGCGGGTGTACCAGTCTCCAGTGGATTGGTCGGGATGGAGGAGCCACCTGGTGCGCGGGCTGCCCCCGGGTGACAAGCGCGGCGGTATGATCTATGCCATCGAAGACGGTCGCTGGTTCGTGACGCTGGCAGGCGCCGGGCGCGACTACCCGCCCTCTGATGAAGCTGGTTTCCTGGATTTTGCCCGCAGCCTGGCTGTGCCAACGCTGTTTGAAGCGCTCAGAGATGCGCAGCCCATCTCGCCCGTATACGGATACCGGAAGACGGAAAACCGCTGGCGGCATTTCGAGAGATTACCGCGCTGGCCGGATAATTTCGTGGTCACCGGTGACGCAGTATGCGCTTTCAACCCCGTGTATGGGCAGGGTATGACTGTAGCGGCATTGGGGGCGAGGCTGTTAGATGAAACCCTGAGAGGGATACGCGCGGACGGCAGCTCCAGCCGGTTGGGGATCGATTTCCAGGGACGGCTTGCCAGGGAAATAAAAACGCCCTGGCTGCTGGCAACCGGCGACGATTATCGTTATGCCGAGACGGAAGGCGGGCGGCGCATACCCCTGACGCGCTGGATGCATGCTTACGTGGACCGGGTGGTGTATGCTGCGCTAAGCGACCCTGCCACATACCGGACCTTTTTTGAGGTCACCCATCTCATCAAGCCGGTCAGTGCGCTGTTTGCACCGCGCATATTAGCCCGGGCGCTCAAGAACGGGGATGCAGATTCTCATCTCGCTTTGTCCAAGAGTTGATTGGTTAAGTGGAGGATTTAATATGTTAAGAGCTATGCGGATCTTCTTACTGTTCGTCGCTGCGGTGCAGCTTTTGTTCGCCATTGCCTTCTTCGTCCAGCTCCCCCTGGTGGTCAATTTGTGGCCTTTTCCTGGCACAACCCCACTGACGTTTATTTTTATCGCCTCGATCTTCGCCGCCGCCGCAGCATCGACGTTCTGGGCAGCCGCCACTGAAAATTACGGCGCGCTGGCAGGCATCGGCTTGGATTATCTCACCATCCTGGCGCCGGTGGCGATACTTTCCTTCCGGCTTGGCGCCAGCGGTGGCGCTTCCGGAATGACCAATTACGGCATCGTTTGTGTGTTTGGGGCCTTGTTTGGGCTGGCGCTGTTCTTCTGGAGCGTGCGCATTCCGATGGACACACGCCTCCCCATGCCGGGGTTGGTGCGCTGGTCTTTTGTTATCTTCATCATTGCCCTGCTGATCGTGAGCACGCTGCTGATCCTGCAGGTGCCGAACATCATTCCGTGGAAGATCACGCCTGAGCTTTCGGTCGTCATCGGCTGGATGTTCATGGGCGCGGCGGCTTATTTTGCCTATGCTCTCATTCGCCCCAGCTGGGTCAACTCTGCCGGGCAGCTGTGGGGTTTCCTGGCTTACGACCTGGTCTTGATCGTGCCGTTCCTCACCCGCCTGCCGTCTGTGGCGCCGGAGCAACGCAATGGGCAGATCGTCTACCTGGTGGTGGTCATTTACAGCGGGCTGCTGGCGCTTTACTACTTGATCGTGAACAAGAGCACACGCCTTTTCAAGATCGGCAGTCCTGTTGCGGGAGATGCTGCCGTTCTGGATGCGTAAAAGGGTTGCCGAAGCTCTATGATAAGCGATGCGCTTGTCTACGCCAAGTGCGTCGCAACTGATTCGCGCAGGTTCATCCCCCAATCCCTTGTTGCCAAATTACCTGATCCACTTTTTTTTACCTTATCTCCTCCATCAGCTCCATCGGCATCACGGCGGCGCCGACGATGCCCGGGCCGGTATGCACTCCCAACACCGGGGAGATGCGCAGGATCTCCAGTTTTGCTACATTGAGGTTGCGTTGGAGAATTTCAGCCATCTGGCTGGCCTTTTCCCCGAATTTGCCGTGCATGACTGAGATCCACATGGGCAGTTGGCTGCTGTAGCGTTTTTCCAGGTAGCGGCCCATCTCATCCAGGGCACGCCCTAAAGTGCGGCTCTTGCCCACCGTGTTGTATTTTCCATCGCTTTTTTCGACCGTGATGATGGGTTTGATATCCAGCAGGGAGCTGGCGAGGGCTTGGACCCTGCCGATGCGCCCGCCGCGCGCCAGGTAGCTGAGCGTATCCAGGGTATAGATCACCTCGCTGGCAGCCCGGATTTTATCCAGTTGAGTCCGGATAGCATCCACCGGCCAGCCCGCCTGGATCGCCCGCGCTGCGGCCAACACCTGGAAGCGCTGTTCTCCGGAGAGAGTCAGGCTGTCGACAATGTGGATGGCTTTACTGCCGAGCTTGGCTGCCCCGCTGCGAGCGGCATCCACCGTTCCGCTCAGCCCAGACGAGATATGGACCGAGAGCACCTCCTCGCTAGCCGCCAGAAGTTTTTCGTAGATTTTGACAAATCCGTCCGCCGAAGCCTGTGCAGTGGTAGGGATTTTGGGCTGCATATTTTCCAGGCGTCGGTAGAATTCATCATGGGTGATATCTTCGGATCTCACCTCGCCATCCGGAAACTGGATGTACAGTGGGGCGACATCAATTCCAAGCGATGTAATATCTTCCGGCGTCAGGTCGGCAGCTGAATCGGTGACAATTTTCATGATATTTCCTTTACTAAAGTGATCAGGTGCAGCGCACTTAGCCTGTGCACTGCACCTGATTATACATCGGTAATTCGGAATAATTCTCTCTCCTGGCTCCGTTTTCTCCGTTACTCCGCGCTGTTGGTTGCCTATTGTGGGATCAAGGCTTGCGTCTGCGGCGCACCCACCTGCCCGAACAGGTGACCGTATACATAGAATACATACACCCCACTCACGGCGCTGACCAAGATTCCCAGCGCCCATCCCAGGCACGGGATGAACCCCAACGCCGTCGTCAGCAGCGCCACCGCCGAGCTGACGACGATGCCTGCGACCATCGAGACCAGCCAGGCGGTGATGTACTTGCCCGTATCAGCAGTCACGATCTTGAAGATCTTGCCGATCTCGAAGAACGCTCCGAAGGTCCCCACCCGCGCATAGTGGATATACGCCGCCGGGAAGAAGAATGACAGCGCTAGTGCATACAAAGCGATCAGGCATCCCAGGATTCCGCCCACGCCCGTCAACAGGGCAATCAGCTGGTCCGTCAGTTCCTCGCCCTGTTGGTAGGCTGCCCCACTGAAAGTAGCCACCAGGATGCAGGATAATAGGAAGATAGGTATGGCATACACAAAGCTCGCCAGGCTCAGGTACAGACCCTTCATCCATTTATCACCGAAGTCGCCCCACTCTGGCAGGGGCACGTCCTGGCCGCGCATCACATTCTTGAGCAAGTCGATCAGGTAGCCGCCCCAGGCGAAGTTCACGATCGGAATGGCGGCGACGAGAGCACCAATCAGCGACTTTTCCAGCCACTGCTCGTCTTCGAAGGGGAAACTGAAGCTTTTTCCGATATCCATGGAGTACTCCTTGGTCTATTGAAGGGTAGGGTCAGGTGCAATGGGGCGTTTTATCACCCTTTGTACATTTTACCTGACAACACCCCACCTGCCGATTCGTTCTGCTCAGAACATTCTGAAAAAACCTCCCTCGTCCCTATAATTATCTTATCACCTGATTACCTGGTTGCCTTGTTACCTTCTCCCCCCAATCCCCTATGATATACTCCTCCACGCGATGCAGCACACTTACCGTAAAACCGGGCAAGCACTGTTGCCGCTGACCAAGCCAAATCCGTCCCCCGGCAGCTATGATCTATACCCGTCTTTTCCGCTGGGCGATGGGGCCATCGAGGCCGGCTATGATGAGCTTGCAGCACAGCTGGCAGCCAGGCTGGTTCAGCACCCAAACATGGTAATCGATGGCTACGTTGGCGTATTGTGGGATCATCTGCGGGAGGAGCTTGACCAGGCCCTGCGCCGTCTGAGCGTGCAGCCCACCTGGACGTGTGTGGACTGCGCGCTGCGCCCTCCGGCAGAGATCGACGCTCTGTTGGCACCCTTTCTGGGTGGCGACGACCCACTTTTTGGCACCCGTTTCACCCGGGGGCTGTCTGATTTCTTCGATCCCACCCTGTTAAAAGAGATGCAGCCCGACCCGCAAGCCGCGATGAACATCCTCTACGGTCCCGGCGCCGCGCTGGCAGGCTGGTCCGGCTTGTTAGTCTATATCGATCTGCCCAAGAACGAGATCCAGTTCCACGCCCGGGCGGGCGCCATTGCCAATCTGGGTGCACCCGGCGCGGCCGACCCAAAAGCCATGTATAAGCGCTTCTATTTCGTGGATTGGATCGCCCTCGACCAGCACAAAGCTGCTCTGATGCCCCAGATCGACCTGTTCATCGACGGGCAGCGACCGGATGAACCGGTTTTCGCCAACGGAAACGTTCTGCGGGAAGCTCTGCACGGCCTGGCTCGGTCGGCATTCCGTCCCAGGCCGTGGTTCGAGCCGGGCCCTTGGGGCGGGCAGCTGCTCAAACACCTCGTCCCGCAGCTCCCCCAGATGGAACCCAACTATGCCTGGTCGTTCGAGGCCATCCTGCCGGAAAATGGCCTGCTGTTTGAGAGCGGTGGACGCCTGCTGGAGCTCTCATTCGACTGGCTGATGCACCAGGAAGGTGCCGCGGTGCTGGGGGACTTCGCTTCATATTTCGGCGCCGAGTTCCCCATCCGTTTCGACTACCTGGATACCATGCAGGGCGGGCATTTATCCATCCAGGTGCATCCCAGCCTGGCGTACATCCGCCAGCACTTCGGCGAGCGCTTTACCCAGGACGAAACTTACTACATCATGGACTGCCTCCCTGGGGCAAAGGTGCATCTTGGCTTTCAGGAGGGCGTCTCTCCGGCGGAATTTCAGGCAGTTCTGGAACGCAGCTACCGGGACGCCGTCCCGTTGGAGGTGGAGCGCTACATCCATACCCAGAGCGCCCATCCGCATGATCTGTTCTTGATCCCCAACGGCACCCTGCACGGCTCCGGTGCTGGAAACCTGGTGCTGGAGATCAGCGCCACACCGTATATCTACACATTCAAGGTGTACGACTGGCTGCGCCCCGACCTGGAGGGCAACCTGCGCCCCCTGAACATCGAGCGCGCCATGCACAACCTGCGTTTCGAGCGCCAGGGTGATTTGGTCAGTCGGGAGCTGGTCACCAGGCCGGTCGTGGTTGAGGATGGGGAAGGCTGGCGCCTGGTGCACCTGCCCACCCACGGCGAGCATTTCTACGATGTGCATCGCTTCGAGATCGACGGCTCCCCGGATCCGGCCGGGGATCATGCTCCCTGGCACCAGACTGACGGGTCACCCCTGGTGCTTAACCTGGTGGCAGGCTGCCCGCTGCGCGTGGAAACCCTCAACGGCGCCTCGCTGGGCTGCCACTATGCTGAAACCTTTATCATTCCTGCTTCCGCTGGCGCTTACCGGCTGGTGAATGAAGGCGCAGGTCAGACGATGGTGGTGAGGGCCAGCCTGAAGCCAGGCTGGTTCGAACGCCCCGATTGGTGAGCTTATGACGGCGGACGATCGCTGCGTTGTGGCACTGGATGTGGGCGGCTCGTCGGTTAAAAGTGCCGTTGTCCTGGCGGGTGGCCGGGTCGCCGGGCAGGTGCATCACACGCCTATCGACAGCTCCGCCCCGGCGGATGAGATTCTGGCAGGTTTTACCGATTTGATCCGCAAAACGAGTCGGGAAATCGATGAAACCGGCGCAGGATTTTCAGGCATCGCCCTGGGCTTCCCAGGCCCCTTCGATTACCCGCGCGGCATATGCTACATCCACAACCAGTACAAGTACGAAGCCTTGTACGGGATAGATATCGGCGCCGAGCTGCGTCGCCAGCTGGGTAAGCCGGGCCTGCCGGTGCGCTTCCGCAATGACGCCGAAGCTGCTATCGTCGGGGAAGCGCGCTGCGGCGCCGGGCGCGCATACCAGCGCCTGCTGGGGGTCACCCTGGGCACCGGGATCGGCTCGGCTTTTATCTCCAACGGGCAGGCGCAGAAAGGCGGGTCTGGATTACCGCCAGGCGGTGCCGGAGTTCCACCCGGCGGTGAGATCTACCCCTTCCTGTTCGAAGGCCAGCGGGGTGACGACGTTTTCTCCAGCCGCGGGCTGCTGCAGCGGTTAAGGGTGCTGGATGGAGCACCCATAGATATACCCATGGCGGCAGAGCTGGCGCGCCGCGGCGAAAGCCGGGTGCAAGAGGTCTTCCACCAATGGGGAAGAGATCTGGGCGTCTTTATGCGCCCCTTCTACCTGGATTTTGACGCTGAGACGCTGCTGGTTCTAGGCGGTATTGCGAATGCCCTGGACTGCTTCGGAGCAGCGCTCGCCAGTCAAGTCCCCGGCCCGGTCCTGGCGGGCGTTCTGGGACTGAAAGCCCCCCTGCTGGG
>CAZGIX010000238.1:0-6497 GCA_964525785.1 uncultured Anaerolineaceae bacterium
CAAAATCGCCCCCGTAGCTCAACGGACAGAGCATCTGACTTCGGATCAGACGGTTGTGAGTTCGAATCTCGCCGGGGGCGCTACAGGTGGCGGTGATTTCACCGCCTTTCCCCCCACATCAGGGGTTTGAGCCTGCTCGATGAGCAGGCTTTCGTGTTTCGGGTGCAATTGAGTGCATATCGCCCTCACCCCATCCCCTAGCCCCATTCCCTCTCCCAACTTTGGGAGAGGGGAAGGGGTGAGGGCTATCGGAGTCACCAAATCATCCATGAGCCTAACCGCCTCGTCCTGCATCTCGTTGGACAGGTGACCGTAGATGTCCATAGTGATGTTGGGCCTGGCGTGCCCCAAAATTTTGGAGACGACGATCACCGGGATGCCATGGTTGAGCATCAGCGAGGCTACCGTGTGGCGATGTGAAGGCAATTTCAGTCCCATGCCCCTGACCTTAGTAACTCCCATCGTCTCCGCTTTTGATATAGGTGTGTTCCGTAACCATAATCATGATTGGATCTATCTGGGATCTGTCGTCGCGACAGTTCAACCCGGTCGGTATCACGTCGCACTCCTCGACAACGGTCAGGGTTAGTTGGTCACCATTGAGAACCCACGTATAGGTGACTTGAATTTGTCCCTGGGCGCCGGTCTGAATGAGCAGATCGTCCTCAATGCGGAAGGTTCCACCGTCCCCTTCAGGTACACCGTTGTGCAACCATAGTTCGCCATCGAAGACGAACCCCTGCCACCACTCGTGGTTGTCAAAGCCCATACGGATGCGCAACTCGTCAGCTTCGTAACCTGATTCTGCCTCAAGGTCGGCTTCGAAGAATGCCCTGTCCTCTTCGGACATAACATAGTCCCAGGTGCCGTTGAGAATTCCGTTGGCGTAGGTCGACGGATCAAGCGTTTCGCTCATTTGAGAGGTTGGCGCGCAAGAATCTGCTCCTGGCGATGGTGGTGTCTGCGCTTTGAGTTCACGGATTGCGGTGATCAGCTCAGCGTTAATCGGGTCTTGTTCGATCTTGTCAAAGACCGGTTGTGCAGCCGCCTCGAACGCAGCCACCTGTTCTTCACTCGCCATCACAACTGTTCCCTTATGGTTACACCAGATAGTGGCAGCATCCACCTCGCTCGGATGTTCTGCAATGGCTTTCTTCTGTGTTGCCGCAGCGGCCTCGCGCAAAATCGTGCGCTGTATTTCACTGAGCTTATCGAAGGCTGCACTGTTGGCAAACAATACCTGGAACTTAGGAAAGAAGATGACATTGCCTGTGGCGGTGGGATTACCAGACAGTGAAGCTCCCTGTAGCAGCCCCGATTCAGCCCCTTCGATTTCGGTATTACGCCACACTGGGCTTCCGCCAAGTGTTTCAATCAACAGATAGGATATATCCGAGGGTATCGTCCGGATGTTCAAGCCTGCAAAATCCTCAGGAGAGAGGAGAGGTTTCTCAGGAATGAGAGAGAAGGGATGGCGCAAATCTTCGGGCCAAAGCGTCAGCCCCACCATTCCGGCCGACGACAGGCTGTCCAGCATCCGTGTACCAATGTCACTCGTCGCGACCGCTGTGGATAAAGCATCATCGGTGATCAGGAAAGGCGCTTGCAGGGCTTGAAAACTTGTGGTCCCATCAATATCAAAAGCGCGTGAACCTGCGAGACCCAAATCCGCCTGACCTCCCTGCACAAGCTGAATGACACCTGCCTCGAAACCTGCAGGACCAGCATCCGTCGAGCCCGCTGCTTCCCAGACAGGTTCAATGGTGAGGTCGCCTTTTGAAAGCGCTTTGACCTGTTCGACGAACTCGAGAACGTAAGCCTCACTGGGCCGTCCCCCTGCATCGGCGACCGCCAGGTGCAAGGTGACTGAGCCTGGAGAGCTTACTGATGTCGTTGTCGCAGAGGCTGGAAGTGATGTCGCCGTTGCTGCCAATTCAACCTGCGGCGCACTGGTTGCCGGTAATGATGTCGGGGTAGTTGTCAGATCAACCTGTGGTGCACAGGCAGTCGCCAGGATTACCAGGACCAGCATGACTACAATAAACTGATGGGACAAACGATGGGCATACATTTTGGTCTCCTTTGGCCGGATGAATTTGCGCCTGAGGGCAGAAGGTGCGTGTGATCTTCCCACAAAGGTGTTCTGCTTGCTCATTTGCGCGCCGGTCTTTTGATGACCTCAATTTAATATATAACCATTTACCAGAGTTACCATTTTTTACCAAAATTATCCAAAAGCTTGGAAAATATGCTATTCTTAACAGAATTTAGAAACATTTTGTCATTTTTTAAGGAAGAGCGGATGTCAGCATCAATTCCCAAGGGCACTTTGGAAAAGTTCACCACGTTCGGTGATCTATTGCGCTACCTGCGTCGCTCCACAGGTATGACGCAGTTAGAGCTATCGTTCAAGGTGGGTTATAGCCATGCTCAGATCAGCCGCCTGGAACAAAATTTACGCTTGCCTGACATTCCAACAATCGAGGCGCGCTTCGTCCCCGCCCTTGGGCTTCAAGGCAAACCCAAAGCGATAGAACGGCTGTTAGAACTTGCCGCCAATGTGCGGCGCGAAGATGCGCCCGGACCCGGGCTGTGCCCATACAAGGGTTTGAATTACTTCGACGAAGCGGATGCCGAATTATTTGTTGGCCGCGAAGCGTTGACCACTAAACTGGTCGAGCGGGTCCAATGTTTGGCTTCGAAAGACTATTCGGGCCAGGAGCGTTTCCTCGCCATCGTCGGCGCCTCAGGAAGCGGCAAGTCCTCGCTGGCGCGGGCAGGTTTGGTTCCCGCACTACACTGGAACCAAATATCGGCTAATTGGGACGTCAACGTATTAACTCCTACAGCACACCCGCTTGAAAGCCTCGCAGCCAGTCTCACCCAAGAAGCTGAGCCGGTCTCTGCGACAGAAACCCTGGTGGATGATCTGATGGGCGACTCCCGCAGCCTGCAAATATTTGTTAAGCGCAAACTGCAAACGGAGAATAATTCTCGTCTTCTACTTGTTGTGGATCAATTTGAAGAGCTGTTTGCACTCTCTCGCTCCGAGGATGAAAAGGTTTCCTTTATCAATAACCTTCTCACGGCTGCATCCCAACCCGAAGGACCAGTGATCATCGTCATCACGCTGCGCGCAGACTTCTACGCTCACTGCTCGAATTACGACCAGCTACGCGCGGCGTTGGCGCGCAATCAGGAATATATCGGCGCGATGGGCGCTGAAGAACTGCGGCGAGCGATAGAGGAACCTGCCATACGCGGGCGGTGGGAGTTCGAACCCGTGCTGGTCGATTTGCTATTGCACGATGTGGGTGCTGATGCGGCGCATACGCCCGAGCCCGGCGCGTTACCTCTGCTCTCACATGCATTGCTTGAGACCTGGCAGAGACGGCGTGGACGTACGATGACTTTAAGCGGATACTCCGCCTCGGGCGGTGTGCACGGCGCGATTGCAGAGACCGCCGAGGCCGTCTTTGCCGATCAGTTTACGCCCGAACAACAGGAGATTGCCAGAAGGATCTTCCTGCGCTTAACCGAATTGGGCGATGAGTCTGGAGCAGCGGACACACGCCGCCGAGCCACGTTCAATGAATTGATCTTGAAACCTGAGCAAGCAGCCTCAACGCAGGCCGTGCTAAAAGAGCTCGCGGATGCCCGGCTGATCATAACCAGTGAAGACTCAGCCGAGGTAGCGCATGAGGCCCTGATTCGCGAGTGGCCGACGCTGCGTGGTTGGTTGGAGGAAAATCGCGAAGGACTCCGCCTGCACCGACAATTGACCGAAGCCGTTAACGACTGGTCTAAAATGGACCATGATCCTGATCTACTCTATCGTGGCGCCCGGCTGGCGCAGGCGCGCGAATGGGCCTCCGGTCATGAGGATGAAATGAATGCCACGGAATACGAATTCCTGGCTGCTTCCGTGAAAGACAGCGAACGCCAGGCTGCTGAGCGCGAAGCGCAGCAGAGGCGTGAGTTGGAAGCCGCCCGACAACTGGCTGATACAGAGAGGGTAAGAGCAGAAGAGCAAGCGAATTCTGCAAATCGCCTGCGGACACGTAACCGAGTCGTCTCCAGCGTAGGAATTATTGCGGTAATTCTGGCGATCCTGGCAGGTATCTTTGGATACCAATCCAAACAGAATGCGACACAAGCACAGACAAACCTGGGCATCGCCGATCAACAACGCGCATCAGCTATTAGCGCCCAGGCAACTGCTCAAGCTGTCACCATAAAGGCCGTCGCAGACTATACTCGCGCGGAAGCTCAACGCCTGGCTGCTGAAGCCAACGCCCTGATGCTCAACAACGGCGACCCGAGCTTGATCGCCCTTCTAGCCATCCGGTCATTAACCATGCAGTACACGCCATCTGGCGATGCCACGCTGGTCAAACTGACTACACCCGATGCGCTGCCGCAGGAGTTCAGGGGCCACAAGGATCGAGTATGGGGCGTGGCCTTCTCGCCGGACGGTAAATATCTGGCGACCGGTAGCAGCGATCGGACCGCCCGGCTTTGGGATCTTGCCACCGGCCAAACCATACGCGTCTTCTCCGGGCACCCTGGTCCAGTTGAGCAAGTCGCCTTCTCACCCGATGGCAAATTTCTCCTGACTGCAGGCGAAGAAGACGGTACCGCTCGTCTGTGGGATGTAGCCAGTGGTGAGACAGTGCAGGTCTTCTCGGGTCATACCGGCGGAGTGGCTTATATCGCATTCTCGCCGGATGGCAAAACTATCGCCACGGCGGGTGGTGATCCTACCGCACGTATCTGGGATGTCGCCACCGGTCAGACCTTACACGCACTAACCCATAACGGCCCCTTTAGCGGCCTGGCTTTCTCTCCCGACGGAAAGTACCTGCTTACCGGCACTGAGGCTGGAACTGCTCAGATCTGGGATGCCCTCACCGGCAGCAAGTTACGCGTTTTCGATGATCCCGACAAGGTTAGCGCAACAGCCTACTCGCCTGACGGCAAAACTATTGCCGCAGGCCGCGAAGACGGGACGGTCAGCCTCTTGGATGTCGCCACCGGGCAGAGACTGCGCGAATTCACCGGCCATCAAGGCTATGTATGGGCGATCGATTTCTCACCCGACGGTCGCACTTTGCTCACCGGCAGTGCAGATAATATCGCACGCCTCTGGGATCTGGAAAGTGGACAAACCCTGCGTGTCTTCAGAGGCCATAGCCTGAGAGTGTTGGGCGTGACATTCTCTCCCGATGGCAGCTTTGTCGCCACAGCCAGCGAAGATAGGATTGCCAGGGTATGGAATTTGCCGACGTTCCCAAGGGGGATGCAGTTCACCGGGCACAATGGAACCATCTGGCAGGTCTCATTCTCGCCTGACGGCAAGCAGGTTGTTACTGCCAGCGAAGATGGAACCGCCCGTATATGGGACACGGCGACCAGACAGACCGTGATCATCCTCACAGGGCACACCAGGGCAGTCCGCGGCGCCACCTTCTCACCCGACGGAGGGATGGTACTCACCGCAGGAGAAGACAGTACAGCCCGACTGTGGGATGCTGCCAGCGGGGATGAGCTGCAGCGCTTCGAGGAGCACTCGGACCTGGTGAACCGAGCTGTGTTCTCCCCAGATGGCAAGTATGTGGTCACGACAAGTTTTGACGGCACGTCCCGGGTCTGGGATGCTCAAACTGCGAAGACGATCCTGACCTACACTAATCAGGGTCCAGGGCACGTAAACCGGATCGCATTCTCGCCCGATGGGAAGACCGTTGTAACCAGCGGAGACGATGGCACTGCACGCATCTGGGATCCAATCAGCGGTGATGATCTGATAGTCTTCAAAGGACACACCGATATCGTAGCTGGAGTCGCCTTCTCGCCTGATGGCAAGTACCTGCTCACATCCAGCTTTGATGGCAGCGTCCGCCTGTGGGAGGTTTCAAACGGGAGGGAAGTACGCCGCTTCACTGGTCATCCCGGTGGTGCGTTCGGCGTGGCTTTCTCGCCGGGTGGCAAAACTGTGCTGACCAGCGGAGCGGATGGGACAGCACGATTGTGGGATGTGCAGACCGGTGCGGAAGTTCGCCGCTACACAGGCCACACCGACTGGGTGCGCAATGTGGCCTTCTCACCCGATGGCAAGTAGTATATCCTGACAGCCAGCAATGATAACACCGCACGGCTGTGGCTGACCGACCTCCACGAGACCATCCGCGCAGTCTGCGCTTTGCTGACCCGCGACCTGACGCCTGATGAACGAGTACAGTTTGATATCTCCGACCAGGAGCCGACCTGCCCAGCACCATAAGCCGTCTGACTTGAATGCAAAAAATCATCGCCCTAGGACACAAAGTGATTGCTCAAACGAAAGAGGAGACTATCCCAAAGGGTTCCTCGGAGGTTGTAACCACAGCCAATGTCCACGGTGCTAACAACGACACGAGTGCCAGGTTCGTTCATATTATTATTGGTAGTGTATCTTTCACTCATGAAAAACAAAAAGGGACTTGATCAACCTGTAA
>CAZGIX010000239.1:0-6474 GCA_964525785.1 uncultured Anaerolineaceae bacterium
CCGAGGTAGAGCGCGCCTTCCAGGACAGCGGCACGGCCCATATAATCGCCATATTGGGATTCAATATTGCTATTTTATCCGCCCTGTTCGCTACCCTCTTCAGCCGGCTGCTGGGTCGCTGGCGCGGAGCGACCGCGCTGGCCTGCATCGTTGTCTGTTTGGTTCAGGTGGGAGATGGAGAAAGAGTAAAGAAATTAAAACGGAGCACCCCGTGCTAGCACGAGGTGCTCCTGATATCAATGACAGTCGATCTACGGCTGCAAGAGGTAGTCCATCACCCGCTGCATTACGGCATTACGATCTACAGCAGCAGCGATCCCTTCGAAGCCGAATCCCAGGTAGACAGAGTCGGGTGTGCGGATCACCGGCCCCTCAGGAACGCCGCCACCGGTGATGCGCTCCCAGTTGTTGAACGAGAAGCTGCCGGATGGAGTGCTGGCCGACCATGCCCCTGTGCCGGTTTCGAAGTCCTCCAACGGGTAGCCGGCGAGAGCGATGTCGTCCACGAATGCGCCCAGGCCCTGAACAGCCCAGTCGGAAGCGTAGCTGATGTGCAGCTCAACCGTCTTGCCCGCATAGGCGGACAGATCTATGTCAACCTGCCTCCATCCGCCGCTGTTTCCGGAGAATGCGTTCCACTCACCCGTCGTACCGGTAGGGTTGCAATTAGCATCCATATAGTGAGCCAGGAAGGGATGGATTCCATCCACCCAACCCGCCGGGCAACTCGAGCCGGTGCTGGTCGTCGTCAGGCCGTTCAGGTCAGGCAGTGTCGTCCAGCTATCCGTGCCCGCTTCAGCCACCTCGACGAATACGAAGTCCCAATCGATTTCCGTGTCAGCGGATACCCAAAATTGGAGTTGTGGCGAGCCGGCTGGCAGTGTGAAAGTCCCACCTAAGCGCTTGAAAGCAAGGTCGGCGATCTGGCTGTAGGCGTAGTAGCTGCTTGAGTGGGGATCGAAGGGGCCGCCGGGGCGCATATAGCGCGCGGCGACCGTGTTATCGAAATGGGGCAGGAAGTAGCTGGTGGCCAGGAAGGTGTCGCTGAAGAACTGGTTGTCCGCGCCGTCCCCGCCATGCAGGCTGAAGGTAAGGTTATCGAAGATCGGGTCACCAGCCTCGCCCTGGACGTCGAACGGCAAGCCGGTACTGTGATCCATCCCCCCTTCTTCCATGTGTAAGTAGGCGCCCAGGTAATATTGGTAAAAGTCGTCGGAGTAGAAGCCAGATACAGACGCTAACCAGGCCAGGTCTTGACCGGTGGCGAACAGCTTTCCGCCGTCATAGTTCCAAAAATCTCTGAAATTCAGCACCTCCACCTCTTGAGTGCCCAGGCCAAGCGGCACACGGGCGGCGAAATCGTCACCGGTGTACCAGATGGCGACGTCATAGTGGGAAAGGACCTCAGGGTATGTGGGGATTCCCTGGATAGACACATCCCATACGTCGTAGGCATAACCGCCGGCATCCAGAGCGTCAGTGAAGTACTGCAGATAAAAGGGCCCGCCTGGTGGGTAGGTGGGATTGGCACCAGTATAATCCTCGGCAGATACCAGCAGAATGGGGTTCCCGCTGGCGCTGACCACGCTGTAGCTGTAAGGACCCAGATCGCCGCTGGCGCCGCCGGTAAACCAGTAGATTACCTGATCTCCTGCATTCTGCCCACCGATGATTCCCTGGTACTGGCTGTAGTAGGTTCCTGATTCCTGGTTGTAGATGCTGCCCAGCTTCTCGCTGAAACCGGTGGTTTGCTCCGGTCCGCCGTTGAGGCTGTAATGTAGGGTCAGACTCAGCTCTTTGCGCCCCAATACCTGGATCATCTGGTCAGTTCCATAAGAAGCTGTCACCGGGCTGTGGTATACATCGTAAGTATCGATGCCAACCGGTGAGACGGGGTGGGCGGGGTCGTTGGCGCTCTCAGCCAGCGAGAGGGCGAATTCCAGGTTGTCCTCGAAGACTTGCTGGACCATGGCCTCGTCGTCCGGAAACTCGAAGCCGTAGCCGTCGGTCAGCTCGACCGTGTAGGCGGGGATCTTCAGCTCGCCGTAAGCCCAATCGGTGAACTCTCCATTGGTGATGTACAGATCTGCTCCCACTCCTGGGTCATATCCCTGGCCCAGCAGGCTGTCGTGGATGGCAGGATTGGCGTCGGTACCCGCCTGAGCGACAAAGATGGGATCATCCAGGCTGGGGGTCTTCACCTGCCATCCCCAGGGATAGAGGATCAGGTTGCTGTAAGTGTGGTAGGAGAGGATGAACTTAAAGTTATTCTCCTGGATGAAATTTACCACTGCCTGGGTCTCCGGCTCGGAATTGGGCGCAACGCCTCGGTACGTATCGTCGGACCAGTTGGGGCTGGATCCCTCGTTGTCGTAACCCCAGTGTGAGTCGAAGTTGCGGTTGAGGTCCACACCGTCCCCGATGGCGATTTGACCGTCACCATTGTTGTCGCGCAGATTCTTGCGCCACAAGCGTTCGGTGGTGAACGTGAACTGGTAGCCATCGGGGTTGCCAACGGGAATCACCCAAACTTCCGTGGTATCCAGCAGGTTTGTCACCCGCTGGTCGGTGCCATAATTTGTGGTCAAATACTTGATCAGGCGCATGGCTACTTCAGTGGCGACCCATTCCCGGGCGTGGTGAGTTGCTAAGTACAGGATCTGGGGTTTATCTCCCTTGATTTTCTCGTTCGTTAGGCGCAACGCCAGCATGGGCCGCTGCTTAAGGCTCTGGCCGATGGTTTTTAGTTGTGCCAGGTGGGGGTAGGTGGCATTCGTTCTCTGAAGCTGTGCTCGAATGCCATTGATCGGCTCATCGAAGCTGTGATACACCTGATAAGGTTCGCCGACCTTATGGGCAGGTCCTCGGCCGGGAATATCGGACCAGCTAAATCCACCTCGTGCTAATTCCTTTTCATCCAGAGATGAAATAACCGCTTCGATGATATAGGTTGGAACTTCTACTCCGCGCGGCCCTGTGACAACCGGCCCTTCCCGTACCGCGGCGATATCGATGCCCATTCTGGCTAATTGTTTGACAGCACCAACCGATTGAGCTTGAATGGAAACCATTCTCAACATCGGTTGAGGCGCTTGTGAGCGGGCGACCGGCGCGCTGTTTGTAACCAGGGCAATCAGCAGAAGGACTGCCAGCACTTGAAGTACAACTTTTCTAGCCATCTGTTTCTCCTTTGGTTGAACAAATCTGAAGGATTGGATAAAACTTGCCTGGTTGTCACTGGTGGGCATTCACACCGATTACGGCGACCATACTGTGTAGCGAGCTGCACATACACAGGCAGGCACCCTCGGTATCTTCATCAGGCCGACGATGACGAGTGAGACCACAAATCGTACCTTTTGCGTAATATCCCCTTTGATCTATTCTGATCCGTAGATGCGGGGGATTCAAACTGTGATGACCGGTTCAAACAGTGAGGTAGTGTTGTAGGAGTAGATTTGATTCTGAAGAGGCAGCGAGGCAAATGGGGCATCGTGAGTAAACTCTGGTCAGGATCTAATCTATGCTGAGTAATCGTATATTATTACTCTATTTATAACAGGTATTGTGTAAATTACAATATGTAAATTTTTTGAGACGGTGGTCCTTGCACGGAATTACGACAATTCTGTACCTGGATTCGGTGCAGCCATTCCGCCAGGGTGAGCGCGCTCGGAATTCCTCATAGTGAGACATGCGCTGCCAGGCAGGGTTGCACCGCCGCCAACCCACCGGAGTGGATCGAGAAGCTGCGCCCTCAGGTGGTATTGCTCAGCGTGGCAGCCGGCGACCGAGAGGGACTGCCTGATGAGGAGACGCTCGAAGCGGTGCAAGGATACAACCTGCTGCGCACCGACCGGGATGGCTGGATCGAGCTTATCATGGATGGGGAGCAGATGAGGGTGGAGCTGGAGAGGAAGTAGTGGTGCTGCCTTGAGTGCGGAATGAACGTGCGTATGGGAATTGCAGGCGATCCAAGGCTTCGTCACCACACCTGCGAAACCGAGTTGGCAAGTGAAGTATTCCTTTTAAAAACATTCATCCAACTTACGATGATTCTACCGTTTGACAGATACGTCACCTGTTTTGCATAAACGTTCCCATAAGCTGAAATAGGACATCGCCTTTACTTTTGTTTTTGCGGTTTTTTGCGGTGACAAAGAACTATTGCTATTCCAATAGTATGAAGTCCAATCTTTTTCACGAGCAATCAGATTTATCAATGCAAGAAAGACCTACAGAGTTGGCGTGCCTGTGTAGGTCTTTCGCACGAACGCAACATCGACCCCAGGCTTACACGGTTGGTTTGATATTTTGATTCATACAGAACAAATTCGTTGGATCGTATTTGTTCTTAAGTTCTACCAATCGTTCATAATTGCCAGGGTAAGCTGCCCGAATACGGGCGTCTCCCTCACCTTCGCTCAAGAAATTCACGTAGACGCCGCCTGAAGAGAACGGCTGCATGTCGTGCCAAAATTTGCGTGTCCATTCGATATGTATATCTGTCTGGTCTGCAGCATCCCAGGCAGATTGAATATTCAGCACGTAGGCGGCATCTCGATTGCCTGCGGCTGTCTCATGCTCACCCATTCGGCTGATTGCGCCACCGAGTTGGAAAACCAATACAGATGTCATTGGCGAAGATAGATTGGCCGCATAATTTACCAGGGTTTTACAGGCATCATCATTCAATTCCGACAAGTACTCTGACTTCCAATAGTAGCGACGCCCGGCAGGCGAAGCAGCGTCAAGCATTGTTTGATGAGCCACGAACGGCTTGCGGCCGACCAAATCAACCAACGGCGAGCCAAACTCCTTGAGTGGCCGTACAAACTGTTCTCCGTCCCCAGTAGACCCTGCATAGCACACGCCTATACCTACCACCGGCTGACCGTGGATCTGCTTTGGCAGGAAAGGAGCGGGGGGTGCAATGCGCAACACAGCCAAAACCCCCAGTTCATCGGGTGCATTTGCTGTGAACTCTCTATAGAATTCCAACACCTCTGGCGCATCCTCAAAAGGATAGAAAATTAAGCCGGCTATTACTTCGGGGCCGATCGGCTGGAGTTGGAACTCGAACGAGGTTACGATGCCAAAGTTGCCGCCACCGCCACGAATGCCCCAGAAGAGATCTGGGTTCTCTGTGCTGCTGGCTTTTAAGAAGCGACCATCGGCCAAAACCAAATCCACTGAAAGCAGCCTATCGCTGGTGAGGCCATATTTGCGAGAAAGCCAGCCGAAGCCGCCACCCAGCGTCAGGCCAGCAACGCCTGTAGCGGATACGATACCGCCGGGAACTGCCAGGCCAAAGAGTTGTGTTTCCCGATCCAAATCCCCCCAATTGACGCCGGGCTGAACGCGGGCTATTCTCTTATATGGATCAACGTGGATACCGCGCATTAGTGAGAGATCGACCATCAGACCCCCTTCACACACAGCGCTGCCAGCCACGTTGTGCCCGCCGCCACGTACGGATAAGATTAAATCGTTGTCACGGGCAAAGTTGACGGCGGTAATCACATCAGCCACCCCTGTACAGCGGGCCACCCATCTGGGACGTCGCTTAATCATACCGTTCCAGATAGAACAGGCTTGTTCATAACCACTTTCGCCGGGTAAATATAGTCCTCCACGCAATTTCGACTTAAAGTTTTCAATAACCTCTTTGTCAATCCGAGGCTGATGATTTACTTCGGTAAGTTCTTGAGTTAGCATCATTTTCTCCCGTTTTATTCGAGTGACCACCTTTGAAGTGGATGTTGTCTATCATGATTTCAGAAGAAGTTATCACAGACAAATTAGAAGATGGCTGCCCAGATCACTCTGGACAGCCGTGAATTCTTGGCACCACAGTAAGAAGGGTCGGATAAGACACCATCTTTAATCGCCACACACACCTGGATCTGGGGCATCAAGCCGGGGCTCGCCCTTTTCTGGCAGCATGAATGTAGCTAAGACTTCCACCGGATCATTGGTTTCATTTATGCCAAGATGCGTATGGTCACCTGGGTCGAGAAAGGCGCTTCCCGCTCCATATAGCTGTGGTGTGCAGGTGGGGTCATCTCCGCTGTAAATCGTCAGCGTTCCACTTTTAACAATTGCCCACACAGGCCCCCCGTGTCGATGCCAGCCGAAAGTTCCACCTGGTTCCACAGTAAATCTGACCAATCTGACCTCAGCCACTTCCGTCCCATTTGTGAATCCGCCCTCCCCATCCTTAAATTTCGCCCTGACCACCTCCGGCAGAATACCTCTGGCTTCTAGCGCGCTACTTACGCCTTCGGATGGGGTAGCTGTAGCTATCCCGGTGAGCAAGAGTAGACTCAATAACACCAGACCTACTAAGCTTAATATTGTGATATTCCGTTTGTTAAACCGTAACGCTTTCATTGCTGTTTTCTCCTTTTATACTCTGGACCTTGCTGACTATAGATATTCCAACAGGTAAAGATAAATCGGGGCAGCACGCGC
>CAZGIX010000240.1:0-6470 GCA_964525785.1 uncultured Anaerolineaceae bacterium
GATCATTTTACTGCCGGTTGCAATAAACTCGTAAGCTTTACGGATGTCGTTGCGGTAGCTTACATAAACCAGAGAACTTACAGCCACAACGATGGTTCCAATCAATGGATACATCATTATTGACCCTGCCAGTTAAACGGATCGGGCCAGCCTGCGATCAGCTCTTTTGGATGTCAGGCGAATCGCGCCGCCTGAGCGCCGTAAACAACGTCATAATAGGGTTTCTCATTGTTTTGAGTTAAGTTCATTATCCTGTCTCTTTGTACATACTAGAGGCGTAGGTATGTTCAATAATGCAAAGGGATCCCTAGCCGAACGGGATCCCAACGTTGGTGAGTTCATTTCATCAGTTGTTTGTAGGAGATTACCAAGGAGGTGATCCCGGACCAATTATAGACCGTAACGATTATTAAGACAAGTATTGTCCATATTATTTATCCCCGAGGGAACCTCATACCCTTGGCGGCAGTATGTCTTTCGGAGCCATTCACACGGAGGATTCACACTTGAGACTTGCAGGCATGGAAAAAGGCGGGTACCGCACCTACCTACCTCACATGGTGGAAGCTACTGCTTCCTGGTTCATCCCGCTTCCAACGAGCACATGCAGGCGAATCCTTGACCCCAGCGCGGGAGAAGGCGAAATCGCCAGCCTCCTGGGCAGGCTGCTCGGCTGCGAAACCCTTCGGGCTAAGCCCTCAGGGCGGAGCCTGGGGCTGCGAGCTGTTCCCTATCGTCCGGAAAGCGCCGTTGCCCCTCAAGTCGATTGCGCATAGCATGTTGGCTTGACGACCAACCACTGCATCACTCTTCCAGGAACTGCATAACCTCACCGACGAAGAGTTCAGGTGCTGTGTACATCGCGATGTGCTGCTGCCCCGACATCACGACGATCCGGCTGTTGGGCAAGGCTGCATCCACAGCCTCGGTGCTGCCTTTCAAGACATCCGGGCTGTCGCCGCCCTGCAGGAGCAACGTCGGGACATGCAGATCATTAAACCGCCGCGCATCAAACGTATAGCGTTCCTCGGCTCGCATTTCGCGCGGCAGGGTGTGAGCTATCGCCAATCGTTCCGGCCAGGCAGGTGATGCCTTGAACGGCTCAATTTCGTCGGGCGACATCCCCACGAGCTCACGGTAGTGCATAGTCAGCACTCCCTCTCGGTCACCAGCGTTTAGCAGCGCTTCAAGCCGGTCGAGGAAACCTTCAGGGTAAGGCAACACGCCTTCGAGCGTACCTATAGCCAGCTCATACAAGACCAGCTTACGAATATTCCGTGTGCGCAACGCCGCCTCAAGGGCAAGGAGACCCCCAAAGGAATGCCCCAAAACATGCGCCGGCTCTCCAAGCGAGTCGACAATCGCGGCAATGTCTTCAATTTCACGCTCAAGGGCATAGATGGGGCTATCTCCGCTCGCTCCATGGCCGCGCCGATCAACAGCACAAACACTAAAGTATTTCTCCAATGCCGGGATGACGGCGGTCCAAGCTACCGGATTGGCCGCACCTGTACCAGGGACTATGACAAGCGGCGACCCCGCGCCACTGCGGTAATAAGCGATAGGTGTACCGTCACGCGAAATGACCTTGTTCGAAATGATCCTATTCATTATCACCTCCAGCTGCCCGGGGTACTCAGCTGCCATTCCTCAGCGATCCGACCACCGACGAAGCGGTCGATGGCGATGAGCTGCACATTCACCAGTTGCCTGTTGGCGACATCCGTCATAGTCACAGTAAACCGGTACGCAGTTTTATCCGCATGTGTAAATATATCCTGTACGGTTACCTGTACGCCGGTATTTTCGGTAAGCAGATCATGGATGAATTTCTTGACGCCCTCCGGTCCTGGTTCAAAACCGAGCATTCTGGGGTCATGCCAACAGAAATCTTTCGTAAATAACTCATCGGCCAACTGATCCAACAGGGAAATATCCCCTTGGTTTAAAGTCTCAAACCAATGCAGGATTACCTTCTCATTTTCCTCAGTAGACATGGGATTCCTCCTTTCGCAGGAATTGAAGCACTTCTCCAACAAAAAGCTCTGGATTGGTATCCATGGCGATGTGCTGCTGGCCGGGTAGAATTACGACCTGACTGTCTGGCAGAGCTGCATCAAGCGTCTCAGTCGCCTGCCGGAAAAGGAGTGGGCTGTCTCCGCCCAGCAAAAGCAGTGTCGGCACCTGCAGGCTGGCAAATCTGGCTGCATCGAATTTGTATGTCCGGTCAATCACCAGTTCCCTGAGAACCGTTGGGATGATTTTGATCCGCTCTTTCCACATCGGCAGCTGTCGATACACGGCCAGTTCGTGCTCAGGCATTTTCACTTCCTCTCGAATGAACATTTCCAGCGCGGCTTCCAATTCACCGCTCTCGATCAGAGCCTGCATCCGATCGGGGAAGTCTGCCGTATACATCGGCAGGCCCAGCGGCACAGGCGGCTCATAGAGGATGAGCTTGTTAATTTTGTCGGTCAGCAAAGCTGCCTCCAGGCTGCAAAGTCCGCCGTAGGAGTGCCCAAGTACGGAAACTGGCCCACCGATCGCCTCCACTACTGCGGCTACATCTTCTGCTTCACGCATGATCTCGTAATCTGGAGAGTCTCCACTGCCTCCCCGGCCGCGCCGGTCCATGGCATAGACGGTGAAATGCTGATCAAATTTTGGCGTGATAGATGACCAGCGCCTGTGGTCTGCAGTTCCGCCATGTATGAGGAGGAGCGGTTGTCCTGCACCGCTGCGCTGTACACCCATAAGAGTGCCATCGAGTGATGGTATTTGTTCCATCGTAAGTACCTCCTGACTGCAATTTGAAATGAAAAAGATCTATACGGAAGGGTTTGTGTAAAGATAGGTTGTTGATAAGAGTCTAAAGGAAAGCGGATGATTTTTCATCGGTAGAATTGCCCATTTTTTAACAAAGACAGGGCTTCTGATCCGAAACCCTGTCCGTATCCACCATTCTTTTCGTTCCTGGAGTTTGTGGCTAAGCAATCAGCTCTTGTTCCATAACGAAAAATACGGCTGCCGCCCGGCTGGAAATACCGATTTTGTTATAAATGTGCTCCAGGTGATGAGCGACTGTCTTTTCACTGACGAAAAGCTCTTGAGCGATCTGGCGGTTGCTAGCCCCCGTAGCCAGCAGCCGTAATACTTCGATTTCGCGGTCGGTTAGACCTGCGGGCCATTTACGCCGGCGTGGCGGTTTCGGCGCAGCCACCCCCAACTCTTGCGCCAATGCTTCAAAACAATCTGGAGAGAACAGCGCGCCCACATCGGGTTTCAGCGACTTAATGGCGTCTTTTGGGTCACGGCCTGGCTGGGCTTGCACGCGCTCCTGGAATTCTTCGACCAGCGCCAGGATACAGGCGCTCAATGGCAGTTCGTTTCCGGATAGCCCACGGTGATAGCCGCTCCCGTTCAACCGCTCGTGGTGCTTGCCGGCAATGGCTGCCACCGCACTAAGCGCCGGAACGCGGGAAAGAACGCGCTCGGTATAATACGGGTGCAGCCTCAGCTTTTCCGTGTCGGCGGCACTCAACGGGCCTTGTTTTCGCAAGATGTTGCCCGGCAGCGCGACCAGCCCGAGATCGTGGACCAACGCCGCCCGGCGGATATGGGTTATCTCTGAGGGAGCCAACCCCATCCTGCGCGCCAGGCTCTCCGCGATCCTGGCGGACTCCCTGGAATGGCCCACAGTGAGAGGGGTCTTTAAATCCACGAAGTCCGCCACGGCAAAGGCGACATCGTCCAGCCTGGTCTCATTCATCTCACGGTACGGCGAATCGGGTTCGAGATCGAGAACCACCTGCCACAGGTCCTCCTGCGCAAGAGTATCCCATAGGCTGGGATTTCGGGCAACGTCGAGAAAGACGTCGATCATCTGGGGATCGAAGAGCTTGCCCTTTTGCGCGAGCGCCATGGCTTCGGCCCCACCCCGTCCGCGGGCCGTAAAAGCCGCCTCCACCTTCAGCGCCAACTGGAGCAGGCGGGCATTCTGTGGAATAGCACTTCCCGCCATGCCATAGGGCCCTTTTCCATCCCAACGCTCAAGATAGTGGCGAACGGCCTCCTGGACCCCTTGCGGCATGCCGAGCCGCTGTGCTACTCGAACGGCCACTTCACAAGCGCCTCGTAGATGATCCCCGGCGTCACGGGAATGAAGCAACATGCTGATCATATTGAGAGTCCGTGTATGGAGAGGCGCATCTGGAGAAACAAATCTCCTCATCCAGTCTAGCGTATCCAGTAAGTTCGAATCATCACGCAATGCGCCATCCCCGATAGCTGCCAACTCATCTCCCTGTATGGCTGGGGCCAATCCCAATGACAAAACCGTGCAACCTGAATGCATAAGGAGAAAGCTATAGTATAGCTCTGCCTGCTCCGCCGTCGAGAGACGCAGCTCGTTGGCCATCTTCATGCCGAGCGTACAGGCACGCATAGCATGGCCCATCGGCCTACCCGCTCCCAGGTCAGTCGCCAGGGACAGGGCCGCCAGTACTTCAGCCATACGGATCAGATTGTGCTGCGGATCGGAAGGCGTGGGCTTGACCATGAACGTATTATAGCGTTTCCCTGTGAACTTGACCCCGTCAATTGACAGCTAGTTCTACCCGGATCCAATAATCGCTGATGATCAGGGTATGGCCACTTAGTGGAAGTCGAGCGCAATACAGATAAGACCATCGAGCAGTGCCAGACGAAGTGGCGCAATTCCCACCAGGTTAGCGGTGGGAAGATGTTCTTGGCGTGTGATAACTGCTCCTGCATGGGCAACATTCGCAGCGAGATCGATTACTGCCTGGGGAATAGATCGCTGTTTGTTTCGCTGACTAATCTGGCTGATTTACAGGCGGGCAAGCGGGGAGCGGGTGATAGAATCTGGTTGGAGGTCAAGCAGAAAGGTTAAAATTAGATGTTTAGGAGTATATAAACTGAACCTATCGGGTACTTAAACAGTGTCTGCTATCATTTATTCTTGGCACAAATTCCAGTAGATTTAAGTGGTGGTCCGCTCCTATCCCATGGTGTCTGTATGCATACCAATTCACCCTCTGATCAGCTCGCTCCCCGCGAAGGTTATGCCCAGGTCAACGGCGTTCGGTTATATTATCGCGAAATCGGCCCGGGACAGCCAATCATCGTCTTACATGGCGGACCTGATTTTGACCACAATTATTTCCTCCCCGAGATGGATCGCCTCTCCACGTCTTTCCGACTCATTTACTATGATCAGCGAGGCCGCGGCAAGTCCGGGAGGAATATCCGGCCCGAGTGGGTGAGCATTAACTCAGAAATCGAGGATTTGGAAGGCCTGAGGGAGTATTTTCAACTGGACTCTATCGCGGTTTTGGGGCACTCCTGGGGTGGGCTGCTGGCAATGGAATACACGACTCGCCATCCGAATCGTGTATCCCATTTGATCTTGATGAATACCGCTCCTGCTTCTCACGACGACTTTATGTTGTTCCGGCAGGAACGTCGCTCGACAGTGCCTGGCGACTTAGAAAAGATGAAAGCCCTGTTATCCACGGCTAAGTATCAGGAGGGTGATCTCGAAATGGATGCGGAGTACTATCGAATCCATTTCAGGGCGACCATCCGGCAGCCAGAGCATCTCGAAAGCGTAATCAAGAGCCTGCGAGTGGGCATGACACCAGAGGGGATTCGAAAGGCAAGAGCCATCGAGGATCGACTTTATGAACAAACATGGTTGTTGAGCGATTACAATTTACTACCCAAGCTTAATAGGTTGACCATCCCAACTCTGGTCATTCATGGAGACTATGATTTCGTCCCCATGACCTGTGCTGCCCACATTGCCCAGGCAATACCTGGGGCGCGCCTGGTTGTATTGAGGGAATGCGGGCACTTCTCTTTTCTCGAACGCCCAGACGAAGTTGGCAAGGAAATAGTTTCTTTTATGACATATGACGACCACCAAACATAAAGCTAAAGGAAGTACAAGAAAATCGAGGAACCCACTCGTCGAGCAAAGCGCCATCTGCTTTGCAAGGAGCAATGGGGACGTGAGCGTTGTTCCGGATGCGTTTCACTTTGCCCGAGCTGGCCACCATGCGCGCGAACAGCGTTTCACCCTCCTGCACGAATCACACCGGGACCTTCCACAAACGCGGAAGGTCCCGAGGTTCTGTCGATGGTGGAATGGCTCAAAGGCTGTCGCCGGATTGTCCTCGATCATTGCGCAAAACTTCGGCGCTGTTGGGGGGCCTGGCGCATTACCGCCTGGATCATCAAGAACTCGCCAACATTATCTGTTGTCAGCAAGCCAACCAACCGGCCGTTGTAGGTTACCGGCATTGTGTGACAATCGCAAGTTTGCAAGCGAATAAAAGCCGGTTCGAGCATTTCGTTGGCATCTACCACTTGAAAATCACGGCGCATGATGGTGGCAATGGGTACGTGTCGATCCTGTCGTGATAGAGCGGCGAGGATGTCGTTCCGAG
>CAZGIX010000241.1:0-6415 GCA_964525785.1 uncultured Anaerolineaceae bacterium
AAGTAGACGGTCTGAGAATTGTCCGCAAAGTGGGCGGACACCAGCGAGGTCTCGATCAGCTGGGTCATGCTGAATCCGGTGACCCGCGGATCATCGCCGAAGCGTACCACCTGTGTTTCTCCAAAACGCCGCATTTTTATCAGGTCACACAGCTCGCGTACGAAACGCTTGATCGCATCTGCGTCCTGCATTACATGAAGGTCGCAATCGTACAGATCAATACAGGATGAGACGCCCCAGCAGCCAATCGGGTTTTCCATTATCCAGCTCCTTATGAATTGTTCTCCGGCAGATGTATATCTGATAAATAGGATACAATAAATCCTATATCGGCGCATCGGGAATCACCCCCTATATTTACCTGAAGACTTCCCTATCTTATGGATCCCCTTAAATCAAGAGATGCCGGCTGAAATCGGATAAATAACACTGACCTGAGCGGCAAACACGGGATATGGGATAGTGTTAGATCACAATTGGGAAGAATCGAAACGAGCAACGCTCGAGAGTGCTACTTGGGGCATGCCTGCAGGTGCAGGTAGTGCTGGCATTCTTCGAGCGTCAGGGTGCGGGTGAGACGCTGGCGCGCTATTTCCATGAGATCCGCGAGATCCAAAGCGTAGATGCGCACTGTGCCATCCACGCTGCTGGTTGCCAGGCGCTTTCCATCCGGGTGGAAAGCCACCGATGTAACCCCAGAGGTATGTGCAACTAGAGTCAGCAGCTCCTCGCCGCTGCTGGCGTCCCACAGCCGGGCGGTGCTGTCAACGCTGGCGGTGGCGATGCGCTTCCCATTGGGGCTGTAATCGACCCCGGTGATGGCGCCCGTGTGCCCCTCCAGGGTGAGCAGCAATTTTCCTGTGGTCGTATCCCAAATCCGGGCATTGCCATCGGCACCGGAAGTGACCAGGCGCTCCCCATCCGGGCTGAAGGACAGGCTGACAACTGCCGGCTGGTTTTCGATCAAGGTAAGCCCAGGCTCTCCCGAAGCCAGATCCCACAGGATCACCCGCCCATCCTCACTTGAGCTGGCTACCTCACTCCCATCTGGACTGACCTCAAGATCACAGATTTGCCTGGTGTGACCTTCGAGGGTGCCTATTGCTTCCCCGCTGGCGACATCCCATATTTTGATTATCCCAGCTATATCGCCCGAGATCAACCGGTCGCCTGCTGGGTTTATGGCAAGAGCTGTGACACCATTGGTGTGACCGATGTACTTCATCAATAATTTTCCAGTTTTGGCATCCAGGATGCCCGGAACAAAGAAATCGTAGATTGCCGCAACCCGGTCGGATTGGGGGCTGAAGTCGACGGTTGTCCAGTTGCTCTTGCCATGCTCGAGAGTGGATACCTCTGCGCCAGTCGTGGCATCGTGAATGCTGACCCGGTAGGAATTATTGGTGGCAAAATAGCGCCCATCCGGGCTGAAGACCACATACTCCGCCTCGCTGGACAGATCACCCAATGTCAACCATTCGCGGCTGCCGCCGATGGAGACATCCCATACACGGGTGGTGTTGTCGTCGCCGGTAGTCGCCAGGCGCTGTCCGTCTGGGAAGAATGCCAGCCGGTTTACGCGCCGGCGATGCCCGGCCATGACGGCCAACTGCTCGCCGGTGCTGGAATCCCATAAACGAGCGGTGCCGTCTTCGCTGCCGGTTGCCAGGAATTGCCCATCTGGGCTGAACTCCAAACCGAAGATGTTTCCAGTATGGCCATAGAAATAAACCTGCCCGTCGGTTGTGAGCACGTTACGCACTTTGGCGACCCCGCGCGCCAGGGGCAGAGCCCAGCGACCTCCGGAAGGGCTCAAGGCCACTCCGGAGACATTAACGCTCACCGGCTCCTTGTCAAAATTGACTTGCTCACCAGTAAGGACATCGAAAACCAGGCTGCAGCCGCCAAAGAGGGTAACAGCCATCCGTCCTCCCCGATTAGAGTAATCGATATCCCGGACGGGGCCGCACAGATTGATATCCAGTAATCGTGAAATTTCTTCTCCCGTGGAGGCATTCCAGTTCACGATCAAATTCAGCATGCCGGTAGTCAGGCGGCTCCCATCCGAGCTATAGGCAACGCTGTAGACCGGACCTTTGGGTGAAGCAATGTAAAGCAGCTGCTTACCAGAAGCGACCTCCCATAGCTTGATCGTTCCATCCAGCCCGCCCGAGAGGATACGTTCACCATCGGGGCTAAACGCAAGGTCGGAGATAGCGCCGGTATGGGCCGAGAAGGCCAGCAGTGATTCGCCGGTGCTGGCGTCCCAGGTTTTGATCATACCTTCCCCGCCGCCGGTGGCGATCCGGGCGCCATCCGGGCTGAGCGCCAGCGCACCTCCATGAGGGATAGTCAACAGCAAACGGTGCGCTTGCAGGGAGCGATGCAGGGCATCCTCCGCTTCGCGCAGGATAGTGCCGTCTCGCTGGTTGGTCTCTTCGGCGGCCTGTAAAGCCAGCAGCAGGCTGAGCTCTGGGTCTTGATCCAGGTTGCCGATGGCAGCCGCAGCCAGCTCGCGCGTAAAAGCCAGCCGGCGCTGCGCTTCAGCCTGGCGGAAAAAAAGAAGGGCAGCGGCTGCCAGCGCCAGGGCTACCAGAAGAGAAGCGGTGAGGAAGACAGCCCGCCGTCGCAGTCGGTTAGCCGCGAGGGCCTGTTCATCTGCCCGACGCCGTTCGGCCTCAGCCAGCTTGCGGGCGGTCTCCAGCTCGCGCTGGCGGCGGGCCTCTTCCTCGGACAGGCGCGCCTGCCTGGCTGCCTGGCTGGCCTGCAGGAAGGCAGCTTCGTCGGGCGCCAGCTTAAGGCTGGTATTCGCCGCCCAGGCAGAGAACCGGTCGAGGCGCGCTTCGCGCAGCAGGTAGCCTTCGCCTCGATCCGCCGCCTGCCACTCCTGGGCCAGGGCGGCCAGGCGCGCCTGCTGGAGCAAGTCTTCCCGGCTCTCATCGAGCCAGGCACGCAACCGCTCCCACTCGCTCAAGATGGCCTCGTGCGCCAGCTGCACGGTCGGCTTGCGGGTCGCCGGGTCGTGGTCCAGGGAGAGCAGGCGGTAAGCGGCAAAGGTATCGATCACCTCGTCCATAAGGTCAGCGTCACCGGCGATGGCGAGCAGCTCTGCACGGGATGCCCGGTGCTGGGTCTCCGCAGCACTGCCGCCCCCCGCCCCTCCATCTCTGACGGATACCAATCTGAGAAACAGCTGCCGGGCAGCTTCCTTCCCCTCCTGGCTCTGCTGGGCATATATCTGCTCGGCGCGTTTAGCCAGGGCGCCAGCAGTGCCTCCAATCTGTCGATAAGCCTTCTGGGTGAGAGTCCCGTCCTGGCGGTTGTCGAACAGCTCTGCCAGGGCGTACTGCAGCAGAGGCAGCGCACCGGGCTGGTAGTGGATGTCTTCGATAATCGTTGCTGCCAGCCCGGGCTCGAATCTCACCCCGACCTGCTCTGCCGGGCGCAGGATGGCTCGCTCCAGCTCCTCGGCGCTGAGCGGTAACACGGTCTCCATGCGCCGCCGGATCAGCTCACCGAATTCAGGATATTGCAGCGGGCGATCGTAAAAATCAGCTCGCAGGGTGATGACGATGCAGGCTCGGCCCTTCGGCGCGGACGCCGCCGCGGTGATTAAGTCGAGGAACTGGCGGCGTTCAGCCTCGCCCACCTGTGTAAAGACCTCTTCGAACTGGTCGATCATGAGCAGCAGCTGGCTGCCATCCTGGGGCAGGATCAGATTGGCGGCGCGCAGCAGACCGCTGGCATCCCGCTCCAGGTGGGCGCGGAGGTTCTCTCCCTGATTGGCGGCAACCCTGGAGAGGGCGACCTCCAGCTCGTCGAGCGGCCGCTCTCCAGGCGTCATTTCCACCACGAACCAGCGCTCCGATCCAGGCAGGTCGCCGCGGCGCAAGGCCGGGATCAAGCCAGCCTTGACCAGGCTGGACTTGCCGCACCCGCTGGGTCCGATGACCGCCAGGAAGTGCGAGAGGTTAGCCTCCTCCGCCAGGCGGGCAACCAGCTTGCTCGTCAGGGTCTCTCGCCCGAAGAAATCCCGGCTGTCCGCAGCTTCAAAGGCGCGCAGACCCTTATAAGGGTTGGTCCGCTCCAGCGCGGGGATGGGCAGGCTGCTCTCCTCGCCGACAGGGCTGCTGCCGTCTCTGCCAGGCAGAGTGAGCTGCAGCTCGCGAGCGCGTACAATGGCCTGCATACGGCTGCGCACGTTCAGCTTACGGTAAATCTGAGTAATGTACCACTTAATTGTGGTGAGCTCCACATACAGGTCCTGGGCGATCTGCTTATTGGAGCGCCCAGCGACGATCAGCGCCAGGATCTCCTGCTCCCGCCCGGTGAGCGATTCCACCAGGCTACTGCCGCTCTGGCCCTGCGCTAAATCTGCAGCCTGGCGAAATGCCGCCGCCATCTCGAGCACATCCTTGTAGCGCTGGCGCGGGTTCTTGGCGGTGGCTTTTTGGATGACGGCGTTGATCGCCTCTTGCAGGTCGGGATCCAGACCAGTGACCGGCGGAAGCGGATCGTTGAGGTGCATATACATGATCTCGACGGGTGTGGCAGCCTGGAATGGGTGCTGCCCGGCGAGCAGCTCGTAGAGCAGCACCCCCAGGTTGTAGATATCGGATTGGGGTGAGACCAGCTCGCGGCGCACCTGCTCCGGGGAGAGGTAGGTAGGTGAGCCGATTACAGCGTCTCCTTTATCTGTGCTTCCGGCAGGCTGTCCAAGGTCGCGGGCGATGCCGAAATCCGCCAGGTAGGCGTTGCCTTCTTCATCTAGAAGTATGTTGGAGGGCTTGAGATCGCGGTGGACAATGTCTTTGCGGTGGGCAGCCGCCAGCCCGGACGAGATCTGGTCCATCACTTTTACGGCTGAGGCCAGGTCGTAAGGGGAGGCCTCTATCGCCTGCTTCAGGCTGCCGCCGCGCAGCCAGCGCATCACCAGGTAGGCTCCCTCCGGATCCCTCCAGTAATCATACAGGGGGACGATATGGATGTGCTCCAGGCGGGCCACCAGCTGGGCTTCCATCTCGAAGCGGCGGATGAAATCCGGGTGGTTGGCAAAACCCGGCAGGATCACCTTGACCGCCACTTCTCGACCGATGGTAGACTGGTAAGCCCGGTAGACGGCGCCGAACGCACCGGCTCCGATGCGCTCGTAGAGATCGTAGCCTTTCACCGACTGGCCGCTTAAATATTCGTTGACTAACATCTGCTTACCTTCGCAATCTATTGACACCACCCAGGCTATCGCGTTGGTTATCAGGAGAGGGGAGCTGAGCGGGAATATTATACATTATAGACTTAATTTATCGACTATACAATTCCATTGGTATGTTCCCCTACCTTTTCCCTACCCCCCATGCACTGGACGGTTGAACACGGCTGGCAGCCATTGAAATACGCCTAATTAAGACCTTTTTACTCCATTCTATTCCCCTACTTCTCTTGAAGCAAACAAACTGCTATCCTGTTGGCGTACGAGGCCAGCAGCGTTGCAAACTTACCACCAGCGGCCCGATCCGAGAAAATCTAGCAAAGGAGAAAGTGAACCATGAACACCACATTAGAACCAATCATCATCAATGGAAATGAAAAAGCGAAGGGCGTGAAATTACCCCCGAGCCTGGTGGCAATCGTAATCCTGACTGTGCTGGTCCTGGCTGCGCTGGCAGCATCAGCAATCAACTCGGCAGGCGCCTCCAATGAGCTGTCTCGAGAAAATAAAGCAGAGGCCGCTCGCTACACCTCACTGGCTGAGCACTACCGCCTGCAGCGACCGGAGCTGGCCTATGCTGCTCGCCTGACCGGCATAGCTCGCATCTACGAGAAGAGCATCAGAGCCGAGCAGGCTGAGATCACCCGCCTGAACGGCCTGGCGGAGAGCTTCGGGATCGAGACCAGCGCCAGCCTGCGGGCGGAGAAGGCTGAGACTGCCCGCTGGAATGGCTTAGCTGCTCCCTACCTGGCAGCCGAGAAGGCCGAGATCGCTCGCTGGAACGGTTGGGCTGAGCACTACGAGAAGAGCGCCAGAGCAGAACAGGCCGAGATCGCCCGCTTGAACGGCCTGGCGGAGAGCTTCGGAGTCGAGACCAGCGCCAGCCTGCGGGCGGAGAAGGCCGAGATCGCTCGCCTGAACGGTCTGGCAAGCTCCTTCCAGGCAGCCGAACTTGCCGAGATCGCCCGCCTGAACGGCCTGGCGGAGAGCTTCGGGGTTGAGACCAGCACTGGTATGCGAGCAGAGGCGGCCGAGATCGCCCGCTGGAACGGCCTGGCGGAAGAGTACCTCGCCGGGGTCGAATCCAACCTTAGGGCTGAGCAGGCTTATGCAGCCCGCCTGACCGCTCTTGCCGAGTCCTACGGCGCACGGAAGTAATATGGAAACCGCATTTGCGCAGGTGAAGCTGCAGGACAGCTTAAGCAA
>CAZGIX010000242.1:0-6396 GCA_964525785.1 uncultured Anaerolineaceae bacterium
TGAATAAAGGCGGTGGGTCGCCCCTCTATACTGGCGCCCGAAGTGCTCAAACACCCAGGCCTCCAGGCGGTTGATCCTTTTCTCGATCACGCCCTCCACCCGACCCGGAAATGCGTCCCAGGTGATGGTTGGGCTGGCGACCCAATGCCCAGTTTCATCTTGCTGCACAGCGCCACGCGCCTGCATTTCCCGGAGCATCTCGACCGCAAACAGGGGATTGCCGCGGGTATACCGGGTCAGATGGGCGCGGAAGTCGTCGCCCAGCCGGTTCGGTTCGGTGTCCAGCAGCGCATCTACGAACTGGCGATCTTCTACCAGCGATTCATGACCCAGGAGCAGCTCGCAGTTTCCAAACAACCTTTTGAATTCATTCAAAACGCTGGTGAGCGTATTCTCATTATCTTCCCGATCCAAATAGAACTCCTCGGGCCGGTAAGCACCCAGGATCAACACCGGAACACGACTCAAGCGCCGTCCCAGGTGAAAGAGCAGGTTAATCGAGGAGGCATCTGCCCAGTGCAGGTCGTCCAGGATGAGCAGCACAGGTGCAGTGGAGGCAATCGCCGTGAGCACATCGGTGTACTCCTCAAAGACGCGCTCCTGATTAACCCCGGTATCTTGCTTGAGACGGAGAATGCTCTCTAACTGGCTGGTCAGCTGGGGCTGGATCTCTGGGTGAGCAAGGCACCTGCTGAGCAGGGCACCAGCAGGTACAAAGGTGTCGATCAGGCTGCGACCCTTGGTGACCAGGGCTTCGACCACAACCGGCAGTCGCTGCCACATCTTCATGGCATCGTCGCGGCTGATCTCACCGGCAGTCCATTTGCTCTCAAGATCACAGGCGAGCATCCGTAAAATCTCGCGGAACGGGAGGTATGGGTCACCCTGACCTGTGTAAGTGGTGCATATACCGGATGCTACGACCAGGCCCGGATAATTATCCAGTGCGCGCCTGGAGAATTGGAACAGCAGGCTGGTCTTGCCCATGCCGGCTTCAGCGTTAATCCAAACGACACCGCCCCGTCCTGCAATCGCAGACTCCAGGTGCTCATCCAGGCGGTCCAGCTGAGACTGCCTGCAAACAAAAGACCCTTCATCTCTTTCTCCGCCCGGACCATCAGCATCCAGAAATGCTGGACGAAGCGGTTTGACCTGGGAGGGGCTGATTAGGGTAGGGGCTGGAGATTTGAACTCGCTCGATTGGATCGCTCGATAGAGCTTTTGAGTTTCTTCGGACGGGTCCACGCCAAGCTCTTCATCCAGCAGGCGCCGGCAAATCTCGTACTGGGCCAAAGCCGCCCCACGCTGCCCATCAGAAGCCAGGAGACGCATCAATTCACGATGAGCGCCTTCCCGCCAGGGTTCCACCCTCAGCAGCTGGCGGGTGTACTGGATAGCCGGCTTTAACCGCCCCTGCCGGGCATACTCGGAAGCGATCACATCCATCATTTCCAGCGCCAGTTCACGACAATAGGCCCGAAGGCTCAGCACCCACTGCTCAAACTCCGGAGCCGCCCGCAGGTAAAAACCCTCCAGAAAGTCGCCCTGATAAAGGGCGACAGCCTGCTCCAACTGGGAGAGCTGTGCATCGCTGAGGCCTGTATGGGAGTTCGCAGGCAGGCGCGTCTGAATGAAGCGGGTCGCATCGATCCGATGGGGAGCGTAGATATTGAAGGACACCTGCTGACGAGAAATGGTTAGATAGTCGCCAAGGTGCTGGCGAAGCAGGTTGAGAGCCTTGCGCAGGTTCATCAGAGCCTGAGCTTCTGGCATGTCCCCCCACAGCAGCCCAGCTAAAAACAGCCGGGACTGCGGCTTGCCCGTCATCGACAAATAACTCAGCAAGGCCAGCGCTTTTTGGGAGGTCAGCTCAACCAGCGGCTGGCCGCCGCGCGCAACCAGTAGGCCGCCAAAAAACGCCAATTGCAGCTCCACTGGTTCCATTTGCCTCCCAGACAGGGAGCACTCAAGTTATGTAGATATTATTCCACACCCCTTGATTGCTCCCCCCATTCTCACTGGAACGATTGGCGGGTGTAACCTGGCAAAAAGAGCCGGTTGATAATCCACCACCTAGCCGGTTTGAGTCACGATCCACGCTACAGGCACGATAAATTCACGCTGATTTGGTAACGTAGTGACAAGATTAAGTATATCACGATAAATTATGCCTTTTTTATTAATATTCGGACAGATTGGAGAATACTGTGGTGGACGCACAGATTTGGTGTTCCCTATACGATTGCAGCAGATGATGAGCCCCAGGCTTCAATGACAGACTCAAAACAGTCCCTGTATTACCACATCTATCTGCTGATCATTTGGGAAGAACTCAGCCGGGATGAAGATTCGGAAACTGTGATACGCATCCGCTTAGAAGATCCTGGCAGCGATCAACAGCAAGGCTTCGCCAGCCTGGAAGCGCTGGCAGACGCCTTGAGAAATGAGCTGGACAAAAGGCAGGAATAAAGTCTGGCAAGGCTACATGACAATGAGATTCGGTTGGTATTCGAAAGGAGAAGAAGTATGCGCTTAGGCTCCAATTTCAACGCCACTTTAGACCCTTAACTAACGGAAAGGAGTAGTGAGATGAACAGTAAAAGAATTGCTATCGGTATCGCTTTAGGCTTGTTGATCATTCTGGGCAGCAGCATGGCAGTGGCTGGGAAAGCTCCATTCGGGGAGCCCAGCGTCTCCCTGCTGGCCTCAGGCCTGATGGGCAGCTCGGGCAGCACTATCGGACCCGATGGGGCCCTGTACGTCACCGAAGGCGCAGCGGGCAAGGTATCGCGCGTCGATCCGAAGTCCGGGGAGGTCACGACGTACGCTGAGGGCCTGCCGCCGGCGGTCGTGCCCATCGGTGGAGCGAATGATCTTGTCTTCATCGGCAAGACCGCTTACGTGCTGGTCACTATGGTCGGCGCTGATCTGCCAGTCCCGGTGCCTAACCCTGCAGTGGTTGGCATCTACAGAATCGACGGTCCCAACAGCTACACGGTCATCGCCGACATTGGCCAATGGTCTATTGATAACCCGTCGGGGAGTGATGTCTTTATCCCCTCCGGAGTCCATTATGCTATGGAAACCTACCGCGGCGGGTTTATGGTCTCCGACGGGCACCACAACCGCGTGCTGTGGGTCACACGCGAGGGGGAGGTGAGCGAATTGATGGCTTTCGACAACATCGTCCCGACAGGGTTGGAGACTAGAGGCCGTACGGTGTACATGGCCGAAGCCGGACCTAATCCCCATCTGCCTGAGGATGGCAGAGTCGTTTCGTTCGGATTCAATTCGAACGATGCCGAACTGGTCGCCGCTGGGGCCCCACTGCTGGTCGATGTGGAGTTCGGCCGCGGTCGCGGGCTCTTCGCTCTCGCACAGGGCATTTTCCCGGTGGGCGAACCGGATGGCTCACCAGCGATGCCGAACACCGGCTCGCTGGTGGAGGCCAACGCGGACGGCAGCTTCTCCGTCATCGTGGACAGCCTGAACCAACCGACCTCGTTCGAGTTCATCGGCAACAGTGCGTTTGTCGTCACCCTTGGCGGCGAGGTTTGGAGGATCGATAACATCACAGGGCCGCCTTACGGCAGGAAGCGCTAAGCTGTTGGCCCAGGCATGGATCACCAGGCGCCCTGGCCCCCATCCAGGGCGCCTGGATGACCCTACCGTTGGATGCCAGGAATGATCGAATGGATTAGAAACCCATGAAAGCATCGATCCAGAAATCTATACTGTTGCCCCAAGAAACATCCAAAACGCTTTTCTTGGGTTCCTTTGGCGCCGCGATCGGGGTTGTAGTTATCTTATTCAATGCCAAAGCCCCTACTAGTGAAGCTTTTATTAGTACACCAGAATTTGTTATCTGGCAGTTATTGATTTGCAGCCAAACAGCCTTTCTGACAATGGTTATTGGTCCCCTTGTGGCAGTCCTCCAGCAACTCAAAACCCATTTCAGCAAGCATAAATGGAATCTGGTTCTTTCAGGGATCATCATTACCATTTTGTTCTGGATCCCATCTTTGGTACGTGTACTATATATCTCAGATATCCAGTGGCCGCTAGCCAATCAGATGCTCAGGCTCTCCATCATTATATTGGTCGCCTATATTCCCACCCTTATGGCCACGGCAGGAATCTGGTTGGTTCAGGTGGCCTTTCAATTGCTTAGTCAGCTTGAGGGTGCAGAGCTCATCCCAATGTACCAGCAGCATCTGAAGAATATGGGGGGCTTCCTGGCGATCTTGGGCATTATGGTCAGTCTGGCTACCCTGGCGACAGCCTCGTTGCGCAACGCGCTTATCGCTGTCGATCCAACTGTGGTCGACAAATTTCCAGCAACCCTGGTGTGGTTGTATGGCGCTTATTATTCGGTGCTCTTGCTGGTGATCTACATGCCTGCATACAACTCACGTCTGATCGCTGGGGAGAAAATCCTGGATCGTTATTTGACACTCCCTTTACCCAGCCAGGACAATTGGGCCGACGTCTACATAAAGCGAAAACAATTGTCAGAAAACCTGGGGCTCGAAGAGTCTATTATTGATAGCCTGCAAACTCTCCTGCCAATCCTGGCACCGCTGATCAGCGGGTTTTTACCTACGCTGTTAAGTTCATGATCGGCTACGAATCGGTTGAGGCACCGAGCTCGCAGGCAAGATTCATGCCTGAATTCACGATATAAACACGATAAAGTCACGATGATTTGTTAGCATGGAAATGAGGATGAAGATTCAGAGGCGCTTTTATGATCAAGGCATTCTTATTGGCATAACTGCAGAAAGTATGGATCAGATCAGATTTCAGTATTAATAGGTCAAAGGAGAATTTAACCATGGCTATCCAATTAACTGTAAAGGCAGAATCCCGGTTCACGAAAGCTTTCACGGCTTACGACGACCAGGTCAAACACGGATACAACCCAAATTATGTTAACCCCCAGACACAGCGCATCAAAATGCAAGTAAGTAATCTACCCACCAATATGACCTCCTGGGAGTGGCGGGTCACCCGCAGGAGTGATCATCAGGTATTCTCGAAACCAGGGAAGGTGCTTTTCACGGTATCGACTGTATCCCGTTCCGAGGGTTTTAATCTGGATTCCGAAGGCGTCTACGACTGCCAATATATCGCCAGGCTACCAGGCGGTAAAGAGGAGAAAAGCCCGATGGAGACGATCCACCTGCGCGATCTGCTGGTCGTCGTGATCGGCGATTCGGCCGCCTCCGGTGAGGGGAATCCAGACAAGCCGGGAAAACTCAACCAAGCAGACGGTGGATTATTCGACGACTTTATGGATTTTCTCAGCGAATTTTCGGTAAAATACCTGACCTCCATATTTGCCAAGAAGGAAATTGCTGGGGTGGAGATCGAGCCACCCGATATGGATCAGCCGCCCCTCTGGTTGGAGAAAAATGCGCACCGATCATTGCTTTCAGGGCACGTCCAGGCTGCCAGGCATCTTGAAAATCTTGAGGCAGGCACAGTTGTTACCCTGTTGACCTTTGCTCGCAGCGGGGCTGCGATTGTGGACGGATTGTTAAAACCGCGTTCCGATGAAGATCGCGGGGGGAATGATACCAGCTGGATCAATCAGAACGGGAAGATTGGGCAGCTAGAGGAGGTCAGAAGGACTATCGGCAAGCGCAGGATCGATGCCCTGATTATCTCAATTGGCGGCAACGACCTGGGATTTGCCGGCAGCGTGAAGGACATGGTCGCTGGCGACTCATCCTGGATTATTTTTGATGAGGATGATACAAAAGCTCGCGCCAAGATCAATGAAAGTATCGATAAGATGTTAGGCCCTGATCTGAAGTCCGGCCTTTTGACCAAGACAGGCGGGCATTTTGACCAGCTTAAGGCCCAGATTGACAAGCTTAACGTGAGCAACGTTTTTCTGGTAGGCTATCCGACTGGTTTCTTTGACGATAATGTCAAGGATGGCAATGGCGAATTTAAGCTCAAGAGCTGCGAGGTGTTCGAGTCTGTAGCAGATCTGGATTTGACCGGTGCCGATATGCGCCTTTTTCGGGTTGCAGCCCACAAGCTCAACCGGACCTTCAGCACGGTCATCGCGCCGCGTTATGGCTGGCATTACATTGATGTGACCACAGGATTTTTAGGTCACGGATACTGCGCCAAACCCGGGCGGTTTTTCATTCATTGTGAAGAATCTTTGATGAACCAGGGCGATATTGAAGGGATGCTCCATCCCAATGCACAAGGGCATGAAGTATATGAAAGCGAGATTCGCAGGGTGCTGCACAGGCAGCTGATCCTTAAGAGCACATCCAATCAGCCAGACCACGGTGTAGTGGATGTCGATGTCACCGATGGTAAATCAGACGCTGGGAAGATCGATCTTCACGGTTTCGCCAAGCCAGTTATGGATCG
>CAZGIX010000243.1:0-6391 GCA_964525785.1 uncultured Anaerolineaceae bacterium
GGCGGTCGGGGCATTCAGCGTTATGCGCGCCCTGCCTTTCAATTATAACGACCGTCCCGAAGCCGCCTCGCGTCCCTTTGACGCCCTGCGGGAAGGGTTTGTCTTATCCGAAGGCGCCGCCACGCTGGTGCTGGAGAGCCTGGAGCACGCCCAGAAGCGCGGGGCGCGCATTTACGCCGAGTTCATCGGGCATGCTTCCTCTTCCGATGCTTACGACCTGGCAGCTTTGCAGCCGGAGGGGCTGGGCCCCAGCCGGGCGATGCGCTGGGCGCTCGAGAATGCCGGCGTCGAGCCGGCCCAGGTGGATTACATCAATGTCCACGGCACATCCACCCCGCTCAATGACAAGACCGAGACCCTGGCAATCAAGCGGGTCTTCGGCGAATCGGCCTACAACGTGACCATCAGCTCGACCAAGTCCATGGTGGGGCACGCCATGGGCGCTTCCGGCGCGCTGGAAGCCCTGGCCTCAACCCTGGCGATCTACTGCGGCGTGATCCCGCCGACCATCAACTATGAGAACCCCGACCCCGAGTGTGACCTGTTCTACACGCCCAACCAGGCGCTGCAGCAGGAAGTGAAGATCGCCCTGTCGAATTC
Organism: uncultured Anaerolineaceae bacterium; assembly: GCA_964525785.1. Lineage (GTDB taxonomy): Bacteria > Chloroflexota > Anaerolineae > Anaerolineales > UBA4823 > JAQBDA01. The sequence continues at coordinate 601 of CAZGIX010000243.1, forward strand.
GTTCGGCCTGGGCGGGCAGAATGCCTGTTTGGTGCTGAAGGGATTTGACCGCGAACCGCGGACGGCGGACGGCGGTCCGCGGTCTGCTGTCGGCGATCGATAATCTCATGAGCTATATTTGCTAAACTACAGGCTTTTCGCGCCTCACTAAAGGGGAATAAGGTGCGCGAAGACTCAGCTGAGTACCTTGTAGACGAAGACATTCCTTTTTGACGACAGCGGACGGCAGACGGCAGACCGCGGTCGGCTGTCCGCGATCTGCCGTCGTTCTCCCGTAACGCCTCCCGTAACGCTTTCCAGACGTCTGTTAGCTATAATATCAACCAATAATTTGTAGCAGACGCCGATTTTAATCGACGGGTGAGCAGATCGGCGAGCGCTTGCTGGTTGTGGTGGAGAGACCCCTGCAGCCCGAGAGTGTTGGACCATGGTTGAAACAAACAATAAACAAGAAATAAAGCAGACACTCGCTCGCTGGCTATGGTGGATAGCCTTCTTTGCATCGGTCATCCTGACGCTGGCTTCCCTGCCAGGGTACACGCAGCAGCTCCAGGCGTTGGATCCGTCCAGCAGCCTTGCGACCCTCCAGCAGACTGCCATATGGTTGGGCATATTTTTATCAATCGGCGCGGCAGTCCTGTGCCTGGTGCTGGCACTTCTCGTCCACGTAAAGAGACCAGGCGAATCGATGTCCATGTTCTTATCTTTGTTCCTGTTGTCCTACGGAATTATTATGGTCGGGCCTCTGGAGTATTTCCTGCTCTATTGGTTCCCCCAGTCCTATGATCTGGCGCTCCTGATTCAGTCGATTGTATTCTCGCCAGTTGCATGTTCGCTGCTGCTGGTCTTCCCGAATGGGCGTTTCACCCCACGCTGGACTCGCTGGTTAATGGTTCTTTCCCTGCTTCTGACTGCAGCTTTACTCCTTACCCTCAACACGGATGAGTGGGTGCGCATGACGACGACCCGCGCCCGTGTCGGTTATGTCTTATTTGGTGTGCTCACTCTACTTGCAATGGGTGTGCAGTTCTACCGCTACCGGCGGGTGTATAGCCCGATCGAGCGCCAGCAGACCAAATGGGTGTTGATTGGCATCGTCGCGACAATTTTATTATCGGGTGCCTTCGCTGTGCCATATTATTCCTTGCTCAACCTCCAGCCTGGAGCCCTCCGGCCCTGGTGGGAGCCAATCGGCAGCGCCGGATGGTGGTTTGCAATGATGCTCATTCCCCTGTCATTAACCATTGCCATCCTGCGCTACCGCCTGTGGGATATAGACATCGTCATCCGGCGCACGCTGGTCTACGGCGCGCTGACCCTCACGCTGGGGCTGGTCTTCTTCAGCAGTGTGGTGCTGCTGCAAAGCCTGGTGACCGCCGCCGGCGGACCGCGGTCGGCGGTCGTGACCGTCATCTCCACCCTGCTCATCGCCGCCCTGTTCAACCCGCTGCGCAAGCGCATCCAGAACGACATCGACCGACGTTTCTATCGAAAGAAGTACGACGCCGAGGTAATCGTGGCGGCTTTCGCCAGCAGCCTGCGCGAAAAGGTGAACCTGGAAGACCTGCAAACCCAGATTACGGCTGTCGTGGAAGATACCTTGCAGCCGGAGCGTCTGTCGCTGTGGCTGCGCCCGGTCAGGCGTCAGCGGTCAGGACCGGCTCCCAGCCGGTTTCCTGGGGCAGACGCCGATTTCAATCGGCGGCCAGGCAGATGAGTGAGCTATGGCTGTCTGTGTTCGAGGAGACCATGCAGCCGGAGAGCCTGTCGTTGTGATTAAGAAAGAAGCAAAGGTGAGCGCTGCTCCCAATTCAATGGATCGCAAGCAGTGGTGGCTATCCGCTTCGCTTTTCGGGCTTTATCTCGCCCTCCTCGCGGTCGGGTATACACTGGTCGGCTCCAACCCACCCAGCCCGCAGGCACTCTCCAATCAAGCCAGCTTACTGATTTTATTTGGGGCTTTCGCTGCCACTGGCTCCATGCTTGTAGCTCACCGCCCAGAGAACCCTATCGGTTGGATCTTCTACACATCGGGGATGGCAGGCGCTTTCTCCGGTTTCGGCGGCGAATATGCCCGCTATGCCCTGATCACGAACCGGGGATCCTTGCCCTTTGGCTATGAGTTCGGGTTGCTCTCCAACGCGGCCTGGGTGTGGGCGCTAGTTCAGATGTTCACCTTCCTGCCGCTGCTTTTCCCAACTGGCCGACCTCCCTCGCCGCGCTGGCGTTGGGTCGGCTGGCTGACCGTTATTGGATTTCTGATAGTACTTGTCTCTACCTCTCTGACCCCCACCATCGCATTAGGGCTGGAACAATGGCGATACATCGTCGAAAATCCCATTGGAATCCCGGGCGCGGAAGCGGTGCTTACCAATATTTCAAGTTTCGCCTTTCTGCTGGTCCTGGTCAGCGCATTCTTATCAGCAGTGTCACTGTTGTTTCGCTATCACCGGGCAGCCGGACAGGAGCGCGCCCAGATCAGGTGGTTTGCTTACGCGGTGGTCATCAACGTGGGATTTCTTTCCCTCAGTGAGATCACCAGCCTGAGCGAGATTATAGGACTTGAGATACACGATCTTCTCCTTGTCCTCACCATGATGACGCTGCCAGTTACTACCGCACTTGCTATCTTTAAGTACCGCCTGTGGGATATCGACATCGTTATCCGGCGCACGCTGGTCTACGGCGCGCTGACCCTCACCCTGGCGCTGGTCTACTTCGGAAGCGTGATCCTGCTGCAATCCCTGGCGACCGCTGTCGGCGGTCAGCGATCGCCGGTCGTCACCGTCATCTCCACTCTGCTCATCGCCGCCCTGTTCACCCCGCTGCGCCGCCGCATCCAGAACGACATCGACCGGCGCTTCTACCGTAAGAAGTACGATGCTGAGAAGACCGTCGCTGCCTTCTCCGCCGGGCTGCGCCAGGAAGTCGATCTGGAGCAGATTGGCGAGCGGCTGCTGGGAGTGGTGGAAGATACCGTCCAGCCGGAGACGGTGAGCCTGTGGCTGAGATCGACAAAAAAACCTGATTGACTCATGGAGCGAAAAATCTTGGATATCGCTAATTCAACCATCCCTGGCCCGAGAGGCCACTTCCTGACGGGCAGCCTGCCGGAGCTGCAGCGCGACCGCCTGGCATACCTGCTGGCATGGAGAGAGCAGTTCGGCGATATTGTCCGCCTCAGGATGGGGCCAGTTGCCGCCGTAGCCGTTTATCACCCCGATGGCGTCCAGCACGTCCTGCAGGATAATCACGCCAATTATTCTAAAGAAACACGCGCTTTTGCCGGCCTTAGACCGCTGCTCGGCAACGGGCTGCTGGTAAGCAACGGCGAGTTCTGGCTACGCCAGCGGCGCCTGATGCAGCCCGCTTTCCACCGCCAGCAGATCAGCGCCTTTGGCGAGCTGTTCACCCGGGAAACGCTGTCTACGCTGGACGGCTGGGGTGCCGCCATCCAGGGCGGGCAGGCAATCAACATCCAGCAGGAGATGATGCGCCTGACCCTGGCGATCGTGACCCAGGCCTTATTCGGCAGCCGGGTCAGCGACGCAGACGGCATCATCAGCTCGCGCATCACTGCCCTGCTGAGCGACTCGATCTTCCGTTTCGATCACCCCATTTACCCGCCCCTGTGGGTGCCCACCCGGCGCAACCAGGAGTTCAAGGCAAACCGGTCCGACCTCGATCGGGAGATCTACCGGCTGATCGCCGCCCGGCGCGGGAGCGAAGCTGAACATCACGATCTGCTCTCGCTGCTCATGCAGGCTGGCGACGAAGCCAGTGGGGAAAAGATGAGCGACCGGCAGCTGCGCGATGAGGTGATGACCCTCTTCATCGCCGGGCACGAGACCACCGCCGTGGCATTAAGCTGGACGTTCTACCTGCTCTCTCAGCATCCAGATGTCGAATCCCGGCTAGGTGCTGAGCTGCACAAGGTTTTAAACGGGCGCACCCCCGGCCTGGCGGACCTGCCCCAACTGGCTTATACCCGCAGCGTGCTGGACGAGAGCCTGCGCCTGTACCCGCCCGCCTGGGTCACCGAGCGGATGGCATTGAAAGACGATGAAATTGGGGGCTATCCCATCCCTGCCGGGACGACGGTAGTAATCAGCCCCTACGCCACCCACCGCCACCCGGGGTTCTGGCCCGAACCGGAGAGCTTCGACCCCGATCGCTTCCGTCTCGAACAATCCGATGGACGGCCGCGCTACGCCTATTTCCCCTTCGGAGGCGGGCCGCGCCTGTGCATCGGCAATAACTTTGCCCTGCTCGAAGCGCAGCTCATCCTGGCGACCATCCTGCAGCGCTTCCGCCTGGAGCTGGCGCCAGATTGGAAAGTCGAGCCCGAACCGCTGGTCACCCTGCGGCCTAAAGACGGGTTGTGGATGAGGATTAAGGAGGCGGTCAGAGTATGAAGCCGAAAGCATCCTGGCTTGCCTGGGCGTTCTTTGGTTTGGTCTGCGTGGGTGTAACCCATGGATGGGTTTATGAGCTCTCAATCCTGAAGCCGGGCACTGAGTTCATGATGCTGGTCATAGAGCTGATCGTTTCTGGATTAATCCCGGTAGTGTTTGCTTTTGTTGGTGCACTGATCGTGTCCCGCCAACCGAATAATCTCATCGGCTGGCTGCTGTTCGGTCCGGCATTCGCAGGCTTCGGCTCCCTTCTGCCGGATGTCCAGAGCTGGACCAGCCTACCGCCTCAGGTCACCTGGAGCGAATACCTGGGATTATGGTTAAGTGGATGGAGCTGGTTGCTCTTGATCTTCCCAATCTTCCTGATCATGCTGCTTTTCCCCACCGGTCGTCCACCCTCGCCGCGCTGGAACTGGGTAGGTTATCTTGCCCTGGGCATGGTGGCAGTCTTTTTATTCCTCAACACTTTCGATAATACCTTTTCGATCGAGGCTGCCGGGTTGGAGTTGCCGAACCCAATTGGCTTCATACCGTCAACCTGGAGCGGACCGGTTTTCCTGGCGTTCTGGTCGGCCGGTTTGCTGGTTCTGGCGGTGTCCAGCGTGACTTCGCTGGTCATCCGTTACCGGCGGGCAGCACCTCTCGAGCGCGAACAGATCAAATGGTTGGTGTTTACTTGCGGACTGTTCGGTTCATTCTATGCGGTTACAGTGATTTTCTTTACTTTTAGTGGTCTGATCCTTATCGACACAAGCATCGTTGGTGTTCTGACCTTCCTGGCAATGACGGCCATACCAGTTTCGATAGCCATCGCCATCCTGCGCTACCGCTTATGGGATATCGACGTCCTCATCCGGCGCACGCTGGTCTACGGCGCGCTGACCCTCACCCTGGCGCTGGTCTACTTTGGCAGCGTGGTGCTGATGGAAAGCCTGCTGACCGCCGCCGGCGGACCGCGGTCGGCGGTCGTCACCGTCATCTCCACTCTGCTCATCGCCGCCCTGTTCAACCCCCTGCGCAAGCGCATCCAGAACGACATCGACCGGCGCTTCTACCGCAAGAAGTACGACGCTGAGAAGATCGTGGCGGCTTTCGGCATGGGATTGCGCGAAAAAGTCGATCTGGACAATCTACAGATCCAGATTATGTCTGTGGTGGAAGAGACCCTGCAGCCCGAAAATCTGTCGCTGTGGCTGCGCCCGGTCAGGCGCCCGGGTCCGGAACCGGCTACCAGCCGGTTTCCGGGACAGCCGACGCCGATTTCAACCCGCGGTGGAAGCGAGAATCGCTGAGCAGATCAAGAAGATTTTATCGTTACCAGAAACAATACCTTCGCCAAAAATAGGCTAAGTTGAGAGGGCTTTTGTAGTAGAGTT
>CAZGIX010000244.1:0-1378 GCA_964525785.1 uncultured Anaerolineaceae bacterium
TATCATTAAGCCATTTCCTGAAACCGGACAAACTAGAAATATTTATTTGCTTAGTCGCAATACTTTTGATATTTCGGTCAAGATAGTCTAAAAACCCAATGAACAGATCAATATTAACATCCACAATAGATGTATGGATGTCAAAATCTTGTTCCGTCAGGAATTTGATAAATCTATCCAAACCTCTGCTGTACGCTCGAAAGGTATTATCAGACAAAGTAGCTTTGACGTATTGAAGATATACCCTTGTTGCTTGTTTAAGTGAGATGTCATTATTCATTAAATATCTCTTCGTATCCACGGTCTAGTTCATCATTTGAGAGATGGGCATAGCGTTGTGTAACAGATATATTTTTGTGTCGTGCGAGTTCTTGCGCGAGTTTAAGATTTCCCGTACTGCTTAATACGGTTGTTACGAAGTAGTGACGAAATGAATGAGGCGTAATGCTTCCAATTGCATCAGCACCAATCGCCTCAGAGACACGCTGTTCCACTATTTTTCGGCCTGTTTTAGTTGTAATTGGCTTTATGTGTTTCCCGGCGCCTTTGTCATGACGAGCGAAGAGAGTCAGGCTTGCAAGAGGTTTTCCTGAAGCTCCATCGAGCTCGCCACGGGCAGTCAGGTATTCTCTTAAGGCTTTGAGACATCTACGCGAGAAACGTACAACACCTTGCTGGTTTCCTTTTCCGATAATAATCCCACGACCTTCGTGCCAATCTATATCACCGCGCTGCAGTTTACAAGCTTCGTGTACTCGCATGCCAGTGTCTGCTAAGGTTAAGATAAAAGCCCGATCTCTCAAATTGCGTAAGCGTCCAGCATTGTCCTCGAAAGAACCAGATACAAGATTAATTGCATATTTAATAACAACATCAATATCCTCGCGGGGAAATTGAGGGAACCGCACACCGGGACGACGGGCGCGTTGGCGAATTAATAGCCGAATTCTAGAAAGATTTGGAGTAATAATGTTCTCGGCAGTTAAATACTCATAGAATCCATAGACAGCCGTCAGGTATAGCCGTTCTGTTGAGGCTGCGTAGACTTTCAAGTTGGCCGCAAACCAGGAAATCGCATCTTCTGGTAGGTAGGTGATAGGAGTGGAATGAATAGGGAGTAGGCGGACTTCGAGTTGTTGTGAGAAAAGATTCATCCCATTGGTGTACGTGCGCGCTGTATTTTCGCTACGTGAAGAGCCAACCATCTTAATATAAGAATTCAATGCTTGTTCTATGGTTATTTTAACCTTCTTCTTCATTTCTTTTACGTTTCCTTATGTGTATGATAATAATACTTATCAAACTCATAAATATGATATCAAATTTTGATTAATTTGTCAATCCCCTTCTGTCAAGCCCTTCCCTGCCCTTTTGGCTG
>CAZGIX010000244.1:1388-6386 GCA_964525785.1 uncultured Anaerolineaceae bacterium
TGGCAAAACGATCTGTTAGCCGTTTATAACGCTGGCATCCTAGCTGACGGATCTTCCCTTGGCGCTGCTGTACCTTAGGTTTTCCTGCATTCCAAAACCCCCTACTCGCTTAGCCCTTGCTGCTCCTATGCTGCTCCCACCGTTCTCGTATCTCTACTCCATATTCTTCGCTCTACCTATTCTCGTTTCTCTGCTCTCGATTCTCGATTTAATTCTTCATCCCTTGTCAGGTCTCATAATATATAGTACAATTGTTCTAATATCCTGATACCCTTGTTGCCTAATTGCCTGATTTCCGTATTTCCTTCCATGGACCCCCTCTCCCGCCTCCAGCTGCTCTCCTCGTCGATGGACTTCGAGCCTGCCGAAGACCATGGCTGCCCCAAGCTGGTCGAGGCAGGTACAACCACCCGGCCTACGAGGAGCCAGACGGAGAAGATTGTTCTCAGCCAGGCTGTACTGCCCAACGGAAGGCGCATTACCTTGCTGAAATCGCTGCTCACATCCGCCTGTGAGCGTAACTGCTATTATTGTCCCTTCCGCGCCGGTCGCGATTTCCGCCGTGCTACCTTCAAACCTGATGAGTTCGCCCGCACCTACATGGATCTGTACGCTGCCGGCATCACGCAAGGGACTTTCCTCAGCTCGGGCATCCTATCCGGCGGTGTTCGCACGCAGGATAAGCTCCTGGATACAGCCGACATATTGCGCAGCAAGATGGGCTACCATGGCTACCTGCACCTGAAGATCATGCCCGGCGCCGATCGCGACCAGGTGCTGCAGTCCATGCGTCTTGCAGATCGAATCTCGATCAACCTGGAAGCTCCCAATACCCACCGGCTGCAGCGGCTGGCCCCTGGGAAGGAGTTCATCGATGAGCTATTGCAGCCTTTGCGTTGGGTGGAAGAGATCCGCCGCTCCATGCCATCCTACCTGGGCTGGAACGGCAGGTGGCCTTCCTCGACCACCCAGTTTGTCGTTGGCGCTGCCGGCGAGAGCGATCTTGAGCTGGTTTCTGTCTCTCAGCAGCTTTTCCGCCAGATGCGTCTCAGCCGGGTATATTACTCAGCCTTCAACCCGGTCCCCGATACGCCGCTGGAGGAGCATCCACCCGCCTCGGCGCGCCGTGAGCACCGCCTGTACCAGGCATCCTACTTGCTGCGTGACTATGGTTTCGATGTCGAGGAAATGGCATTCGATTGCGAAGGCAACCTGCCCCTGGATGTAGACCCTAAGCTAGCTTGGGCCAGAAATGCCCTATCCGAAAAACCGCTCGAGGTTAACCGCGCGGACAGGCAGGAGCTGATGAGGATCCCCGGCATTGGACCTAAATCCGCCCTGGCGATCTTATCTGCCCGCCGGCATCAAGTACTGAGTGATCTGAGTTCACTGCATAAGCTGGGTATCAACGCTGTCCGTGCCGCACCCTTCATATTATTAAATGGTAGGCGTCCTGTGCACCAAATGGCGCTTTTCTAATCGCTGATCATCCACCTCAAAATTGCTGTCAAAACCTGTGAATGATTTTCGGCCTGGCTGCTTGTCGATTGCACCCAGTTGCTCTATACTATGCGGGGATAGAATATGCACAACGCGACAGATGCTACCAATCCAGGAACAATCCGCATTGGCATCGATATCGGTGGTACCTTCACCGACTTTGTCTATTACGATCCATCCACTGCCCTGCAGCAGCGCTTCAAGCTACTGTCCACGCCTCACGATCCGGCCGAGGCGGTGTTGGCGGGCATCGAGCGCATATTGCTACAAGTCAGCTCTGCCGGCCCTTGCACGGTCGTTCACGGATCAACCGTGGCGACCAATGCGCTGTTGGAGCGCAAAGGAGCCCGGACCGCCCTGGTCACCACCCGCGGTTTCCGCGACGTGCTCGAGATCGGTCGCCAGAACCGTCCCTCCCTTTACGATCTCAATGCCGATCGGCCGCAGGTGATCGTGCCTGAGGAGCTGCGCTACGAGGTCAATGAGCGGGTTGATTCCCACGGACGGATCATCGTTCCCCTGGATCTGGAAGGTCTGGAGAAGCTCGTCCTGGCCCTCCAGGCTTCTCGAGTCGAATCGGTAGCCGTCACCCTCCTTTTCTCGTTTCTCAATCCTGAACACGAAACGATCTGTACCCAGAAATTGCGCCAGGCCGGTTATTTCGTTTCCGTATCATCTGAGGTCCTCCCCGAGTTCAGGGAATACGAGCGCACCAGTACCACCGTCGTCAATGCATATGTCACCCCTGTACTGGAACACTACCTGTCACGCCTCCACATGGCCCTGGGCAGCCTATCGGGTGCCGCTGCCTTAAGGCGCAAAGTGTATTTACATGTGATGCAGTCCAACGGCGGTATGATCTCACCGCAGGAGGCCAGCCGCAATGGGGTGCGCTGCATCCTATCGGGACCGGCGGGAGGCATTGTCGCTGCCCGGCAAATTGGGGCCACTGCCTGGGCCGGCGATCAGCTGGCTGACCTGCCGGATGGATTTCGCCGGCGCTGGGCGTCGGGCGACAGTGGCCTGCTGCTGATAACCTTTGACATGGGCGGCACTTCCACTGATGTCTCTTTGATAGATGGTGAGCCGCAAGTCACTACCGAAACCTTGCTGGATGGCTGTCCGATTGGCATTCCTGTTTTGGACATTCATTCGATTGGCGCAGGTGGCGGCTCGATCGCCTGCGTGGATCTGGGAGGCGCGCTGCGCGTGGGACCGGAAAGTGCCGGTGCGTTTCCAGGCCCTGCTTGCTATGGGTTTGGTGGTCCGGAAAGTGCCCTTCCAACGGTTACCGATGCCAATCTGCTGCTGGGTCGCCTGCCTCCAGATTATTTCCTGGATGGGCGCATGACGTTAGATTCAACCCGTTCTCTGCAAGCCATTGCTCCACTGGCAGAGCAGCTGGGTATCACTCCCCTGGATGCTGCGCTTGGGATTATCGAGGTGGCGAACGCCCACATGGAGCGTGCCTTACGGCTGATCTCAGTCGAACGAGGTCATGATCCGCGCCAGTTCACTTTGCTGTCGTTTGGCGGCGCCGGAGGCCTGCATGCTACCGACCTGGCAGCCCGGCTCGGAATCCCGCGCCTCCTGGTACCGCGCCAGGCATCCACATTTTCTGCCTATGGGATGTTGGCTGCCAATGTGGTCAAAGATTACTCCAGAACGGTCATGCTGCCAGGCGACACCCCAATCGAGGCATTGCAGGCGCTTTATAAACCTCTGCTTGAGCGCGGCATTGGCGATTTGCTTTCCGAAGGCGTGCGTGAGGAGGACACCATCCTAGAGCGCCAGGTCGACTTGCGCTACCGCGGCCAGTCTTACGAGCTGAGCATACCCTTCGGTGAGGATTTTATCAGCCGTTTTCACTCGGCGCACCGTCAGCGCTACGGGTATGATCGCCTGGAAGCCCGGGTGGAAATTGTGAATCTGCGGGTAAAGTGCACTGGTTTGGTGTCCCCTCCCCCACCACAGGTCAGCCTCACACGGAGCAAGCTGGATGAATCTGCATACATCGGCCATCGGCAGGTGTATTTTGCCAGCGGTTGGCAGAGCGTCGGATTTTACGACCTGGAGCGCCTCACCCCTGGAATGGAGATCCCTGGACCGGCTGTGATTGTGTGCCAGGATACGATGGTGCTGGTGGGTAATGGTTGGTTTTTGGTAGTGGGTATGAATGGTGATTTGTTAGTGGTTAATGACTATACGCATTATATATGAGCAATACCTTACCCGGAGATCGTATGACCGCTTTCAATCCTGTCCTGCTTGAGATCTACAAACATGCTTTCGCTGCCATTGCCGACGAGATGGGCGTTGTCCTGCGGCGCGCCAGCTTCTCCCCCAACATCAAGGAGCGGCGTGATTTTTCGTGCGCCGTGTTCGACCAGCATGCTCGCATGGTTTCCCAGGCCGCTCACATACCCGTCCATCTTGGATCGATGCCACTATCGGTCCAGGCAGCAATCCGTGAATGCGGCCCGCTCTACCCGGGCGACCAGGTACTGCTCAACGACCCCTTCCGTGGGGGCACCCATCTGCCAGACATTACCCTGGTAACGCCTGTTTTCCTCGATCCGGAATCGGGTGAGCGCCTGTTTGGCTTTGTCGCCAGCCGTGCCCATCATGCCGATGTCGGCGGTTCTGCCGCTGGTTCGATGTCTATCGCTCGAGAGATTTATCAAGAAGGCATCATTATCCCTCCTGTCAAGCTCTACGAACGAGGCCAGCAGAATCAGGGCGTTTTCGACCTGATTCTGGCGAATGTCCGCACCCCTGAAGAGCGCGCTGGCGACCTGCACGCACAGGTTGCCGCGAACCTGTGCGGCGCCGAGCGGCTGTTAGCCCTGGTCGAGCGCAACGGAGCAGAAGAAATTCAATTCTATATGGGTGAGCTGCTGGCTTACACCGAGCGAATTACCCGCGCTCTGCTAAGCAAAATTCCACCCGGCGAATATCGCTATACAGATTACCTGGATGACGATGGTGTAAATCCGCAGCCCATAATGATCCAGGTATCCATCACCATCTCCGACGGGCAGGCGCGCTTCGATTTCAGCGGATCGTCCCCACAGGTTACCGGCAGCCTGAATGCCGTGTATGCCATCACCATCTCGGCAGTCTACTATGTCATTCGCTGTCTCATCGGTTCAGATGTGCCGACCAATGCGGGCTGCCTGGCGCCTATCCAGGTTGAAGCGCCGCCCGCGTCAGTCGTCAACGCCGGACCGCCGGCGCCGGTAGCCGGTGGGAATGTCGAGACCTCCCAGCGCATTGTGGATGTTATTTTCGGAGCATTTTCGACAGCGCTGTCAGATATGATTCCCGCCGCCAGTCAGGGCACCATGAACAATCTGACGATCGGAGGCTGGGACCCCGCGAACAATTCACCGTTTACATATTACGAGACGATGGGTGGTGGAACAGGTGCCCGGCCTGATAGAGATGGCATTTCAGCCATTCACAGTCACATGACGAACACCCTCAATACGCCTGTGG
>CAZGIX010000245.1:0-6367 GCA_964525785.1 uncultured Anaerolineaceae bacterium
ATCTAGAATTCTATTCACAAAGGAGAGAGACATGCACGAATTACCTCGGGTTCTCTCAGCTACTTCGCTGATCGGCGACAAGGTCATCAATCTGTCCGGCGAAGAGCTGGGCAGCGTAAAAGAGCTGATGATCGATCTGGATGAGGGTCGTGTTGCTTACGCGGTGCTCTCGTTTGGCGGTGTCATGGGAATTGGCGACAAGCTGTTTGCCATCCCTTGGGATGCGCTGGATCTGGATACCGAGCAGCACGCTTTCCTCTTGAACATCGATAAGGCAGCGCTGGAAAATGCACCTGGATTCGATAAGGATAACTGGCCGGACAATGCCCAGTATGAAGCCGGAAAGCTGCTGGATCTGCCCGCGCTATATCAAAAAACAAAGGGAGAATAACTATGGCAGAAAAATATGAAGCGACCAGAGTTCATTCCCACGGCGACCACAAGCACGTCGAGCGAGTCATGGTGGATAAATCCGCCCAGGCTGCCCGGACTGCGTACCGGATCTCAGCTTTTATCTGGCTGATGTTCGGGATCCTGATCAGTTCAATCGGCTTGCGCGTTATCCTTAAACTGATCGGGGCGAATCCGAGCAATTTCTTTGCCCAGCTCGTATACAGCTTCACCGACATCTTTCTGTGGCCCTTCTGGGGACTGACCGGCACCCCATCTGCGAATGGCATGGTGCTCGAGATCCCCTCGATCATTGCGATGGTGGTGTACGCGATTATCGCCTGGGCGATCGCTAAACTCACCTGGATGCTGTTCTACCGGTCCTGATCACGAGAACAGGATACTCTACCCGCCGCCGTGGCCTGCTGATGACGCTTTCCAATATGATAAATACTGCCCCCTTCTCAAGGTGAAACAGAAGGGGGCAGTTGGTTTTAAGTGTAAGGATAACGAATGGCTCGGCTTAAAGCCGACGGTACCGTTCCGATACCCCAATTCCGAGCTGCGCTTTACCTCACCACCATCGGCAGGAAAGACTTCAGCGGCAGATCGGCGGGCGAGATAACCGACAGCGGCACCGGAGGGGGCACCGGAAGTGGATCGCCGCCGAAGTTCGCGCACTGATCCTCCATATTGCCCTCGACGATGTTGCCGCCTCCAATCGGGGGTGGCACGTTCTCCTTGCACTGCAGGTTGCCGCCCACGGTGTTGCTGATGATCGACACCCCGCCGGTGTTCTGGAACGCCTGCAGGTTGCCGCCGACGGTGTTGTTGGCAGCGTTCAAGAAGCCGCTGTTGTCGTCGAAGTACAGGTCGCTGTCGATCTCCACGCCGTGGATAGCCGACTCGCCGGACTGCACGATCTGGATGCTGCCGCCCACGAACGACCCGGGGTACACATTCACCTTGAGGGCGTTCTCAGCCTGGATGTTGCCGTCTACGTGCACGTCATCAGCAAGCAACGTGGCGTTGTTCTCAACGAAGATGTTGCCCTCCACGCGGGTGCCGATCAGACTGCAGGTAGCATCCTGAGGTACGCGCAGGTTGTCGACCGTGATCGCACCCTCGAAGCCGACGCAGATGAAATCGTCATCCGGTGATGGGGGAGTTGGGCTCGGTGATGGCGCGGGGGTAGGGCCGGGTGATGGTGGGACCGGAGGGGGCACCGGAAGTGGATCGCCGCCGAAGTTCGCGCACTGATCCTCCATATTGCCCTCGACGATGTTGCCGCCTCCAATCGGGGGTGGCACGTTCTCCTTGCACTGCAGGTTGCCGCCCACGGTGTTGCTGATGATCGACACCCCGCCGGTGTTCTGGAACGCCTGCAGGTTGCCGCCGACGGTGTTGTTGGCAGCGTTCAAGAAGCCGCTGTTGTCGTCGAAGTACAGGTCGCTGTCGATCTCCACGCCGTGGATAGCCGACTCGCCGGACTGCACGATCTGGATGCTGCCGCCCACGAACGACCCGGGGTACACATTCACCTTGAGGGCGTTCTCAGCCTGGATGTTGCCGTCTACGTGCACGTCATCAGCAAGCAACGTGGCGTTGTTCTCAACGAAGATGTTGCCCTCCACGCGGGTGCCGATCAGACTGCAGGTAGCATCCTGAGGTACGCGCAGGTTGTCGACCGTGATCGCACCTACGTCGCCGGTGCAGGTATAATCGTCTGCCAGTGCGGTGAAGCTGTTCGCCAGCAGCATTGCCAGGGCCAGTCCAGCGCCCATAAACAAAGAAATCCAACCGGTTTTGTATTTCATATTGCCTCTATGGTCTATTTGACTATCTCCCCGATAGACTATGATACCCAAAAAGTATGCTCTCAGTGGGCAGTTGGAACGCGTATGGATATTGCTGCTGTTGATTTGCCTTGCGAGGGAGTTGTGCCAGGCTATTGCGATTCCAAAGCCACCAGCTTATTCAGGCGCGGTGATCGGGTGATGCAGCAATCGGTGTTAGTAAAGAGTCTAACCGAACCTGGGGGTATGTCAAGGACTTTCAGATTAGGGGAATCTAAAGAAATTGATATGATGCTGCCGGCAGCAGTGGATGCGGATAACTAATAGCATGCGAGGGCGGAGAGTATCCGCCCTCGCTGGTTATTGCAACGCTCGGTTGTGAAATGGGTTGGCTGGGGTCAGCGCTGGATCAGAGGCAAATAGGTCGACTGGTCCAGCGAGACCTGGGTGATATACAGCCCATCGGTTTCCTGGTAGCCGTTGATCCAGACCATATCCCCTTCTTTGAGTCCATCGGCCACATCGATATCCGGGTCAGCCATGTACGATTGACCATCCAGGATGATCCGGTCGCCGGAAAAGTCGTGCGCCCAACCCTCAAACCGGCCGCGGTGGTGCCAGCGCCCGAATCCAGGGGCAACGTGGGTCTTGACCAGCTGCGCCGTGCGCTCTCCGCTGGCGGCGTCATAGGTAAAGTACACCTTGACGTAGGCGCCGATGGCAAAATCACCGTGGCGGCTCTCCAGCGTGGTGGTGGGTGTGACCGTGAAGGAGACCCCGCTCACCTGCCAGGTGCCGGTGTAGACTCCATCGGGCATCAATTCCACCACGCCGAACAGCTTGAAGCGCGGCGAGCCATCCCCGGCCTGGCAGTCGTGATCTTCTTCGCTCTCGAGTTTGCGCATCAGCATAGCCCCGTTGGTGGCATCGTACTTGGCTTCGGCACACACACCCACGCCCAGCGGGCCTTCCTCTTCCTCGATGCGCGTTTCCTCTGTCGCTGTGAAGCTCACCCCGGCGAGCACCCAGGTGCCGGTCATGGTGCCGGTGGGCGGCGCAGAATCCACCAGGGCGTAGATCTTGCTCGGCGGTTGATAATCGAAGAAGAAGCCTTCACAGTGGCGGGGATTGGAGGTCTTGACGCTGGTGGCGTAATTGGCACCCTCATCGAAGAAGTATTTCACCCGGATACAGGCTCCAACCTCGAGCGGGTATTGGTGGCGAACGTGGATCTTGGTGTTTGGTGTGGTCATGAAGGACATGGAAACGCCGGCGGTGTCGCTGATCACCCAGGCGCCGACCATATTATCCGGGAAGGTGACCACATATCCATAGGCCTGGTTGAAGGAGTCGGGAGTGTAGCAGCGGTACATCTTCTCGGTGCGGATCTCTTCCGCCATATTGACGCCGTCCACTACACGATATTCCACATTGGCGCAGGCGCCAACTTCCAGCGGGCCGTTGCGGGTCTTCAGCTCGGTATCGAATGTGCTGATAAACTCGACGCCGCTGATCACCCAGGTGCCGGAGATGCCCGGAACCGGATCGTGGTGCAGCAGAGTATCGGTGTATGTCCCGGGCACCTGCTCGATCAGACCGATGAAATGCAGCTCGTCGTCATCATCGTCATCATCGCCGCAATGGCCCGCTTCGGCGGTTTTGATGGCATAGGCAATGTAGGTATCCGGGTTAAAGCGCACGGTGACACAGGCACCGACGGCGAATGGACCTTCCTCGTCTGAAAAATAGGTATCCTGCGTGGCAACATAGTTCACGCCGTCGACCGTCCAGCTGCCGACCAGCTCCTCGGGAAAGCTTTCGACCAATCCGCGGGCCTCGTCGTCATCGCCGGGGCGCGGGTGATGATCGCTTGTGTCGGTCGCCTGGATGGGCTGGCTTGCCTGGGCCGGGATAACCACGGCCAGCACAGCCACCAATATGCCCAGAGCGACAGGCACCAACAACCAGGTAATACTGCGTTTCATAAGCAACCTCCTCTGATGTATGGAAAATAATTGGATATCCACCCTACCCTGACACGACACGGGTATCAATCGTTATTAACTGTGGATGCTTCGAGCGTATATGCTTTAGATTCTATATAAAAAACAGCCCAGCCGAGTTAAGCGTATGTAAACATTTATAGGGTATCCAGTTAACGGTTATTGAGGGATTGGGGTCGTGGATGGCGGCGACGGCCATCAATAATCCCAAACTCCTCTTTGTGAAACCCCTGAAGTCTGAAAAGAATTCCATTGATTATTCGCGGAATTCGTCTATACTGTAAAGTAGTAGATGTCCAATCTGATGGGGGTAACTGCAGGCTATCATTGGGAGGAGTAAGAGATTGCATGCGCGGGCGCATCTTCTGCTAAAATGAATATGGCTGCCATCAATTCAAACCTGTTGGAGCAATTACGTGGCTGATCCCGCAAAAAAGTCGAAACTGCCGTCTTCCATAGACCCAGGATGGGCAACCGTCATCGCGGCCTCCCTGGCCCTGATCGGCGTGATCCTCACTGTTTGGCTGCAAAAAAAACCTGCCAGCCCCCCTGCTACTCCGCTTCCGGCGATCACCGAGACTGCAATCCAGGCCAGCAGTGCGACGGCGACGCCAACCCAGGTCACCGTCGGCGCAGCCACTCCTATGCCGCAAATCGTATCCGTGCTGCCGGCGGCTCAAAAGGTCATCGTGCAAAATGCCAGCCAGAGCCTGCTGGACGCCTCGCAGGGGCTGCCGCTGATCGTTAGCGATGACTTTGATAACAACGACTACAGCTGGCCCATCTTCGATGAGATTTACACGGGCGGGATCGAATGTAATACCGTCCTTGAGGACAGCGCCTTTCATATCAACATCCATTCTGCAGACGGCCCGGCCTACTGCATAGCTGGCCTTACCAAAGTGGCGGTGGATTTCACCGTATCGGCAGACACGCAGATCGTCAACCAGCGCAACGCCGATGTTTACCTCTATTACCGGGTCTCTGAGGACGGCCTCCAATTCTATTACGTCCAGTTCAATCCCCAAACACAGATGTTCTCAGTGGGGATCAATGAAGAGGGGGTATCAAAGACCATCATTGGGCTGACCTTTATCGAAGAAATCAACAAGACCGGGACAAACAAGATCACCGTGCTGGCCGTGGGCAGCTCGCATGCAGTCTACTTGAACGACAAGCTGATCGCAATATTTGTCGATGACCGGCTGACGGAGGGGCAGTTACGGCTTGTGGTCCAGCTTAATGAAGCCAACCAGGATGAGACCCTGTGGGTGGACCACTTCGAGCTGCGCGGCAACTAGCTCACTCCGGATTGTCTAGCTTCCATCCCCTTCTCTGGCTTTCCCTGGCCTTCCTGGCTGGCATCGCCCTGGCGAATATCCTGCCCCTGAGCGCGGCTGGGTGGCTGCTGGTGGCGGGAGCCTGTCTGCCGCTGGTTTTCATCCGCAATCTCGCTTTGCTCCTGATCGTCAACGCCCCCGGACTGCCCCGCAGCCTGCTCAACCTGGCACCCGTGGGGCTGATCTACTTCACTGTCCGCAGCTGCGTGCGCCTGTCGCGCCTGCGTCTCCCCGTACCAGCGTTCGCCTTGCTGCTGGCGTTGGCCCTGGGAGGGGCGCGCTACCAGCTATCCATGCCTGACCCCGGCGATCCCGGATTCATTGCCTACTACAATGACCTCGAGACGGCCTACCAGGTGGAGGGGAGGCTGCTCTCGCCGCCGGAGATGACCGACCGCTACGCCCGCCTGCGCCTGGAGGTGGAGAGCCTGCGGCCTGTGGAGGGGGGAGAGACCCTCCCTGTGCGCGGCAGCCTGCTGGTCACGGATTGGGACCGGGGAGAATGGAGCTACGGGGACAGGCTGCGCCTATCCGGCATTTTGGAAGAACCGCCGCAGGGCGAGAGCTTTTCCTACCGGGAGTACCTGAGGCGCCAGGGAGTCTACTCCAGCATACAGCCGCAGGAGATCGAGCTGCTCGGAGGAGGCGGCGGCAGCCCCTGGCGAGCCGCGCTGTACCGCCTGCGCCAGCGCCTGCTGGAGCTCACCTACCGGCTCTATCCCGACCCGGAGGCCTCGCTGCTGGCAGGTATACTTCTAGGGATAGAGAGCGGCATCCCTGCCGAGGTAGAGCGCGCCTTCCAGGACAGCGGCACGGCCCATATCATCGCCATATCGGG
>CAZGIX010000246.1:0-6354 GCA_964525785.1 uncultured Anaerolineaceae bacterium
TCAACTCCTGCTCTGCCCGTTTCATGGGCCAATTGTTAAATCTGCAAAACTACTGCACAAAGGCGCCAAGAACGCGAAGGGTTGTTATTTCGAACTTGCGCAGTCGGAGGTGGAGAGGAGTAGTTTAGCCGGTTATACCCGCCCAGACGCCCTCGGTTATCCCTGAATTACGGAAAATAAATGTTATTCTTCGGAACGAGGTAAATGATGTTTGAACTACCTGAGATGACGACTCAGGCAAAGCAGATCAACGCCACACTGCAGGGCAAGACCATCAAGCACGGCAGGCTAGGCAACTCACCGCACAAGTTCGTGTGGTACAACTGCAGCCCGGAGGAGTACGAGCGCCTGACGCGGGGGAAGACTGTCGGGGAGGCACGGGCAAAGGGCAGGTGGCTGCTGACGGACCTGGAGCCAGGCTGCACCCTCTTGTTCGGTGAGATCGGCGGGAAGCTGCTGTACCACGCCCCAGGAGCAAGCTTGCCGACGAAATACCATCTCTGGCTGGAATTCGAGGACGGCTCCCACCTGACAGCCATGACCCAGATGTGGGGCGCCTACGAGCTGTACAAGCGCGGCCTGGAGCAGGAGCGGCAGTACGTCAAAGGCATGCGCCCCACTCCGGTGGAGCCGGAATTTACACCAGCATATTTCTCGCAGTTGATCGACGAGTTGATGCGGGGTGAAAAGCGCAGCGCCAAGGGACTGCTCACCCAGGAGCAGCTCATCCCCGGGCTGGGTAATGCTATCGCCCAGGACATCCTCTTCCACGCCGGACTGCACCCTCGCCATCCCCTCGCCGAGCTGAACGCCGACCAGAAGCAGAAGCTGTACCGGGCAATCGTCCAGACGGTAGCTGATGCTATCGACAAGGGCGGGCGCAGCGATGAATTCGACCTGTTCAACCAGCCCGGCGGTTATGTGCGCATCATGGACAGCAAAGCAGTGGGAAAGCCGTGCCCGGTTTGCGGCACGGCGATTGAGAAGATGCAGTACCTGGGCGGGGCGTGCTATTTCTGCTCCCAGTGCCAGGCGTAAGTGTTGCGATTCAATCTAGAGAGGATGGGATGAAAAGCAAAGGTGTGAAATTGAATAATGACAAGGTCACTAATCTGGAAGAAGCAGTTGAATCGATAGGGACAAGCTTATTGGGAAAGCGTTACGAATTTAATGACGTTCCTCTGCTTAAACTCAATGATCTTCAAAATCGAATAAAAGAGCAAGTCAGCCAGAAAGTGCACCAGGGTATTTACCAGTTTGAAAAGGTCAACTGCTGCATCTGTGGTGGAAGTGCATTTGAACAAATCGCCACCAAGGACCGTTATGGATTGTACATGCCGGTATGTATTTGTATGCAATGCGGGCTGATCCAAACCAATCCACGTATGACGCAGGCTGCCTACCTTGATTTCTACAACAATGAATATCGCAAGCTATATACTGGATCGGAGACTGCCACACGAACATTCTTTGCCAGCCAGTACAAAAAAGGGCACCGGATATACCACTACCTAAATGATGAACGCAGTTTCTCAACCGCTCAGCGTACACCTTTCGTGGTCGAAGTAGGTTGTGGCGCAGGCGGAATCCTTCAATACTTCAAAGAGAATGGCTGGCAAGTAAAAGGGATCGACCTGGGAGAGGAGTATGTCCAATTCGGCAAGACCGAATATGGACTGGATCTGTCAGTCGGCAGTCTCGCTGACATCCAAATAGCAAATGCCCCAGATCTGATCATCTATTCGCATGTCCTGGAACATCTACTTACTCCCAATGAGGAAATGAGTCTGGTAAAAAGCATTTTACCCGACAATGGGAGGATCTACATCGAAGTACCAGGTGTGAAATATCTTATGAAGAGTTATGAAATGGATTTCTTACGGTATTTGCAGAATGCGCACACGTACCATTTTACACTCTGCACACTGACTAACTTGATGAGGAAGAATGGTTTCGAAATAATCACAGGCGACGAGCACATCTATAGCCTCTTCATGAAAAACAGCCAGGGAAATCCATCGGCCGAAATCGTGAACGACTATACCGAGGCACTTAGTTATCTTCGCAAGACTGAGCGTATGCGGAAATTCCTGCCCATCACTCCCGATCAAGCCAGACGAGCACCAAAACAATTAGCCATAAATTTATTGAAATCCATCGGTTTATATAATAATGTCAAGAAACTGAGAAATAAAAGATAACATTCTCGGATTATTGAGACCAGAATGCCGAACACTTGCCCACAGTGCGGTGCAATCCTGGGCCAGGAGTCTAACTGCCAGGCGATCTTCGAATCATTCCTGGTTCTCGAATACACGGACCCGGGCTACGGCGCGGTGCATATGCTCACCGTAGCCTGTTACATGATCCAGCACGGGCGCTACAGCGACGAAGGACTGAAATGGATAGAACAAAGTCTGCGTGAATATCTGGAGGGCGGGATACCTGCTGACCAGATCCGCAGGAAGGCAGCGCGAGAAACCGACCAGGGCAGGCGCATATGGGCGGTCACCCGCCGACCTGACGCGACTCCGCTGCCGGTGATCGCCTGGTCGATGACGATCGCAGATGTGGCTGCTGGATATCAGGACGCCAAGAGTTACCGCAAACTGGTCGAGCAGTGGGCACGCATCACGCTACGCGAGATGAAACCCCTGATTATCAGGCAATAATTTGGGTAAGCTGCTACTAAACATGTTTGTGATGAATTATTAGCTACCTGACAGTTTCGGCAACAACCACTATTGGAGACGGATCACACGGATACAGCGGATAAATCAAACGAAACATTTGTGTATTACCCTGGAATAAACGTTAAAATCTGTGTCGATCTGCGTGCCTGCGGCATCCGTGTACAAAAACCTCAAGCATGCAAACTGTCAGGTGACTAGATGAATTATTGTTAAAAAATTATGACACAATCAGATGGTCTCACATCATATCTCACTTCAGTCAAGCGCCATCATCCGGACCTGGCGATCAACTCTGCCCACCTCAACCTCGAAGGGCTGGCAAACGCGGTGGTCATCGTCAATGATGAGCTCGTCTTCCGATTTCCAAAAACCGACATGGATCGAGAGCAGCTTATCTACGAGGCTAAACTGCTCGCCGTACTACACAGCTACATCTCGCTGCCCATCCCGGTGGTCGAGGAGATCAATGATGATTACGCATTGCAGCGCTACCTTCCTGGCATACCACTTTATCGGCACAACTTGCTGCGCTGTACTGCTGCGGTTCAGGATGGGTATGCTGGCAGCCTGGCAAAATTTCTATTCGAGCTGCATTCAGTCCCACTTGAGAAACTGCCCACACCTGTTTATCTGCCAGCAAAAGTCACAATGCAGAGGAGGCAATACTTCCTGGAACAAATACCGATCATCCAGGATGTGCTCTATCCACTGCTCTGGTCAGATCAGCGAGCCTGGGTGGAAGACCTGTTCACCCCCCTCCAGGAGGGTAGATTGGACCTCGATTCATTTCCGACAGTCTTCACACATCGTGATCTGGCAAGCTATCACATTCTGCATGATCCTGCAACGCAGGAGCTGACAGGTATCCTCGACTTCGGCACAGCTGTCCCAAGCGACCCGGCTGAGGATTTAGGAATGCTGATCAGTATCTATGGTGAGTGGATACTGAGACGGATGCGAAATCAGTACCCGCTAGATCAGTCGCTGGTTGAGCGGGCTCGCTTCTATGCCGCATTCCTGGAGCTCGAATGGGCGGTGAGAGGCATCAAAGACCAGAATCCTGAATGGCTGCTGGTGCATATCGGGAGGGCACGCGACTGCTTGCCGCTATTCAGCCCCTTCGATTGAATCCCCAGGCCATGCCCAGCGGGATGAGGGCCCCGAGCGCCACCACCACAGCGGCGACGATCCCGATCCCTGCCAGCGGAACAAGCCCAGCTCCTGCCCCGAAGAGAAACAACCCTACCGTACCTATTAAAATGGATGCCAGGAACAGGCACAGCGCTACCGCCAGAATGATCCAGGCGGTACGCTGGGCGCGCTTGAGGGAGGCGCGCCGGACGCCGCTTACACGACCGCTCTGCCCATTGATGTACACCGGCTGCGGCTGGCGCTCGTCATCCAGGTAGTAGGTAGAGTAGACCGGCAGCAGCATCAGGGTCCAGCTGCGGCTGGAAATTTCCGGCGTCCAGCGAAAATCGCGCACGTGGTCAGCGCCCGCTGCCTGCCCGCACTCGACCGCTGCAGCGCTCTGCAGGCCCGGCACCACGTCCGGCCAGGCATCATCCTGGCTGCGGTCCGGCAGGCGTACGTACGCTTTACCCATCTGCTCGGTTTGGTATGGATGTGCGGCGGAGACGTCGAAATCACCCAGGCGATCCCGCAGGCGGGCGTGTTCTTCCAGGGCGGGCGCGACCAGGTTGGCATAGCTGCGCTCGAGCCTGCCCAGGCGCGGCTCCCAGCGCACGCGTGTTTCCTTGACCTCCTGTGTCCTCCAACCCCCTGCCCCATCCTTGTAGCGTTCCTGGTGGCTGACCACCTGATAGTTGAAGCCAGCTTCGAGCTGCCAGCCAGCCTGCACGCTGACATCCACCAGCCAGACCGGCAGGAAGACGCGCTGCAGGCGTCCCGCCAGATTGCTGGGAGTGAGATCGGCAGGGGCAAAAGGTATGCCGCTGGCAAAGCCCTGCACCTGGCTGGCCATCCTATCCCGCGGCAGACTGTGCGGGACGAGCAGCTCGGGAGGTGTGTCCTGGGGCAGATTCTCAGCAGAAAGCTGGTCCAGATCCGCCTGGAAGCAGTTGGGACAAACTCCAGCAGATCCCGAAGAAAGCAGATAGCGCCAACTGCAGCGCGGGCAGACAGCAAACTGGGGCTGGAAACCCCAACCGGAGCTATTCTGGTTAGCTGGAGAACTGCTCATAGGAACTCCGATCCAGCAGATATCGCATAATCTCGACACCGGTATTTATCGGCAGTCTCTCGGCGGCAGTAACGGCACGCCATCAGGCATCATCCATCTGCATCGCCTGTCGGACGATAATAATAGAGATGACCACACCAATGACCAGGAGGACGAAACCAAATCCACCGATCGCCACCCCCACCCCGCCGATCAGGGCGGTGAGGATGCCGACCAGGCACAGCAGCAATCCGGGGGCAACCAGCGCTGCCACCGCAAGCCAGACCTTGGTCCAATCGGCGGGACGCTGTCCGGCGACGGCGCCGGATTGCCCGTTGATCATCACCTGGTACACCTCACCCTGGTAGCGGTAGGCAGCGATGTAGACCGGCAGAAGGATGTAGCGCCACAGCTCATCGCTGAAATCCAGGGTCATGCTGAAATTACGCACCCGGGAGGTGCTGGCCTGATCGATGCAGGCCTGGCGGGTCTGCTCGCGCATCTGCCCGCGGGCTTTCTCCCAGGCGCTTTCAAGCTGCACATCGTAGGCCTGTGCATGCAACCCAGCCAGATATTTGGGATCGTAGGGCGTGAGAGCGCTCAGATCGAAGCCTTTCAGCTGCTCGAGCAGTACGCGGCTGAGGCGTCCGGTGCCTTCCACGATCAGATCATCGATCTCCAGGCGCACATCGCCGGACTCCCAGCGCCAATCGACAACTGTGCGCTCACGCCACTCGTGCCCATCGTGGTAGCGCTCCGTGCGGGTATGGCCCACCTCGGCCCGCCAGGAGGCATCCGTCACGGCGTCGAAGGTCCAATAGGGCAGGTAGATGCCAGTGAAATCCGCCAAGCCAGCAAGCTGCTTGAGGCTGGAGGGGGTCAGCCAGCTCGAACCCAGCCAGGCACGCGTCAATCCCTGGCAAGCTTTGGATTCGATCTTGAAAGGCACCAGATGGCGCGGGCGGAGCATATCCTGCGATGCCTGGCGCTGGATAACCTTATTCGAGCCGCAGAAAGCGCAGGTGTGCGCCAGGGCCTCGACCGGCAAGGTGGCAATTGCCCCGCAGCTCTGGCATTCCAACTCATTGCGGATTTCACCCCAGCCGTGGGCTGCCCGCTCCAGGTTATCCAGGGTAAACTCGAACTCCTGAGCACGCCGGCCTTCAACCGGTTTAGCAGGCGGCTCGTAGTAGCTGCAGTGAGTGCAGGTCAGGCCCCCATCTGCAGCGCTGTAGGCAGTCGTTGCACCGCACTGCGGGCATTTGAAATCAACCACCTCTGGCTGCGGGGCGCTCTCCGCTGGAGCGGGAGCGTAGACCTGGATGCCTTCGATCTTTGAAGATATGGGTTTGTAGCCTTCAGGGGGAAATGAGTTGTTCATGTCATTCTCCACGACGGTATGATTATAATCGACAGGGACTCAATAAGAACCTATCCTAAAATAGAAAGGAGCTGAACAAAAAGACGTATCCGGCTTAG
>CAZGIX010000247.1:0-1554 GCA_964525785.1 uncultured Anaerolineaceae bacterium
GGCGCAGGCTTCGGCATCTCGGGGTATGATTTCCCCTCCGACCGCCAGCCTCACCTGCAAGCTATCGCCACGCTTGGCCTGGCCTGTCCGCTGGACCTGGTCAACGATGGCTGCAACGGGCTGATCGCCGGCACGTCCCATGGAGTGGGCGTCAATATCACGGCTGGCTCGGGTGTCAACTGCTGCGGTAAGGGGCCGGACGGCCGGGAGGGACGCATTGTTGGCAACGGGGTGCATTTTGGCGAGTTCGGCGGCGGATTCGAGATTGCCTGGAAGGGCCTGCACATGGTCAACTATGCCTGGATCAAGCGCATCCCTCCCACCGCCCTGACACGCATCTACCTGGAGGCCACCGGAGCCAAAGATGAGCTGGACTTGATGGAAGGCTTATCGGCGGGTGTTTATCACTATTCCTCAACCATCACAGTCGAGATCTTTCG
Organism: uncultured Anaerolineaceae bacterium; assembly: GCA_964525785.1. Classification (GTDB taxonomy): domain Bacteria; phylum Chloroflexota; class Anaerolineae; order Anaerolineales; family UBA4823; genus JAQBDA01. The sequence goes on from CAZGIX010000247.1 coordinate 441, forward strand.
GGTAGCCCGGGAGGGCGACGACGCTGCTCAGCAAGTGCTGCGCTGGGCAGGCGAGGAGCTGGGCTGGCTGGGGGTTTCAGTCATCCGCCAGATCGGCATGGAAGACGATCCGGTGGAGTTCGTCCTGGCGGGCAGCGTCTTCCAAGGAGGCGAGCTGATCAGCGCCCCAATGCGGGAGGTCATCTTGCTACATGCCCCTCGGGCGGAGATCGTGCGCCTGGATGGTCCGCCTGTAGCGGGACCTGTGGTGCTTGGCATGCAGGCGGCTGGCCTGGATGGTTATGCTGTGCGCGGGGCCTTGATGGAATCCGCCAGGAAGATGGTGGGAGGATGAAGATTCTCCGCGAAAGCGCAATGATCGCAAAGGGTCACCGGGGGCGGTTGAAAAATGAAGAGATGCACCGCGAAGCTGCCATGAGGCCTATTTCACCCCGATAAATGAAAATATCACCACGAAGTCACCAAGACACGAAGGTACACGAAGCAGGCATATTCAGAACAGGCACCAAGGAAGATACAGCTCACAAATAAGAAGTCGTTTTGCGCAGAACAGCGAAGCAGCAAGAATTCCCTGGATGAAAAGCCGGTCGTTACGCCAGCCAATCTTCAAGGGCCAACCCGGCCAGGTCGGTCAGCCGGGAAAAATGTTTTTGATTATGCGTGACGAGCGCGGCACCATGATCCAATGCAATGCTGGCGATCTGCAAGTCCAGGTCACTGATAATATCGCCAGCTTGCTCGAGCTGCGCCTTGAGGTGTCCGAAACGCTTAGCGGACCACTCGTCGTACGGCAGAATGATTAAAGCCGCTAATAACACATCTAACCGTGCCAGGTTATCTGCAACGCGCTGCGACTTGGCCCCCCCATGCACCAGTTCCCCGACGCTGATTGCTGTAATTGCCAGCTCTTCGTCAGGAGCAACGCGCCCGGTCAGATCCAATTGGGCGCGCAAAATTGCCACGCAGTGATCGCTATCCAAGATTTTCATAGATCGAAGCCGGGGCGGGCTGGTGGTTTGAGCCGTTCGGCAGAGATCTCTTCTGCCAGCTCCGCCAGGTCGGTTTCACCACGCCACAGTCCAAAAGCCGCCATTGCCGGGTGCAGCTCACGCCG
>CAZGIX010000247.1:1654-6301 GCA_964525785.1 uncultured Anaerolineaceae bacterium
ATCCTGCCTAGCGCTTCCGGTAACTGAGGAGAATGACGATCAAGCCAAAAATCCCGAGGGCGATGGCAGCCACCGGTATGAAATACGGGTTAGCGAGCAGGCGGGCGCGGGATGTTTCCGTTGGGGGTATGGTTTGGGATGGAGCTGAGGTAGCGGTCTGTGCAGGCGGCCCAGCAGAGGGCTCGCTGAGCGACCGGGTGGCGGTGGGGCCTGGCCCGCCAGGAGTGGCGGCGAGGGCGGCAGTGGGATTTGGCTCGCCGGGGGCTGCGGCGAGCGTGGCAGCCAGGGTCGGTTGGCCTGTTGGTGGGGCAGGCGCAGAGCCGGCAGGAAAGATAAGCAGGTTTTGCCCAACCTGGATGGTAGTGGAATCGGCGGGGATGCCGTTCAAGCTGCGGATGTGGTCCACGGTGACGCCGTAGGAGATGGCGATGCTCCATAAGATGTCTCCCGCCAGCACGGTGTGGGAGATAGAGCCGTCTTCAGCGGGGGTACTGGTGAGGTAAGGGGCAAAGGTGGGGGTCGTACCGGACTGGCTGACAGCATCCCCGATGGGTGCAGCTGTAAGCTCAGCGGCAGGATCACCTGGGCGCAGCTCAAAAGTATAATACAAAGTCCCATTGGCGGACAAAGCGATGCCCGCCCCAACCCAACCACCCGGATAGCCTACCAGGGTGCGGCGATGGCCTTCGTCCACCCAGATCTCGTTGACCACGATATCCACGGTCACCACACCGTTGTCGCCGCCGGCCACATTCTCCACCAGGCCCAAAGCGGGCGGCATGGAGCCATCCTGGTGGATGTGGGTGCTGGTCTGGATGCTGGCTTGATAATCCGAGTGCGACTGGGCGAGATTCATCAGCTCCGGATCGACCTGGTAAGGAGCCAGACCGAGCGAGAGGCGCAAGGCATTGACGGCGTTCACCAGGTCGATCGGGGTCTCACTTTGAGCCAGGGTGTGCAGGGGGAATGCGATCCAGGCAAGGGTGAACGCCAGGATCAGCAGCAGGTATTTGGGGTGAGGATAACGAGACATCATTTTGGTGGGCAGGAGAAGATAACGCTGATCAAGCTGGGGGCTCTGCATCATCGCATTGCGCTGACAATGCGTTCAATCTGCTTGATATGAGATCCTTCATGGTTTGCCAGCCACTGGGCATACGTGTGCACGGTTCGCTGACGTGGCTTTCCCGCCCCCGTCACCGTCGCCGTACGGGACCAGGCTTCGGGCGCCAACGGCTCCAACAGCGCCAGCAGTTCTGCACGTTGGGCAGTAAAAGCCTGCAGCGAGGGCCGAAATTCCTGTTCGCGATAGTTCGTCTGCTTGATCCAGGTAGTGGGATTGACCGCCTTAATCGTCGGCCTATCCTCGCCGAGTATCTGCACGATGTACCTGCCCCACATGTCAGCACAGGCGCGCAGATGGGCAAGCACATCTCTTGCGGACCATTCACCTGGCTCGGGAGGGGCCAGCAATTGATCCGGTGGCAGACCTTCGGTGAGATCGGCGAGGCGCGCGGGCGTGGCTGCAAGCAGAGTTAGATTTTGCTCAATGGTCAGCGGTCTATCGTACACGAGATGTCTTCTTATAAACTACATGAGAAGAACCTAACCGAAAATCGGGAAGCTTGGGGTAGACCGATACGCAATGTACCTGCCCCCCATATCAGCACAGGCGCGCAGGTGGGCTTCTGAGGCTCTGCTCGTTAATAATTATATGTCATATTCCCCCTTACGCTGGTTTTCACCATACACAGGGAGATTGATGATTGCACCGCCCACTGATTTTTGCTATATTAACATCAGCGGTAGAGATTGGCTGCATATTGGGTGGCGCCACTTTCAGGTAGAACCGACAATACTCTTCTGGCAGATCAGAAGTGTGCCCTCAAGAGGGCAAAATCCTGCATTATCAGCTAACAAGAGGGAATTTTGGTGGGGAAGCCATAGGTAGAACAGGGAGTGGTGAAATGAAACACAAAACAATGTCCCATCGGGCAGCATCGGCTTCTCAGTTGATTACATTTCTGGCACTGATGAGCTGTCTGTGCTTCAATTTAGTCAAACTACCCTGGCGAGCATCAGCTGCCTGGGCGGGTAATCCAATTGGGAATTCTGAAAACCATATGGAAAATGCTCGACATGCCTCGGCTGAGAGCATCGGTGCTCAGGGGGTTGGCGAACACGTGCGCTTAGTGAATCACGTAGGCGGTGCATCCGGTCCGATCGTTATACAGGGCAGCTACGCTTACATGAGTTTTTCCTTCGAGCTGGCAGTGATGGATATTTCTGACCCAACTCATCCAACGCGGATAGGGTTCTTGACTTTGCCCTATAATATACGGTGGCTTTGCGCGTATGGCGATTATGTTTTTGCTGCCGGCCGGTCAAATTTAGCTATTATTGACGCAAGCATACCGACCAATCCAGTTCATGTGGGTAGTTTTAGGTTTCAGGATTACCCGACTGGACTGGCGGCAAATGGGACCCATATCTATTTGTCAGCACGGCCAAGCATTCGAATCATTGACTATACCAACCCTGCTCTGCCAGTGCAGGTAGCTGATTACACTCCACCGGGCAACCCGGGGGATCTATATGTCCGTGACCGATACCTCTATTCCGCGGAAGGGGGTGACGGGCTACCCGTTCCCCAAATATGGGGCGGCATGCGTATTTTGGATATATCCGATCCCCGCGCCCCCCAGGAGGTAAGCTATAGCGTTACGGCGCGCATCGCAGCGGATGTCGTCCTGGTGGACTCGCTGGCTTACGTTGCGGATTATTATTCTGGGTTATGGATATTTGATATTTCTAATCCCTATGAACCAGTCAAGCTGGGATATACACAGATCGGCGGCGGCGGGGCGGGGAACCTGGCTGTAGTTGGGGGTACTGCTTATGTTACAAGCTGGGACGGGTTGGCGATCGTGGATGTTAACGATTCAACAGCTCCCAGAGTGATTGGGAGCTATGCGTCGGGGGGCATTGTTGCCGCTGTGCCAGGGATTGTTTACCTGGGTGGATCATCGATGCTCGAGGTGGTGGATGTCTCTGACCCCACGCAGGCTGTTTTGGTCAGAACGATCGGCGGGCTAAGGTGGGCAGATGGACTGGACGTTCGAGGGAGTTACATCTATGTGGCAGAGCCCCGACTTGGCATGTATGAGCCCGAGAATCTCCCTGGCTTATGGATCTTAGACAATTCGGAACCCTCCCAGGTCCAGGTTACAAGCTTTTTCTCAGATTGGTGTGCTGGTGGGGGCACCACGCTCGAAGTATCTGGGCAGAATGCTTTTATGGCATGCAAATCTGGAGTATTGCAGGTATTCGATATATCAGATCCCTATTTTCCAGTGAAACTGGGGACTGCCGGTTTTGGCGATAGTGCAAGGGATATCACCGTTGATGGAGACCACGCGTATGTGATCTCCGGTGATTACGATAGCGGCTTATGGATCTTCGATATCTCAAACCCGGCAACTCCTGAGCTGATGTCGTCTTACTCAATCCAATTTGCCAACAGTGTGGTCGCCGGGGATCCATATGTCTATGTAGCAAGCGGAGACGGTCTTTTGGTGTTTGATCCCACCCAACCAACCAATCCGGTTCTGTTAAACCGCCTGGATGAGTATGATGGCATACGCCTCGCTCTGACAGGTCAAACGCTCTTCATGACCGGCAGCCGTTGTGACGGTAGCTGTGATCAGGGATTGTATGTTTTTGATATTTCTGATCCGGCAGCGCCGGAGCTCACAGGCTATTTTCCCACCTCAAGCCCACCGGTTGGTTTGGATGTCGCCGGGCAATTGGCAGCGATCAGTATACAGAATTATTCTACAGAAGATTATGGCGGAGAGCTGTTCGTCTTGAGTATGGCTGACCCCAATGACCCGTATTAGGTTGGCTGGTATCCATTGTATGGATATTATGACGAAGAAATTGTCCTTGACGGGCAATATATCTATTCGGGCAGCAGGGAGGGACTCTTCATTATGGAGTATGGTTATCGGGTTGGAGGGGTTGTGAGCGATGTGCTCGGCAGGCCCTTCCCAGGAGTGGTGATCTCTGCCAGTCAGGGAATCAGCGCCACAACAGGCTCCGACGGGGTTTACCAATTCTATAACATGGATCCCGGACAGATCACAATGTCACCTGCTGCGGCAGGCTATGCCTTCTCCCGCCCGCCCGCGCCATACAGATCCCTCCAGACCGATCAGGGGCCAATTTCACTATCCTGCCACCCCCAATTAGCTCCACATTATTTCCCCAGGTGGGTACACGGCTGGTTTATACAGATACCCAGGGGTTGCCAACCACATTCGATTTCCCAGGCGGCAGCGTGACCATCACCTCCACACTGACGATCACCCCTACAAAGGCGTACGGCGGAGCTGGGATGGCTTTCGCCGGGCACGCCTTTGATTTGAGTTATGATCCAATCGGGACTGGCGAACCCGGCCCTGGCTTTAATAAGCCTGCTGCAGTGACCATCGAGTACAGTCAGGCCGATGTCAGTACGGTACTTGATACACTCCAGCTCAACTTGTTCTGGTGGGATGGCAGCGAATGGTTGGAAGCCCAAGATACCTGCCAGGGTGTTCCAACTGCCAGCCACGATTTGGACAACCGGCGGTTTGAGGTAGAGAT
>CAZGIX010000248.1:0-6290 GCA_964525785.1 uncultured Anaerolineaceae bacterium
TTCGCTATTTTACACCCCTATATCTGGGGGGTACCACGACCATTCCCAATGAGCCGCTGATGAAGCGAGCGGCTGTATTCGGGGGCTCATCTTCCCCCACCCAGGAGAATCTTACATTCTTCTAAGATTATCCTGGTAAAATTTATCCTGTAACATGGTGGTACCATTCACCCGCTACTAATCCCAAAAGTTGGAGTCTGCATGAACAACCCGCGTAAGATCTCTCAGGTTATCGAGCCTGCTACTGTCATCGAAGGGGCCGGTGTGCGCCTGCGCCGCTCGATCGCCCCCAGCCGCCAGAATCCTTTCGATCCATTCCTGCTCTTCGATCATTTCGCCTTCAACAATCCCATCGAAGGCCCAATCCGCGGCTTTCCGATGCATCCCCACCGCGGCATCGAGACCGTCACCTATATGCTGGAGGGCTCTGTGCACCACCGCGACAGCCTGGGCAATGCCGGGCTGATCGGTCCCGGCGATGTGCAGTGGATGACCTCCGGGCGCGGCATCCTGCACGAAGAGATGCCCCGCCGCAGCCCAGAAGGCAACGTGTTCGGCTTCCAGCTATGGGTCAACCTGCCAGCGGCTCTCAAGATGGGCCAGCCGCGCTACCAGGAAGTGGCTGCCGCCAGCATCCCGGCCGTCCAGCTTAACGGCGCCTCCGTGCGCATCGTCGCGGGAGAGGTGAACGGAGTGCGCGGCCCGGTAGCCGATATCGCTGCCAATCCTCTGTACATGGACGTGCACCTGGAACCGGGGGCGAGCTTCACCCAGCCCATCCCGGAAGGGCATACCACCGTGTCATACGTCTATAAAGGTAAGGGAGAGTTCGGAGTGGATCAAGACGGGGGCAGCGAGATAATCGAAGCCACCCGCATGCTCGCCTTTGGCGATGGCGACCATCTCATGGTGCAGGCCCCGCCCGATTCGGCCCTCGACTTCATGCTGATGGCGGGCGCGCCGTTCAAAGAGCCCATCGTCCCCTACGGGCCATTCGTGATGAACACAGTCGAGGAGATCCAGCAGACTTTGGAGGACCTGCGCAACGGTACCTTCGTGCAGGCCTGAATATCACCCACCTCACATCAGGTCGTCCACTCGTCGTGGATGATCCCCGCCAGGTACCATGCGCCGTCTATCTGCTGAAAGACCAGGCGCAGGCTTTGCCAGTCCATGCCCCCATACTCCGGGTTCTCTCCAGGCAGGTGGTATTCAACCACCACCGCGCCAGGGTAAAACTCCTGGCTGTTGTCGATGGTGTTTCCTCCGCCAAGGCGCTGGTCCGCGCTGACCTGTTCCGCCTCGGCAAAGTCCTTGCTGTACACAAAACGAGCGAAATAATCCGCGAAGGTCATCTCGATCGGCGCGCCGCTGCCGTCGAAGATTCCCCAGTTATAAATAGTGGGATCATCCAGCAGGGTGGTCAGCTGCTCGGGCGTAAAGACCAGGTGCTCCGGGCGGACGAAAGAGTAGGGGGAAAAGCGCAGCCCAGCGGTCGGGTGCACCAGCGCAGATAATGCCGCCATATCCTTTGCCTGGAGCGCCCGGATGGCGGTCTCCGCCAGGGGCAGTACCTGGCTCTGCGCCGGGGTGACCAGCAGGTCACCCTGCAGCAGGTAGGCTTCGCTCACCTCCTGGCTTGGACAGCAGGCAGGGTCCTGCGGGCCGTGGACGACCACCTGGATATGGATGGCGCCGTCCCCGACCGCCAGAGACTGCACTTTAACCCGGTCACCCAGGAAGCGCGTGGCGGCGTGTCTGGGAACACCGTTCTCATTGAGCACGGCTGCCAGGTTCATGAAGGTACCGCTCCCACCGGTGTTGATCGCCAGGACCGAAACCCCATCTTCCAATCCATCGCCGTTCAGGTCGCCGCGCGCCTCGTTTATCAGATTGACAGAAACGGCTCCGGTCGAATCGGGGTTGCGCTGTTCGAAGAGACCATCCTTGAGAGTCACCTTACCACCGCTGTCAGGCAGCACGCTGGAGACGACATCCAGATTGTAGGTCGTATTGCCCAGGGTGCCGGGCTCGAGGCCGGGCGGAGCGGTTGGCGAAGGCTCCGGCGGGAGAGTTGGGATGGTTGTTGGGGGCTGGGTGACCTGCGCAGTCTGGACTGGTGTTTGCAAGCTGGGAGCTGTCTCTAGCGGAGCAGCTGGTTCTGCAGCTGCACAGCCAGCTGCTGAGATTACCAGCAAGGCAGCAAATAGAAATATGGAATAACTCGTAGGCAAGGTGTTCATAGCCGATCCATGTCCATCTCGATTAAGGGAGCTAAGGCGCGGGTACGTGGTCTTGACGCGCCAGCCTGGTTTGTGCGTTCTACCAGAAAAGACGACCGCGCTCGCCAAAACGTTCCAACAGGTAGTGGTCCATTCCCCAGGTGCGCCCGGCCCGGGTGAACAGTGTCACCACTAGAATACCAATCGGCAGGATGTAGGACCAAGGCCAGTCGTGTACCAATGTCGCCAGGAAGGTGTTGATCAGAAAAAAAATTCCTGCCAAGCTGAAAAACGGGGTGAATGCGCCGAACAGGAGCGCCAATCCCAACAGTCCCTCGGTGACCAGCTGAAACGGGGCGAATACGCCCCGGATGGGCAGGATCACCCGGTCGATAAATGCGGCGTAAAATGTCAGAGGGTTCTCGGATTGGGGATAGATCTCGGTGAAGAACCGCAGCAAGCCATCCGGGGTATAAAAACCATCGAGCAAGTTGAAGCCCCAGGTGGTGATAAACATGACCCCGATCATAATTCTCAGGGCGGCGATCCAGCGCAGCAATGACGGGGTGGTTGAGTCTACTCTCGAGCTATCCATGCCTTTACAGCACCTCCTGGGTTAATCCGATTATAATGGCTTTGCAGGCATACTGAGATTACAGGATTTTCATAATGGCGCCTCCCACCAGCGAGCCCCAACTGGCGAACCAAGAACCCGAAGTCCAGAAAAAGCTGTGGATCTACACCAATTACGACTGCAACCTGCGCTGCACTTACTGCGTGGCGGAATCCAGCCCGAAAGCCGCTCGCCGCGCCCTGGGGGTGGACACTGTCAAGCGTCTGGTGGATGAAGCTCATAACCTGGAGTTCGAGCATCTCTACTTCACCGGTGGAGAGCCTTTCCTGCTGAGCGAGATCTACGAGATGCTGGCATACGCATCCGCGCGCCGGCCGACCACCGTGCTGACCAATGCGATGCTGCTGCACGGCAAGCGGTTGGAGAGTCTGTGGGCGATTAAGAATGATCATCTGGCGGTTCAGGTCAGCCTGGATGGAGGCCGGCCTGAGCAGCACGATCCTTACCGCGGCGGCGGCAGCTGGCAAAAGACCGTTGAAGGTATCCGTAATCTGCAAGAGCGAGGTTTTCGGGTGCGCCTGGCGACTACGGAGACGTCCAGCAATTCAGCCCACCTTGCCGAGCTGTGTGCGTTCCACCAGGCGTTGGGCATCCCGGAAGAAGATCACCTGATCCGGCCCCTGGCAAAAAGGGGTTTCTCGAGCGAGGGGCTGGAGGTGGGTAAGCAGAACCTGGCGCCCGAGATCACCGTGAACGGGGAGGGCGTTTATTGGCACCCACTGTCGACCGACTCCGATATGCTTGTGAGCGCCCAGATATTCCCGCTGTCTGAGGCGGTATGCCAGGTGCGTGGGGAGCTGGAGCAGATGGCAGATATGAGCCAGGCGCAGTTAAATACCTTTCAGTGAAGTAAGTGAGCCGGCTCCCGTGCGGAGCTTTTCAGCCCAGGCGAGATTTTAAATGCAAATCAGACAGGCAGCGGCGCGTGTGCACCGCGCGTTCCACGGGCAGCTGCGCCAGGTCCCCCTGCAGGCGCCGCAGGTCATCGGGGGTGTCCACGTCGTACCAGGGTGGGGTCAGCGCGGCTCGCAGACCGGCATTCTGTGCTCGCTCCAGTGTCTGGGACAGCACCCGGTCAGTGCTCCAGGAAATCCCATCAAAAATCCCGGCATGCATGTGCTTCATACCCACCAGGTAGTAGCCTCCATCGTACCCGGGACCCAAGACAAGCTCCACCTGATCTAAATATAGGGCAGCCTGTTTCAGATATTCCCCTGGCAGGGTAGGTCCATCCGAGTTAAGCGCCAGTACCTTTCGATAGCCTAACCTCAGCGCCTCCTGTATCGCTTGGGAGAGGCAATCGCCCATGCCTTCCCCTTCTACAGGCAGGAGATGCGTACCGAGCGGCGTGATGGCTTTAAAATAGCGGCGCGCAGCCGGGGGAGTGATCGCCACTGCCAGGTCAGCCTCTGCCAGTGCTGCTGCCATCTCGATCGTATCCAGAATCATGGCTTCAGATAACGCGATCGCCTCCTCGGGAGTGAGAGCCGGATATAACCGCGTCTTGGTCTTGCCCACTTGCGGCTGTTTGGCCATGATGACGAAGACCGTCTCTTTCATACCGGCTATATCCTGCGGTAGCGGACGATGCTGCGCAAAATAAAATAGGTTGCCAGGAATGAGCCTTTCCAGGTGCCGCTGATCTTGGATTTGCCGCCCAGGCGCGGGCGGTAGCTGACCGGTATTTCCCGAATCCGCCAGTTTCGCCGGGCTGCCCTGGCGATCATCTCCGTCGGCCAGCCGTAGGTCATCTCCTGCATCCCCAATGCTCCCAGATCCTCCCGCAGCACTGCTCGAAAAGGGCTTAGGTCGGTCAGCTGCAGCCCATATAGGCCGCTCAGCAGCCAGGCTGCCAGCCTGTTCCCGGCGCGCTGGTGCCAGGACATGGCGCCGGGTTCGATGCTCCCCGCCAGTCGTGAGCCCAGCACCATCTCAGCTTCGTGACTTAAAATCGGTGCAGCCAGCTCGCTGATATAGAGCGGATCATCCGCTCCGTCGGCATCCATAAAAACAGCAATTTCACCCTGGGCAGCAGCCAAACCTGTTGAGCACGCCTGACCATAGCCGCGCCTCGGCTCGTGAAGGACGGTTGCACCGGCTGCACCTGCAATTGCAACGGTGCCGTCATTTGATCCTCCGTCCACTACCAGGATTTCGAGATTGCCATCGGTTGGGAGAGCCGCCAGCAGGGTACCGATGCTCTCAGCCTCGTTGAGCGCCGGGATGATCACGCTGATGATTTGCATGGCCGTATTTTGCCCTATCTCAGGCAGGCTGGCAAGGCCGCGCCTCGAACTGTACAAACGAAATTATAATAACGCGACCGGTCGGCATGCAATCTGGTACGGGTGGAGTTTGACTATTTTGGCTGTCCTCCCAGATCTTCGAGGCAAGGCGTCCTGGCCAACCCAAAGGTGGCTGGACCTTGCGTGGTTAGCGGCACTGGCACTACTGCTGGCCTACACTTTTAGTGTTTATCGGTCTGGCCGCTTCTGCGCGTATTTAGGCACCGATTTCCGGGGCTACTATGCTGCCGCGCAGATTGTACGCCAGCGCGGCTTTGCTGCCGTGTACAGCCAGGCGACCCAGGAGTTCTACCAGGCAAACCTTCCCCACCAATGTCCGGACTCGACCTCCGCCCCTCCGCTGCTTAAGGTTTCAATGCCCTACCTGCCCGCCTTTGTTGTGGTTTTCCTGCCGCTGACCTTCCTGGATTTCACCACCGCTTACGAGGTGTGGGTGCTTCTCAACCTGGCAGGTCTGCTGGTCTACTTGCTGTATCTCACCGCCGCGCTCGGTGAAAGGGCGAGTTTATTGCGATCCTTGCAGTGGATGCTGTGTGTGCCGCTCTTCTCGAACCTGGTTTTGGGGCAGATGAACCTCGTACTGGTGGTTTGTTTGGGCCAATTTGTGCTGTCTATCTTGGTGGGGCGGCGATTCCTGGGCGGGTTCTGGCTGGGCGGTATGCTGATGAAGCCTCATGCCCTGATCCTGCTGCTGCCGGGTCTGGTCATCCGCAAGGATTGGAAACCTCTGCTCGGCTTTACTGGCAGCGCCCTGGCGATCCTCTCAATTTCCACTCTTCTGGCAGGCTGGGATGGCTTAGGGTCATCGGTCCAGATGGCGGCTGAGTTCGCTGGCCCGTTGATCCAGACCGGCCCGGCAATGATGAACTTCCGGGCGCTGGCTCTTTACCTGGAGAATATCTTGCCGGTATGGGGCGCCTGGGCTGTGGCGATCTGCGGGATGGCTATGGCAGCAGGTTTAGCGCTTTATCTCTGGTGGCGGCACTACCTGGCAACCGGTCCGGGGTTTGTGTTGTTGGTGGTTGCCACTTTAGCGGCAACTTTCGCCGTCACCTGGCATTCGCATTTTTATTTATTGATGCTTCTGATCCCACTCTTGCTGTTCCTGGACCTTAAGGGGGTCATCCC
>CAZGIX010000249.1:0-6266 GCA_964525785.1 uncultured Anaerolineaceae bacterium
TGTTTGGGGCCCATTGCCCCTTTATTCGCTAACTCAGTTAGCGGAAAGTAAAGTTTAAGGAATTCGTACAAAGGAAGAAGATTGCACCACCCAGTTGCCATGAAACCTATTTTGAGCCGGAAATATATCAACACGAAGTCACCAAGGCACGAAGAATACTTGCAAAAGAACCTCGCGCCCTGGCATCTTTGCGACCTTGCGTTATATCTATTTCTCACCACCCGGGCACCAAGACACGAAGAAAACCAAGAAAATATTTAGAGAAAGGCGGTTTATATATATATATTGCCACCCGATCATCTGGTTTTCGATTAGACATCCGTTCCATCCGTGTTTCTCCGCGTACAAACCTTCATTCACGGTATATTCGAAAAAGAGCTGCTACCAGCCGGGTGATATAATCCCAGCCATGTCCGCAGTGACGCTGGATGAGGGACGCCAGGCGCAGGCCAAACGCTACGCCCGCCTCCGCCGCCGGTTGATGCTGGTCGACCTGGCGCTCGGGGCGGTCTACCTGTTTGCCTGGCTGTTCCTGGGCTGGTCGCAGCTCGTGAAATCTGCGCTGCTGGTATGGAGCGGAAATGAATGGCTGCTGGTCGCCGGCTTTGGCGCGATCTTCGGAGCCGGCTACCTGCTGCTCGACCTGCCGCTTTCTTTTTACGAGGGTTACATTTTACCGCACCGCTTCGGCCTCTCCAACCAGACATTGCCGGGCTGGATCTCCGACCAGGTCAAGTCGCTGCTGCTCGGCGGCGCCCTGGGCTTGCTGATCCTGGAGCTGGTTTACGCCCTGCTGCGCCTCTATCCTGAGACCTGGTGGCTGTGGGTCGCCGGGATGCTGCTGGTCTTGGATGTGCTGCTGGCAAACCTGGCCCCGCTGCTGATCTTCCCCCTGTTTTACAAGTTCAAGCCGCTGGGCGAGGAGCATGCCGGGCTGGCGGAGCGGCTGGTGAATCTCTCGGAGCGAGCTGGTAGGCGCGTGCGCGGCGTGTACCAGTTCGATATGAGCCGGCGCACCAAGGCCGCCAACGCCGCATTGACCGGTCTGGGCAGCACACGGCGCATCATCCTGGGGGATACCCTGTTGAACGAGTTCACCCCGGACGAGATCGAGACCGTGCTGGCGCACGAGCTGGGTCACGAGGTACACAAGGATATCCCGGCCGGCATTCTCATCGGCAGCGCTCTGACCCTGGTGGGCCTGTACCTGGCGTCTCTGGGGCTGGACTGGGGGGTGGATTATTTTGGCTTCGCTGGTCCGGCTGATGTGGCTGCCTTACCGCTGTTCGTCCTGGTGCTGGGCCTGTACGAGCTGGTCACCATGCCGCTGAGCAACGCCTACTCGCGCTGGCGCGAGCGCCGCGCCGACGAGTTCGCCCTGTGCATGACCCGGAACGGCTTGGCTTACGCCTCCGCTCTGACACGCCTGGCGAACCAGAACCTGGCGGAGGCTGACCCCGAGCCGTGGGTGGAAGTCCTGCTCTATTCGCACCCTGCGCTGGGGAAGAGGATCGATCAAGCGCTAGCTTATGCGTATAGCCTATAATAACGACCGCGGTCAGCGGACCGCAGTCGGCGGTCCCATAAGCCAATAAATTTGTCTCAGTGCGTCAATATCTGCGATAAGAACAGCTTCGTGCGGTCTTCCCTGGGATTCTTGAAGATCTCGTCCGGGGTGCCGCTCTCCACGATCTGACCGTCATCAAAGAAAAACATGCGCTTTGCCACTGCCTTGGCAAAGCCCATCTCGTGCGTCACCACCAGCATGGTGATGCCGCTCTGCGCCAGCTTGATCATCACATCCAGCACTTCCTTGATCATCTCCGGGTCGAGGGCCGAGGTCGGCTCGTCGAAGAGCATGATCTTGGGCTGCATTGCCATGGCGCGGGCGATGGCGACGCGCTGCTGCTGGCCTCCTGATAGCTGTCCCGGGAATTTTTGCGCTTGCTCTGGGATGCCCACCCGCTCCAGGAGCTGCATGGCTAGCTCTTCGGCTTTCTGCTTCTTCCACTTGCGCACCCAGATCGGCGCCAGGGTGATGTTCTGCAGCACCGTCAGGTGGGGGAAGAGGTTGAACTGCTGGAAGACCATGCCGGTCTCGGTGCGCACCTTCTCGATATTGCGCAGGTCATGGGTCACCTCGATGCCGTCCACGATGATCTGGCCGCGCTGGTGCTCCTCCAGGCGGTTGAGGGTGCGGATGAAGGTGGATTTGCCCGAGCCGGACGGGCCGAAGATGACGATCACCTCGCCCCTGTTCACTTCCATGTTGATGCCCTTCAGGGCCTGGAAGTGACCGTACCATTTGTGCACATCGCGGGCGATGATGATCGGTTGGCTGGGGGAGCTCTGGTCGCTCATGGCGGTCTCCATTGCAGTCTTTCCTAACGCTCGCCGACGCCCAGGCTTTTTTCCAGGCGTTGGCTGATGTAAGACAGGAAGTAGCAGAAAATCCAATAGATCATGGTGATGAAAAGCAGCACTTCGTGCTGGTAGCCGACAAACTGCGGCTGGGCCAGGATGCTGCGGGAGATGCCCAGCAGCTCCAGCAGGCCGATGGTGGCGACCAGTGAGGTGTCTTTGAATAGGGCGATGAACAGGCCCATCAGCACCGGGATGACCAAGCGCAGCGCCTGGGGCAGGATGATAAACGTCATGGTCTGGAAGCCGTTCAGCCCCAGGGCATGGGCGGCTTCGAACTGCCCGGCCGGGATAGCTTGCAGCCCGCCGCGCACATTCTCGGCCAGGTAGGCGGCCGTGAAGATGGTGATGCCAACCATGGCGCGCAGCACCGGATCGGGTCGCGTGCCGGGCGGGAAGAAGAGCGGCACCATGGTGCTGGCCATGAACAGGATGGTCACCAGCGGGACGCCGCGGAACACTTCGATATAGCTCACGCTGACCCAGCGCACGGCCGGCAGGCTGGAGCGCCGCCCCAGCGCCAGCAGGATGCCCAGCGGGAATGAGAACGATATGCCGACGATGGTCAGCAAGAAAGTGAGCAGCAGGCCGCCCCACAGGTTGGAGGTTACGATGGGCAGCCAGCTCTCGGCGAGCGCCAATCCACGCACGATCAGCAGCACCAAAGGGAAGTACAGCACCCACAGGATGATCGCGATCCGACGCAGGCGTTTTCCGCCTGCCCGCCCGATGGCAAAACCCAGCAGGGCTGCCAGGTCGATCCCGAGGAGCTGGTTGCGGGCTGTGCTGGTGACGCCTGGCGCCAGGCTGATCAGCAGCGGTGCAGCGAGCAGGGCCGCTCCCAGGAGCCAGCGCCCGCGCACCCACACGCCCCACGAGAGGCCGGTGATGCCTGCCAGTAGATACAGGCACAGCCAGATGCGCCAGGTCTCCGCCGAGGGGTACTGCCCGACCATCAGCAGGCGCAGGTTGACCCGGACCACCTCCCACTCCGCTTCGCTGATGAGCCAGGTCAGGAATCCGCGTGCCAGGCTGTAGATCAGCAGCAGCGCCAGGATCGACAGAAGGCTGTTGTACCAGGTGCTGAACAGGTTTTTGTGCAGCCAGCCCAGCACGCTGTAGCGCTCGGTCGGGGGAGGCAGGATGCCCTGGCGGGCGGTGGTGTGTGCCATCGGCTCAGCGCTCCACCAGCCGCACACGGCGGTTGTACCAGTTCATAAAGGCTGAGGTGAGCAGGCTGATGGACAGATAGATCGCCATGACGATAAAAATCACCTCCACGGCGCGCCCGCTCTGGTTCAGTACCGTGCCCGAGACGTGGAACAGCTCCGGATAGCCGATCGCCACTGCCAGCGAGCTGTTCTTGGTCAGGTTGAGGTATTGGCTGGTTAGGGGCGGGATGATCACACGCATGGCCTGGGGAAAGACTACCAGGCGCATGACTTGAAAGCCGTTCAGCCCCAGGGACCGGGCAGCTTCTACCTGCCCTTTAGAGACGGACTGGATGCCGGCACGCACCACGTCGGCGATGAAAGCGGAGGTGTAGATCGCCAGCCCCATCAGCAGTGTCATGAACTCCGGTGAAAATGTCTTGCCGCCGCTGATGCGCAGTCCCTGCACAACCGGCAGGTCGGGGCTGAGCGGCGGCTGCGGCAGGGCGACCCAGCCCACCACGGCCACCAGCAGGAAAGCCAGCACCGCCCACAGCCCGGCGATCGGCGCCCGTCCAGCGCGCCGGCCGTACCAGGTTAACCCGGCGCCAACTGCCACGGCGAGCAAGAGCCCGAATCCCAGGATTAATAAATAGCTATCAAATGCCGGCGTGGGCAGTCCCCACGGCACAGCAACCCCCCGGTTTGAGATCAAGACCGGTCCGGGGAGCGTGATGGCTTCCCTGACCCTGGGGAATTGAATAAAGACGCCTGTGTACAGGAAGATCAGCAAGACCAACAGCGGCACGTTGCGCAGGAACTCAATGTACGCTCGCGCCAGAAGCTGGATCAGGTAGTTGCTGGACAGGCGGGCGACGCCGAAGAAGATCCCCAGGATGGTCGCCAGGAGGATGCCCAGGCCCGAGACCAGCAAGGTGTTGAGCAGGCCGACCAGGAAAGCCTGCAAGAAGGTTGCGCTGCGGCTGTATGTGATCAGGTGCTCGCCGATATCGAAGCCGGCGGTGGTGTCCAGGAAATCGAGGCTCAGCCCGATGCCGAGCTGGTCCAGGTTTGCCAGCATGTTGCGCGCCAGGTAAGCAATGATCAACCCCACCAGCACAAGGAAGGCGAGCTGACCGATGATGCGCAAAACACGCTCATCTCGCCATAGGGGGATGCGCTTCTGTGCAGGGAGTGCTGGGTATTGATCCATCAGCGACTATGCAGCGTTGTACGGGATTTAGAAGGATAATTTCAGGTCTGGGGCACGGCTATCCGGCGAGCATCTTCGCAGACGCTCGCACTGCCGTGCCCCAAACGGAAATTTAACGTTCAGCGCACCGGCGGTGCGTAGAGCACACCGCCCGCGTTATACAGGCTGTTCAGCCCGCGCGGGATATAGGTGGGTGTATCCTCTCCCAGGTTGCGGGCGTAGATCTCGGCGTAGTTGCCGACCTGCTTGATCACGTTGTACGCCCAGTCGTTCGCCAGTCCCAGCTTCAAGCCCATGTCGCCCTCGACACCTAAAAGGCGCCTGATCTCCGGGTTCTCGCTGGTGGCGAGCATATCATCCACATTGGTGGAATCGACGCCATATTCCTCGGCCGCGATCGTGGCAATAATGACCCACTTGGCGATGTCGAACCACTGGTCGTCGCCGTGGCGCACGACAGGTCCAAGCGGCTCCTTGGACAGGGTTACATCCATGATCACGTGCTGATCTGGATCGGGCAGCAACCCCTTAGCTACCGAGTTGAGCTGCGATTTGTCGGAGGTGACGGCATCGCAGCGCCCCTCAGCGTAGGCACCGTAGGTGGCATTGACATCATCGAAGACCGCCGGGGTATAGCTGACTCCTTCAGTCTCCATAACATCCGCCAGGTTCAGCTCGGTGGTGGTGCCTTTCTGAACGCAGATTGTGCCGCCTTCGAGGTCCGCCAGGGTGGCGATGCCGGCATCCACTGGCACCATGATGCCCTGCCCATCATAGAAAGTGACGCCCGCGAAGTTCAATCCCAGCTCTGAATCGCGGGTCAGCGACCAGGTTGTGTTGCGCATCAGCACATCGATCTCACCGGTTTGCAGCACGGTGAAGCGCTCCTGGGTGGTGGTAGGGCGGTACTCCACCTTAGTGGCGTCGCCGAAGACCGCGGCTGCCATCGCTTTGCAGAAGTCGACGTCGAAACCGTTGTAGTTGCCCGACGGATCCAAGAAGCTGAATCCGGGCAGCTGCCCGTTGACGCCGCAGATGATATTGCCGCGGCCTTGAACGCTTGCCAGTGTCTCGCCGAAGCCGGGCGCCTGGGCGACCTGGATCTGGACCTGGGGCGTCGCTGCCGGCGCCTCACCTGGCACTTCAACGGTGACAACCACCGTCTTGATTACTTCTACCGTCTCGACGACGGTCTCCGCAGCCGGGGCCTCACCTCCTGTGGCTGCCGGGGTTGGCTGGCTCGAGCGGCAAGCGCTCAGGATTAATGCCAGCACAGTGATTAAACCCAACACGGTCATTAGCTTGCGTGTCATGTTTCTCTCCTCCAGTTTGATTCTAGTCTCAGTTGAAATGGCCGATGGTGTAAAAATACCCCACTTGATCTGAGTTGGTTCACCTCCTTTGTCTGCTGATGGTTCTCAGGATCAGGGTTCTGTTCTAGCAGCCCTATCCGCTTCGCCAGACACTGGTAAGAAGTTTAG
>CAZGIX010000250.1:0-6241 GCA_964525785.1 uncultured Anaerolineaceae bacterium
CGGTAGTAGCTCGGAATGGAGGCATTGACCTGTTCCGCCTGGGACCGGATAACACACTGCTGTGGCACGATGGGGCTGGCTGGCAGTCCCTGGGCGGCATGCTGGCTTCCGGGCCGGGAGCGGTTTCGCTGTCAGAAAATCACATGCAGGTCTTCGCACGTGGGATGGATGACAGCCTGTGGACTATCGGCTACAGCGGCGGCTGGGGGGATTGGCAGCGCCTGCCGCTGGATGGCGTGCCAGCCGGTGTGACCATGGCCTCCGCCCCGGCTGCGGTAACGCCAGGCGCGGATCAAATGGTCGTGTACGTGCGCGGCTCAGATAACCAGACCTGGTCCATCGAGTACGAGGGCGGTGTCTGGAGCAACTGGAGCGTTGCCGGCGGCGTGCTCGCTTCAGGTCTTGGGGCTGTGGTATGGTCGGGAGCGACCTACCTGTTCGCTCAAAAATTCGACGACCAGCTGCAGTCCAGCCTGGATGAACTTACCTGGGCAGATGTGGGTGGGCTGCCCCCTAGCTTCATGACCCTGGACACGGGATTCACCGCTCAAACGCGCAACATTGGGGTGTATCAAGATTTCAGCGTGGATATCGAGACCGGATATTTCCTGGGCGACGGTCGCAGCCAGATCGCGCTGGCTTATTACTTCGATGCCTTACACATCCGGATCGCCATATACGAGAGCGGGGAGAGATTTCAGCCTCAATGCGTAACTGATGTGGATGTAAATGGAGATATTGAGACTTTAAGAGTGAACGCTTTCAGCATAGCAGCGGGCGACTTTCTGGGCGGGGATGGGATCGACGATATCGCATTGGCCTATACCATAGGCAAATACTATAACCTTCAAGTAATCCAGGTCACCCGGGAGGGCTTGTCCACACAGGTAACAGGAACGGTTGAAGAGGTAATAATTCCTGATGAAGATGGCAATTATATGGATGGCAATTTTACCGGGACGATCGATCTCGCGGCTGGGGACTTCGATCAGGATGGGCGGGATGAAATTGGCCTGGCTACAGTTTGGCATCGAGAAGATTGGATCTATCTGGAAGAATGCGACTCACATATATTCAGTGTGCGCATGCGCATCTATGACCTCCTGGAAGATTTGGTTTCAGGGGATTACAACCTGAGAATGTACTATGCCGATGGGGTAGCCGGAGGTGTATGGGGCGCCTGGTGGGGAGAAGCAATTTATGACGAGCCTGACCCGGATCGGGAGGCATACATCATCGGTATTAACATTGCCGCTGGAGATGTGAACGGCGACGGTAAAGATGAGCTGGTACGCACCTGGCCGTACGAGTTCAGCAACTACGCAGATAGTTGTGCAGATCAAGATGAGCCTGTAACCTCCAGATTTGTACGCGCCCTGCAAGTGCTGGAATTACCCGATAATCCCGACGGTTACACCAATGACTGGTGCCCAAATGGCAACTGCCTCATCACCGGTGGAACGGTAACCACTGTGGATTTAGGAGTATGGACATTTTCATATCAAGATCGTCTGGTGGTCGGCGATCTGAACCGCGATACGATTGGCGAGTTCGCCTGGCAGATGAGTGATTGGCTGCGTACGTACTATCTTGATCCAGACGCCGATCCATCTCGGCCTTATCAGCCTTTTACCGCGTGGTATCTCTTATCACCCAGGGTCTATCCCGAGATGGCTGTGGGCGCGTTCACCGGTGAGAGCGTGCGCGTTGGACCGCCCAGCTACCGGGTGCAGAACCGGATCGATACGCCGGTGGCGATGATCAATATGCCGCCCGTTCACCGGGATATCGTCAAGGATGACGGTGGAAATAATATCGTCTTTGAGACGCCCCAGGAGACCTGCATCCCCAGCATTGACAACCCCGAATGCACACACGCTAAATACAGGCATTTAAATTTCAGCGAATCCGAGGAACTCATCGAAACGAAGCATGAATATTCGATCTCTGCTGGAATGGAAAACAAGACGTGCGCCGGCGGCGGCCTGCCTGGCCTATTCGATTTAAAGGCGTGTCTCAAAACGAGCATTGATTATACCCATGGCGGGCAGTTTGACAGCACCACTGATAATATTTCCTCGATAACATACAACCAAAAGGTGATCGCGGCCGACGACGACAAGATCATTTACTTCGGCACACCTTACGCGGTATGGGAATATCCCGTCCTCACCGATGAGCCTGGAGCGACGCCCGGCTATATCACCGTGGTCTCCCCGTTGATTAAACAGACCAGCTACCCAAGCTCGTTGGGCGGATATTACAACCCTTCCTGCGATGAGGATTGGTATGCTGCCGGGCACCAGCCAGACAATGTCTGGTCTTACGACCCGATTGGAGATGTTCGGTTTACGGATTACGACCCTGATCGGGTGGTGTACGACCCGGGCACCCTGGATGACTGGTTCGAGGAAGAGATCACATACGAAACCTTCCAGCAAACCACCGACAGCACAACCTTCTCGCATTCGATCAAGGCCGGGCTGGGGCTCGAAACCAGTGGAAGTGCTAATATCAAAATGATCACGTTCGAGGGCGATTTCAAGGCTTACATCAAAGGCAGCTACGACTACTCCAGGATGGAGACTGATCGATTCACCACGAAAGAAGGCACCACATACAGCTTCTTCCTCAGCCCCAAGCCTTTGGACGCCAAGTACTCCACCCGCCCGATCCTGTACTGGGCCAATGCAGGGTATATGGTGATGGACTATCAAGCAGAACCCGGACAAGGGGCCAGGTGGCTGCTCTATGACAAGCCAGACCCGGCTTTCATCCTTGCCTGGTATGGCTTTCCTGATCCCGCCGCGCCGGAAAATCCACCTTGCGGGGAGGCGAAGAAGCTTTTCTCCAAAGACGTGGTCATCGACCCGCAGGTAGTCAGCGTGGGAGATACCGTGACGATCACCGCAGTGGTGCGCAATTTCAGCAGTGTAATCCCCCCTGCATCGGTCACGGTCAGGTTCTACCTGGGCGACCCGAGCCTGAATGTGGTCATCGGGTAGACAACAGTCGAGCATCTGACGCGCCAATCCGGTCCCGAAACAGCCGCCATCACCTGGACTGCAACCGGCGCCGGCAAGCAGAAAACCTACGCCGTGATCGATCCCATGCATGCCTTCGATGAAGTGCACGACGAGGACGATCTGATCAACAACAATGTGGCTTACGGCTTGATCGAGATCGGCGCAGCGGCTTTCTTTGATATGGGGCAGGCGGAGGAGACTGTCTATGACCGCCAGTCTTACAGCCAGACCCAGACCCTGGTGGCGTCAGTCTACATGCCGCTGGGCAACCTGTCAGCCGTGACGCGCCTGGACCTGAAAGATTCAAGCCTGCCAGCCCACGGGATTGGCAAGCCACTGGAGCTGCTGGCGTACCAGGGAGAGGTCGATTGGGGCAAACCGGAAAATGAGGATTTCTACCTGACCGAGCCCGGATCGAACGCTCCGCCGGCGGTGATCACGTTCAGCTACAGCGAGGCCGACCTCACCGGCAAAGATGAAGGCAGCCTTATGCTGTACCGGCTGGAGGGGTCAGATTGGCAGGAAGCCAACCTCACCTGCGGCGTTGAGGCAGGCGATACGCCCACCTACCAGGTGCAGCGCTTCCTGGAAGACAACCTGATCGCCGTGCCTGTATGCCAGACTGGCACATATATCCTGTCCGATGTGCCCGTGCATACTGCCTACAAACAATATCTACCCTGGATCGGCAGGCCTTAGCTTTCGAGCACATTGCTGTTTATGAAGGGATAAGCGATGAAACGAGACACGCCCCGGAGGAATTTCGGGGCGTGTCGATTTAGAGTTCTATTATTAATAGGATTGCTTACGGTCCGCTGACCGTCTCGTAGCCGCTGGCTCTCCACTGGCTCACGCCGCCCGCCATGCTGCTGACCTGCTCGAAACCGCTGCTGAGCAGGGTATCGCGTCCCTCCTGGCTGCGGTTGCCTGAGCGGCAGACGACCACGATTTCCTGGTCTTTGGGTATCTCATCCAGCCGGCTGGACAGCTCCCCCAGTGGGATGAGGGTCGAGCCCGGGATGTGGTACTCGTTCCACTCCTCCGGCTGGCGCACATCCAGGATGAAGGCTCCTGCGTCTCGTTTACTGGCAGCTTGCTCGACGGAGATCTCTACCGGGAGCCTCCCGGCTGTTTCATTGGTTGCGGGCTTAGACCCTTGGTTGATGTAGACCAGGACAACTACAGCCAGGAGGACGATCAATCCCAGGCCAATCACGATCCAGGCCTGGTTTCTGCTGCTGCCCTTTGATTGAGCATCTGCCTTCTGGTGTTTGCGGGCTGAGCTTGCAATCTGTTTTGGCTTGTTTTTATCACTCATAGTAGTTCACCTTTTAGAGTATAGGATCGATTACATCGTGAAAACCATCTCATTCCTCTTGCGATCCACCGACCAGAAAAAGGCAGTACGTGGCTCCCCGGCTGTCTTTGGATAGTTTTTCAACCTGTTTCGCGGTCGTTCCTAACAGGGCTTGCAGAAGATGCCGGTCGAGGTGGCACAGCTCGGGGTGTTCGGGCAAGATCATGGCATAAGGGCAGTGTCCTAAGACCAGGCGCGGGGCTACAGCATGGGCTTCCCAGCGGGCCTGGTACTCGAGGTCATTTAACCGTTGGACGGCTTGATACAGTCGTTGGGGCAAGGCGCCGCTGACAGTGGAAGTACCGCCCGCCATCCTGTGGGCGAGGCGCTCAAATTGGTTTAGCTTTTGCTCATCGGTGAGGTCTCCCAACAACTCCAGGAGCAAGGTGCTTGCCAATCCATCCAGATTGTGTAAGTGAACACGGCGCGCCAGTGCGTAGCACAGGGTAGGGCGCCCTGATCGCCGGGCAGGGCGCTTTCCGGTGACCTCCACTACACCTTGTTCGAGCAGCACTCCCAGGTGGTGCCGTGCGTTGGCTCCGGTCATGTGCAGTGCGCGGCTGATTTCGGAGGCTGAGGCGTTCTGCTTGCCCTGTAAAAATTCGATTATTGCCTGGCGGGTGGTGCTCACCTTGCGATTATATCGCCTTTTTCAAATTATGCAAATATATATTTTCTTTATCTCGGGTTGACAGAGCGGTTTTCAATAGTATAATATGTAACAAGCACGCTGGTTGAAGCTGATATGAGCGACATACTCACCTGGGACGACTCCTACGCAATCGCCCTGGCGCTAATCCAGCAGCACCCTGACATAGCTTTAGATGATGTATCCCTCGGTATGATTTACAGGTGGACGGTCCAACTTCCCAATTTTATGGATGACAGAGAACTGGCAAACGATTCGATCCTAGCTGCCATTTATCAAGAATGGTTCGAGGAGGTTAATTCCCTATGAAAGGTCAAGACGATACCACCCGCTACGATATCCCACCGGAGATAGAAGGGCAGGTAGCCATCACCACGCTGGATAAGATCTACAACTGGGGGAGGCGATCATCGGTCTGGCCGATGATGTTCGGCCTGGCTTGCTGCGCGATCGAAATGATCTGCACGGCTGCCAGCCGCTATGATTTTTCCCGTTTCGGCATGGAGGTCATGCGCCCCAGCCCGCGCCAGGCAGATTTGATGCTGGTATCCGGGACAGTCACCAAGAAGATGGTGGTGCAGATCGTGCGCCTGTATAACCAGATGCCGGAGCCGAAATATGTGGTAGCTATGGGAGCCTGCGCCTCCGGAGGCGGTCCGTTCAAAGAGGGCTATAACGTGGTACCGGGCGTTGATCGATACCTTCCTGTAGATGTATACATACCTGGGTGCCCACCGACTCCCCAGGCACTCATTCATGGCTTGATCACCCTCCAGAAGAAAATCGATACGCAGTCAATCAAGAATGTCCGTTGGTATCAAAAGACCGGCACCGAAACGATACCTGTCCCGATACTGGGACCCGATATTATCGACCCGAGGCAGATGGAGCTGATCAAGGAATACACGCAGAATAAAGCTGCTCAGGAATCGACCGAATCCGAAACGCCCGCGGTCGAGAAAGCGTAGCGGAGGCAGCCATGACTGAACAGACTCTGGTAAGAGAAGATGCTCTCATTTCCCGTTTCCCCGAATGGGTTTCAGCGGACGATCGCAAAGGCTATGAGGGGTATATTGTCCAATCTGAACATCTGATTGAGGTGGCGACGGGTCTGCGGGATGAATTCGGCTACGACTACCTGACAAACCTGACTGCAACGGATTATTATCCGGATGACTTTATGGAGACGGTCTACCACCTCTTCCGCAG
>CAZGIX010000251.1:0-6152 GCA_964525785.1 uncultured Anaerolineaceae bacterium
TCAGAAATAGTCCCTTGACATCCAGCCCTGGAAACCGTATAATCCCGTAGCCTGCCACCCGGCAGGTGTATTGTTGGATCAGACGATAAATAATCAGGAAGAAAGATATGCCGCCACTCCCAAAACGTAAACTGTCCCGTGGACGCCGCGATCGCCGCCGTGCCCACGACGCACTCAAAGCCCGCAATCTGGTTCCTTGCAGCAACTGCGGGGAGATGCGCCTGCCTCACACCGTGTGCCCGAACTGCGGACACTACAAGGGGCGGGAAGTGATCGAGATCGAGAAAGAATAACCCTCCGAGCGTACACCGGCTGGGACGGCAGCCCCGTTGCAACCGGTGTTTCATTTAAAGGTGTTATGTCACTGATTCCCAGACAAACTGCCCTCATCTTTCCCGGACAGGGATCGCAGGAGCTGGGCATGGGCCAGGCGCTGGCAGCCGCATTCCCGGCTGCGCGCCGGTGTTTCGAGCAAGCCGACAATTGGCTAGGATCCTCCATCTCTCGCATCGCCTGGGATGGCCCGGAAGACAGCTTGAACGACACGATCAACACCCAGCCGGCACTGATGGTGCACTCGGTCGCCGCCTTGCGCGTTTTTCAGGAGCAGCACCCCGGATTCCAGCCGGCTTTTGTCGCTGGTCACTCGATGGGCGAGCTGAGCGCGTTAGTGGCAGCGGAAGCCCTGCCCTTTGAAGATGCGCTGCGCCTGGCGCGCAGGCGCGGAGAGCTGATGAAGCGCGCCGGCGAGATCAATCCCGGGGGCATGGCAGCCATCATGGGCCTGGATATCCCCACCCTGGAGCAGATCTGCGCGCAAGTCAGCACAGCTGACGAGATCGTCCAGGTAGCCAACGATAACTGCCCGGGCCAGGTAGTCATCTCCGGTGCCCGGCCTGCCCTGGAGCGCGCCGTCCAGCTTGCCCAGGATGCCAAAGCGCGCCGGGCAGTCATCCTGGCAGTCAGCATCGCCGCCCATTCGCCCTTGATGATGAACGCCCAGGGCGACTTCAACCAGGCCGTCGACGCCGCCCCGCTAACTGCACCGCGCGTGCCGATCATCGCCAACGTGACCGCCGCGCCGATGCGCACGACTGACGAGATTCGCGCCGACCTGCAGGCGCAACTCCGCTCGCGCGTGCGCTGGACTGAGTCGGTGCTGTATATGATCAGCCAGGGCGTGAGCACCTTCATCGAGCTGGGCAGCGGATCGGTGCTGTGCGGACTAACCAAGCGCATCGACCGCCAGGTGAGCTGCATCAACCTGGGCGCGCCAGGTGATTTGGATAAATATGAAGCATAATCCATCTTATTGGCTGATATTTACCCTATCGGTTTTCTTTATCGTTACTGCCTGCGCCGCGCTGCAGCCTTCCCCTTCTGAGCCAGCGGCTATAGGTCAGCCGGCAGCCACCGTCGGACCAGCGATCACCGATGCGCCTACGACCGAGCCGCCAACGCAGGTTCCCCCGGCAACCACCACTCCTCCGGATCCCATCGTGACCATCGATCCTGCAGCGCTGTGTCCCCAGCCGGGATCGATCGCGGACACCAGCCTGTACGTCAGCCGGGAAAACGGTTTTTGCCTGCTCGTACCGGCAGGTTTTAGCCTGCGCTCGGAGCTGCTGCGCCCAGACGACGTCATCGAGCTGGTCGGCCCGACTCAGGCGATGGGTCCCAAGCAGCAGGAGGGCGTGAGTGTATACATGCGGGTTGAGTACAACGGTCCGGCTGAAGGGATGGACAGCGCTGCCTATGCCCAGGAGTGGCACAAGCGCTTTGCCGCTCCAGATGAACCGTTCGAAGCTTCCCAGGCGACGGTGAACGGTCAGCCTGCCACTGTGCTCAGGAACCTGTCAGGATTCGCCCGGCAGCGGGCAGCATTCGTGATCGCCAACGGCGCTCGCTACCGGATCAGCTTGATGCCCCAGCCCGAAGACATGCCCGAGCTGGCAGAGCCGGCCGGACGCGGCTGGGAAACGGTATTGAGCTCGCTGGTTTTCTTCCCACCTGCCCGGCCCGTCCAGGCGGTGCGCGCCGAAGAGGTGTGTCCAGCAGAGACAACGGATGCAAAGCTGTACACCCATGAGATCGACGGCTACTGCTTCCTGTACCCGGCGGATTTTACCGCGCAGGTGGACTTCCCTGGCACGGTCAGCAGTGACGTGGTGGTTGGACAGTGGGAAGGCGGCGATGTACGCCCGTCGCTGACGGTGGGCAACTATTTCGGTGAACCAGGTTTGACCCCCCAACAGCTGCTCGACAAGCGCATCGAGTTTGTCCAGGCAGGCTCGATCCAGGATGCGATCATTGGGGGCTACCCGGCAGTTACGTACATCGATATCAACGGCGCCTGGCCCTCGCAGCAGGCAATTGTGGTGGCAGATGCGGGACGCTCTTACTCGGTTCTGGCCCAGCCGCTGGATCCAGCGCGCTTCCCGGACGCGCCGCCCTATGTGCAGAGAGTATGGGAGACCGTGACCGGCTCGCTGGTCTTCTTCGATCCGTGGAGGTAACCCCACCCCCCTATGATCCCCCCATCGACAAAGTCGATGGGGGGATGTCGCTCTTTGGCAGGCTTGCTCCGCCGATCTTTGCGGAGGGGCGTCTTTCAATTTATCAGCCGCGGTTGGGTCATCTTTTCCGGGGAGAGCAGGTCATCCATTACCTCCCGAGACAGCAGCCCTTTCTCCAAAACCACCTCATAAACCGACCGGCCTGTGCGCAGCGCTTCAGCGGCGATCTCGGTTGATCGCTCGTATCCGATGATAGGATTGAGCGCAGTAACAAGGCCGATGCTGTTTTCTACCATCCTGCGGCACGCCTCTTTGTTGGCGGTAATGCCATCCACGCAGCGCCTGGCTAAAGTCCGGCATGCCCTGCCAAGCATATCCATCGAGCGGAACAGGGAAAACGCCACCACCGGCAGGAAAGCGTTCAGCTCGAGCTGCCCGGCTTCAGCCGCCATCGTCACCGTGGCATCGTTGCCGATCACTTCGAATGCTACTTGGTTGACCACCTCGGGGATCACCGGGTTGACCTTGGCAGGCATGATAGACGAGCCAGCCGCCACGGCAGGCAGGTTGATCTCGTTGAAACCAGCACGCGGGCCGGAAGAAAGCAGCCTCAGATCATTGCAGATCTTGGACAGCTTGACCGCCACCCGCTTCAGAATGCCTGAGAGCTGTACATATCCGCCAGCATCCTGGGTTGCTTCCACAAGGTTTTGTGATTCGATAACGGGAATGCCCGTCAGTTCCCGCAGATAGGATGTGACCAGAGCTGCGTAGCGCGGATGGGTGTTCAAGCCCGTCCCGATGGCGGTGGCGCCCATGTTGATCTCGCGGATCAGCGCCTGCCCTTCCCTCACGCGCTGGATATCCTCCCCGATCATCACCGCGTAGGCATTGAACTCCTGACCGAGGGTGATGGGGATAGCATCCTGGAGCTGAGTGCGGGCCACTTTCAGGACATCGGCAAACTCCTCCCCTTTAGCCTGGAAGGATTTCTGCAGCCCTTGCATCTCTACCACCAATCCGTCCAGCTTCATGCTCAGCGTCAGGCGCAGGGCAGTGGGATACACGTCGTTGGTCGATTGGGACATATTCACGTGGTTGAGCGGGTGGATGAGGTCGTAGCGCCCCTTCTCGTAGCCGGCAATCTCCAGGGCGCGGTTGGCGATGACCTCATTGGCGTTCATATTGGTGGAAGTACCTGCCCCGCCCTGGATGACATCTACCACGAACTGGTCGTGCAGCTTGCCTGCGATGATCTCATCGCAGGCGGATGAGATCGCCTCACAAATATCCGCCGGAAGCAATCCGCACTCACGGTTGGCCAGCGCGGCGGCTTTCTTGATATAGGCAAAAGAATGGATAAAGCGGGGATAATGCGAAACGCGTATGCCGGTGATGCTGAAATTGTTCAGGGCGCGCTGCGTGTGGATGCCGTAGTAAGCCGATTGCGGCAGCTCAAGTTCTCCGAGATGGTCGTGCTCAAGGCGGGTTGATTCGTTTAACATGGGGTTTATCCTTATTGGAGGAATGTTCTCGCGCCTGGCAGATACAACGCACTGTGTAACTGCGTTGCATCTGCGAGATCTTTATTAAAGAGGGTGTTTAGAACAAATTGTACCAGGATCCCCCACCCCCTCCGCGAATACCAGAAAACAGCACCGCGGAGCAGGCCTGCCACAAGTCGGCATCCCACCACCGACTTCATCGATCGGGAGATATATTTCGACGAATGCTATCTTGACTATCCGGTATTGGTGGTCTAGAATAACCCCACCCACATCTATGTAGATAAAGGAGACACCATGCAATTCCATGCAACCATCTTGCTGAACGGCAAAACCGCGACCGGCGTCCGGGTTCCGCCAGATGTCGTGACCGCCCTTGGATCGAGCAAACGCCCGGCGGTGAAGGTGACCATCCGGGGCTACACCTACCGCAGCACAGTGGCGACAATGGATGGCGAGTTCATGCTCCCGGTCAGCGCAGAAGTCCGTGAAAAGGCAGGCGTCAAAGCCGGGGACGAGGTGGATGTCGACGTGGAGCTGGACACAGAGCCGCGCCAGGTGGACCTTCCCACGGACTTTGCCGAGGTGCTCGCTGGCGATCCAGAGGCCAGGCGCTTCTTCGATGGCTTATCCTACAGCCAGAAGCGCTGGTTCGTGCTGGGGATCGAGGACGCCAAGACCCTGGAAACGCGCCAGCGGCGCATCGACAAGGCAGTGGGCATGCTGCACGAAGGGCGCGCCCAACGGTAAGAGAAGTGTGATCGCGATCGCGTGACATAATTTTTCCGAATCATGCCAACACTCAGACGTAAGCACACTGGCCTGATAACGAAGCTGAGAAATTTTATATTCATCACAAAAGCTACGCTTGCAGCGCCGGATGTGCTACCTTTTACCATAAAAGATGTAGCC
This sequence comes from uncultured Anaerolineaceae bacterium, assembly GCA_964525785.1. Lineage (GTDB taxonomy): Bacteria > Chloroflexota > Anaerolineae > Anaerolineales > UBA4823 > JAQBDA01. The sequence goes on from CAZGIX010000251.1 coordinate 4,934, forward strand.
CTGTGCATTAACCTCGACCAATGCAACCTGCGCTGTATCATGTGCTGGCAGACGTACGCCCGCGATACCAACCGGCGCATCCATCACACAACGAACATGAGCCGCGAACACCTGCTCGCTCTCCTGAGAAGGTGTGAGGCGGGCAACAATCAGTATTGTGGGAGGAGGGGAGCCACTTTTATATCCCAATTTCGATGAGATCCTAAAAGAAGCGCCGACCCAACACCGCCGGTTGATGATCATGACCAATGGCACTTTGTTATCATCTAACGCTATGCTGTGGAAAATTGCGCAGCGGGCGGCGATTACCTTGAGCTTTTCGATAGATGCAGCTACACGGGGAACCTATGAACTGATCCGGCAAAACGGAAATTGGGATGACCTGATCGCGAATATCGACAAGACAATTGCGCTGCGCGAAAGTAATCCACAGCTCCATATCAGCACATCGTTCGTTGTCATCCGGCAAAATCAGCACGAGCTGCTGGACTTCATGCGCTTGAACACAAAATGGGGGTCAGAATATGTGCACATCCATCCTGCCATACACAGCAGTTTCCCCGACGAGTGGCTGGTAGACACCCGGTCCACCGAATTCCAGGAGACCATAATGCAAGCCATCGAGTACGCTCATGCTCACTCGATCGCCATCGACCCCATTGAGGAGATACTGCCAGTGCAGGATTACGACTCCAGCACTCCACTCGCAGCACAGTGTACGAAGAGCAGCAATCCAAACGGGACGGATCACACCTCGCAGGTATCGCCGAGCGATCCTTGGCGCGCCTGTCGGTACCACAGCAGCTCGATGACGGTGGGCGTTACCGGAGAGGTCTACCTGTGCGACACAGCCTTCCGAATTGAGTACAGCTGTGGGAACATCTTCGACATGGGACTGCTCAATGCCTGGCTGTCTCCTGCCTGGTTGAGCGTCCGGCTTGCACACCACCAGGGACTCCAGGATGAGCACCCGCTATGCAGCCGCTGCATGCTGGTTAAGTGAAAACATTTGCTCATCTGTTTAGTGGTTCTCTCGCCAAATATTGGTACTATTTATTGCTCCGCCTGAGAGCAGTGGAGCCAGCACAGAGAGGACGGAGATAGTTTACCAACTCAGCGCACTCTGCGTCTCTGCGATGGCATCTCTACGGTGGTATCTTTAAACGGAAGTGTGTCCTTCTTTCAGGAAATTCCAAACGCTCTTTCCGGCGCACGCATG
>CAZGIX010000252.1:0-6102 GCA_964525785.1 uncultured Anaerolineaceae bacterium
CGGCCATACCATCGTAATGTTCGGCCATCCGGATGCTAAATCACAACACTCGAGTAAATTACCAAGATGTTACTTTCTCTCCACATCCACCCACATCTGCTCTCCATCCATAGCTAACTCAATCCACTCATTCCGGTCGGTGCGCAGTAGGGTGTAATCCTTTAAGACCTCCAGCATCTCCGGCGAGGGCCGTCCCTCCCGATCGCCTGCTGTCACGCTTAGCAGCACCACCTGCGGATGCAGCTTCGCGATCCACTCCGGCGGGTTGGCGGGGGCGTAGCTGCTTTTCGCCAGGCGCACGCTGTAGGCGGCGAACGGCCACGCCAGCGCCACCCGCACCACCGAAGCCACCGCTCCCACCAGCAGGGTGTAGATAAGTTGTGGTATTTGCTCAATTTTTCACAATGTTGACAATTGCCATCATTAATGGATAATTGAATTGTCTTCTAATAGTTTCCCATTATTTAATTATGTCAAAATGACCCTCATGGCTGCCCTTCTGAGCGAGGGCCAGCGGAGTATCTGAGCTTTCTATATATATTATGCCTCCCTCGATACCACGATTGGTTTACCTCTCATCAATTCCAAATTCGGTGTGTTTTCTGTAAAAAACGGATGAGCATATCTTCGTCTGGCGATCAGGAGAAAAGAATGAGTGAGAAGCCGTCCTTAAGTCGCCGTGATTTTTTAGGGTTCGCAACCTGGGCGATAGGGGGATTGATAGGTTTGGGTATGGGGATTCCTGCCATCGCGTACATTATTGGTCCGGCGTTGAAACGTGTGGAAAGCCAGGAATGGATGCGGCTGGGGGCTGCTTCGAAGGTCGAGATAGGGGTCCCCACACTTTTCAAAACAAAAATTGAGCGCCAAACAGGATGGATTACTAATCAAACAGAGTTATCCATTTATGTCATCACAGAAAATGGCCGTGACTTTGCTGCCATGTCGAATATATGCACCCATCTCGGATGCCGCGTCCGATGGAATGTAGACCAGGGACAATTCTTCTGCCCGTGCCATAATGCTGTTTTTGATAGAGACGGCAACGTTGTGGATGGCCCACCGCCTCGACCCCTGGACCGTTATGAAATCGATGTGATAGACGACCAACTTTATGTTCTCGGAGGTTGAGATTGTCTACAAAAATGGGAAACTGGTTGGACGAACGATTGGGATTGCGGGAGATATGGGCGGCGATCTTTCTCAGGAAAATCCCAAAAGTTAACTGGCTTTATACGCTCGGGAGTGCCACTCTATTTGTTGCATTCAATCAAATTGTGACAGGCATTTTGCTCACAATTTACTATGTTCCTACACCGGACCACGCTTACGATAGCGTCCAATATATTACAACGCAAGTGACAGCCGGGTGGTTTATCCGTGGGATGCACCATTATGGGGCAAGCGCCATGGTGGTATTGGCAGCCGCCCACATGATCCGAGTCATATATTATGGAGCTTATAAATTCCCACGAGAAGTGACCTGGTTCTCGGGTGTGTTTCTTCTCTTGATCACTGTTGGTTTTGGTTTCACCGGTTACCTGTTACCCTGGGATCAAAAAGCATATTGGGCAACTATCGTAGGGACCAAGATTGCCGGAACACCTCCTGTCATTGGAGATTATATTCTCCGCATCATGCGGGGTGGGGAGGAGTTATCCGCTGTGACGCTTACCCGCTTTTTTGGGACGCATGTATGGGTGCTGCCCATCATGTTAATCCTCTTGATTTCAATCCACATGTACCTGGTCATTCGGATTGGAATCAGCGACGTTCCCAAAAAGGAGGATTAAGCAGTGAACGAAGATCAAAAACAATCCTACCTGGAAAAATATAAAAAAGCAAAAGAAAAGGGAGTTCCATTCTTTCCGGATATCTTGTTTAAGGATGCACTCGTTTCCTTGATCGTTTTCTTGATCCTGGTTGCACTTTCCTACTTGTTTATCGCCCCCCTGGAGGAACGCGCCAACCCTGCTGATGCAAGTTATAACCCCCGACCTGAGTGGTATTTCCTGTTTCTGTTCCAGCTTCTCAGTTATTTTCCGCCATCATTAGAAGTTGTTGGGGTCGTTGTTTTGCCCACCCTGGCGATCATCCTGCTCTTCCTTTTGCCCGTACTCGACAAAAGACCTGAGCGATATTTTCGCAAGAGATTGTGGGTGATTGGTGTCACTGCGTTTTTATTTGCTGGCGTGGTGTTTCTGACCTATCAGGCGGTTGTGAAGATACCCCCTCCTGCCGAAGCAAGCGCAGGAGACCCGACCGCTAAATTGTATGCCGATAACTGTGCCGGTTGTCATGGATTAACCATTGCTGTCCCTCCTGGAACCAATCTCCACGACATCATCACGCGAGGTCAGCACGAAGGAATGCCGGCCTGGTCTGCGGACTTAACGACGGATGAGGTAGATGCGCTGGCAGGCTTTATTCTCTCTCCTGCAGGCAGTAAAATATTTTCCCAAAATTGTGGAGCATGCCATGATGCCTCTGAATTGGTGGCTGGCGATCCGCAGGAATTGAAAAATGCACTCGCCGAAGGACGAAGTTACCCGCCACATGCGGAATTAGATATCCCCGAATGGGCCGAGACTCTGGCTCGCGAAGAGCGTACCGCTCTCGTGAATTTCCTTATTGCCCCGGATGGGCAGCGGTTGTTTGCTATCAATTGTTCCCCTTGTCATGGAATCTCGATTGGATTTTCGGGAGATGAAGCCGACCTTCGCGATCTCATTACGCAAGGCGGAGCCCATCTGGAGATGCCACCCTGGCAGGAGAAATTAAGTTCAGCAGAATTGAATGCCTTGGCGAACTATGTGCTTTCACCAGCTGATCATCCTGAAGCACAAGAGCTGTTTAATCGCAACTGCTCAAACTGTCATGGCACCCGTGTGCCCAGCAGCAACAGTGTAGACCAGGCGCGCCAGATAATCGCTACGGGAGGTCCGCATGAAACGATGCCGGTCTGGGGAAATGTCTTGACCCAGGAACAGATTGACGCGTTGGTTCAATATACTCTGGCAGCCTCAAAAGGGACGCCTCTCGAAGTAGGCCAAAACCTGTTCACGCAAAATTGTTCTTCATGCCATGGCGATTTTGGGGAAGGCGGCGAAAACCCCGCCCGCCCGGATGACGTTATCGCCCCAATCAGCACAGCAGAATACTTGAAAACCCGCGATAATTTCACACTCAAACAAATCATTTCTCAGGGGCAGCCGAATTTTGGGATGGCGCCTTTTGGGAGTGCTTTTGGCGGGCCATTGGAGGACGATGCAATTGATGCGATTGTGGCCTATATCCGCTCATGGGAAAACGATCCACCCGTGGAATTACCCCCGGAAGTTGCGGTAGAAGGCGACATTACCCTGGCAGGAGATGAAATCTATGATGCGCTGTGCTACCAGTGTCATGGCGCGGACGAAAATGGCGTACGGGTAGCACCCTCTTTAGGTGATCCGGAATTTCAAGCTTCGAATACCGACCAGGATATCTACGACATCATCAGTTTGGGACATAGAGCGACATCCATGATCGCCTGGGGTGAAATTTTAACCGCCGATCAAATCACCCAGCTGGTCGCATTTATTCGCCAGTTACCTCCTGACGAAACCATAACCGCCGTGGTTTCATTTAAGAACGATGTACTGCCCATTTTTGAGGATCGCTGTACGGCCTGCCATGATTCCCCTGACACGATCGGTGGATGGGATGGTACGACTTATGAAGGGGTGATGAATACAGGTGATCACGCTCCCGTCGTCATTCCGGGTGATCCTGACAATAGCTTACTGGCACTCAAAATCCTGGGAACCCAGGAAGTGGGCAAACCGATGCCGCCATTGGGGGCTTTATCGGATAGAAATATTCAGGTAATTTTGGATTGGATCGCCGCAGGTGCTCCAAACAATTGAAATCCCTCCCGTAAGTATGGGACAGGAGGTGGAGATAATTAACCGATCACAGCGCAATTTCATGGAGCCCTCGTTCCTGACCCATGTGAATGTAACGAGTAAATATTGTCCACGTTCATGGATGAGGGTGGGATTGAACCATCAAAAGACACTGGCGAAGTAATCGTGAGAGGAGAATGTACCATGAAACATAAACCATTCCTGATGATCATGATAGTCTCTTCTGTATTGGTGCTGGCTGCCTGTGCTGGCTCGGCTGGTCCGGCTGGTCCCGCTGGTCCGGCTGGCCCGCAAGGCCCGTCTGGTCCCGCTGGTCCGGCCGGCCCGCAAGGCCCTTCTGGTCCCGCTGGTCCGGCTGGCCCCGCTGCCCAGGTCAGTGAGCTTACGGCTGCTGATCTGACCTGCACCGAGTGCCATAATGACACCACACTGATCTGGTCCAAGGAAGCACAGTTCAGAGAGCGTTCTATTCATGGAACGGGTGAGGCTTTTGAGCGAGGCGAAAGCGCCAGCTGCGCCGGTTGTCATGGGACCGAGGGTGCTAAAGCGCGTATCAATGCCGGCCTGCCCCCGCATGACCCGTCAGTTGAAGGTGTTACAAACGTCTCGCCGTTCGACTGCCGCACCTGCCACAACATCCACACGACCTACACGCTGGCAGACTTCTCCTTGACGGGAGATCAACAGCCGGTGAAAATGGAGTATTCGGACGGCACCTTCGATGGCGGCAAGGGCAACCTGTGCGCCAACTGTCATCAGATCCGCAACGAACAGCCCGTTGCCGCGGATGGAAACATCGTGGTCGCATCCGGTCGGTTCGGTACGCACTACGGTGTTGAAGCCCAAATGCTGCTCGGTGAAGGTGGAATGGGTGTGACGGGCAGCCCCAGCGTCCACTATCAGATGGTTGAGAACACCTGTGTAGCCTGCCACATGGGAGAAGAGAACAACCACACCTACCAGCCCACAGTGGAGCGCTGCCAGGCGTGCCATGATGGTGCTGAAGATTTGGACATCAACGACGTGCAGACCGAAGTTACGGCGATGGTTGATGAGCTCAAGACCTTATTCGTCCAGAAAGGTATGTTGGACTCGGAGACCGGTTTGTGGGCCAGCACCCCCGTGACAGTCACCGAAACAGTTGCAGGTGCTATGTGGAACTACAAGTTCGTAGTGGAGGACCAGAGCATGGGTGTCCACAACTCGACATATACCGAGGCGCTTCTTCAGCAAGCCCTGGACGCCATGAGATAACGCCACTCCTGGAACGCCCTTGAGAACTTCCTCATGTTGAATGAAGGGAGGCGTTCAACGCACTGAAAAACGAACCGAATCTCTGGCATTGTCTTCCTTAAGTCTGTTTTGGCTGCTCAAGTCATCCGGACTAAAAGACGAGAAAGCGGCTGCTTCCATTTGCGCTATCGCCAATCCCATGAATAATCTGCACTTCAAGGCCAAAAATACCCAATAGTCTTGCTCGGCGGGATGACCGTTTCAAAGGGGTCTTGGCTTAAAACCACATGCCTGCGTAAGCATGGATAAAGGCGAGCTAAGCGACAGTTTCGCACTATTGTTCAGTGACAAGGAGGCCCGCATGACCGACCAAATCACACCGAGCCAGTTCCAAGAGGCCGAGGGCGTCGAGGACTGGCGCCTGACCAGCGAAGGCGCGACCGCGTTCTTCCGCACCCGGTCGTTTGCCGAGAGCGCCCGGTTCGTGCAGGCGATCAGCGAGCTGCAGGGAGTCGAGGATCACCGCCCAGGCGTCGACGTGCGACTCGATGGCGTCACCATTCACATGATCACGTATACCGATGACTACTTCGGACCCAGTCGGCGTGACGTTGAGCTGGCCAGGCAGATCTCGGCAGCTGCACGCAAGCTGGGCTTCGCCGCTGCCCCGGCCGCGGTCCAGAGCCTGCTCATCATTCTCGGCGCGACCAACATCGCCAAGGTGATACCGTTCTGGCGAGCGGTGCTCGGATACGAGCCTCGGCGCGACAGTCCCGACGAGGACCTCGTCGACCCGCACGATCGCGGGCCTGCATTCTGGTTCGAGCAGATGAACGAGCCACGCGGCGACGGCGGCGGCGCGATCCATGTCGCGATCTGGGTGCCGTACGAGCAGGCGCAGGCTCGCATCGCGGCGGCGCTCGCCGCGGGTGGCCGGATGGTGCGCGACGAGTTCGCGCCC
>CAZGIX010000253.1:0-6088 GCA_964525785.1 uncultured Anaerolineaceae bacterium
TATGTGGGTTAAAGGCAGGAAAAGTCCCGGAAATTCGGGTATGGCTGATTTTATGAGCAGGAAAATAATGGAATTTTATGGCAAAGAAAATAAATGAAAGCAGCCTCACCGATAAGACCGATATCTACCCCTGGCTGCGCCTGCCGGCTGGCGGGGATTCTTGCCGCGCGGGTATGGGTAGAGGTTGAGCGTTTGCTGCCGGGGCAGAGAGTAGAGATCGAATCCCCGCTGGTGGCACTCAGCAGCGGGGACCTGATCGTCTTTGTCGAGTATGCTGGGCGGGATGGGCGGCAGTGGTCTGCCAGCCAATCCTACCCGATCACAGTGACGCCCTCACCGCTGCAGGTGGATATTGAAGGCAGCGTCGGCTGGTTGGATTTAAGGGGGTTAGAAGGCAAGATCCGCGTGCACGGCGATGTGGGGCTGGTGAAGAAAAGCGTCGACCGGGCTGAAGAATCCGGTTGAGTCGGCTGGGGCGGACCAGACTCGGGTGCATCCACAGCTATTCAGTCGGTAGACGTAGCCCCTGTGGCAGATCTTGTGGATTCCGGTCTTCTGAATGCAACTCTGGGGGTTTTCTAGGCGGCTATGCTAACACGAACGATAACATGGCGGTGGTCGCCGAATTCCGGTCAGACGCTTTCCAAGAGCTGGGAAGAATAGCCATTAGCCCGGTAATGTCTGTGGGGGGGCTTTTTTTTTACCGGGGGCAATGATACAGTGGTTTCGACCGCTACTCAAACAATCGATGTGATAGAAACAACGAAACATTGTTGTTGCACCGATCAGCAATAGCAGCCATTTTGTGGGGCGAACCACCTTTCTGGCGTCCTATTTTAGAGCCCGAGTGGGAAATCAAATAGGGGCTGTCTTTTTAGGACAGCCCCTATATTTTTTTCTTGAAAACCATAGACTTAGTCAACGACTTAGTTTATAATTCTCACCGGAGGCGATTGATGACCATCCAGGTAAATATCCACGAAGCCAAAACACACCTGTCGGAGCTGCTCCAGCGGGTCATGAACGGCGAAGAAGTTATCATCGCCAAGGCTGGCAAGCCGGTTGCCCGGTTGGCGCGCATCCAACCCGGATCACAGCCGCGCACACCTGGCAATGACGCCGGACGGGTCGTCGTTGCTCCGGATTTCGACGGACCCCTTGAAGAGTTCGAAGAGCTATGAGAGTCCTCCTGGATACGCACACTTTCTTGTGGTGGAATATGGATGACCCGCAGCTTTCCGCCGCTGCCCGGACCGTTATTGCCGATGGGCGTAATGAGCTGTTCCTCAGCGCCGCCAGCGCCTGGAAGATTGCCATCAAAGCCGCCCGCGGCAAACTCTCCCTGCCAGAATCGCCCGAGAAGTACGTCGCCAGCCGCCTAGCGCTGCACCGTTTTCAGCCGCTGCCTGTGCAGCTCAGCCACGCGCTGCGTGTCTATGACCTGCCCGAGCTGCATCGCGACCCCTTTGACCGCCTGTTGGTCGTACAGAGCCAGATGGAAGGCATGCCCATCCTGACCGCCGACGAGAACATCCGCCGCTACGCAGTTGACATATTGTGGTGACCCGCATCAGCTGATATGCCGGACGGCGCGCCCCAAGAGCCGCACCTTTCTCTCGCCCTTGCCAGCCAGATCGATAGTCTAATCCAGGATTGGCAGGAGGCGCTGGCCCTGCAGGTGGACTCCGGCGAGATCTCCGCCGCCGCGTGCCAGGCCTGCCGGCGCGGCTGGAGCAAGTTCTACGCCCGGCTGGAGATGCAGCCCGGCGCCTGGGGTTGATAGATCCGGAAACGCTGTTCGAGCAATTCAAGCGTGGGAGGCCTGGCAGCCGTACCAGGGGTAGGTCGGTTTGAGCAAAGCGAAACCTAAGCTACGTACTGTGTAAAAGCGTCAAATCGCCAGGAAGCAATAGGCGCCAGATACGCAACGCTATGTTGGCTGGACTGCTGCGCCTGGCGCTCGACCCGGCTTGAGCTGCTCCGGCAGCTCGCCCACGTAAGTCAGCACCAGGCGCTGACCGGCGCGCGTGGCTGCCATGTACACCTTGCGCGTGTTCTCCCGGATGAGCTGCTCGCGTTCGTCATCGGATAAACGCAGGCTCTGCTCCTCTTCGAAGAGCTGGTTCAGGCCGACCAGGAATACAATCGGGCTTTCCAGCCCTGTCCCGGCATTTAACGTGGTCACGCGCACGTATTCTCCGGGCAGCGTATCCTTGGGGTCGCCGGCAGCGCCTTCGCCCAGGCGCTTCTGAACAGCCGCCACCAGGGCCTTCACGCCTCCCCAGTGGGCGTGCAACACAAGGATATGCCGCAATGGTACGCCGTGCCTGGCAAAGGCTTCGATTTCATTAGCCACGCGCACAATTTCATCTTGGCTGGCTGCCAGAGGAATAAGCTGAGGCACTGCCCCTACAGGCATGTTCAGCAGGTCGGGGACCAGGATGTCCTCGTCCGCATCCTCTTGCTGGATGCGCTGGCGATAGAACAGGGTGGCGAAATCCAGGATCTCGCGCGTCGTCCGGTAAGAGCGGCGCAGCGCATGGGTATGCCCGTGCACATGCAGGCCCAGTGACTTCCAGGAGGCGCCGCGGCCCAAAAAGCCCTGGGTGGGATCGGCGGCGATGAAGAGGTGTCCAGTTTTGGGCTTGAGCAGGCGCCGGATCATCTCGAACCACAGGGGAGCGAAAAACTGGGCTTCATCCACGAGAACCACATCATACTGGCGCAGGGTCACCGTCCGCTTGTCGATAAAGCGGAGCATGCGCCGCGGCACATCTCCCCAATCCAGGCGGCGCATCTTCTTCAGGTTATCTTGATAATCCAGGATCGCCGCCAGCATGCGTTCACGCTGATCTTGAGTGAGGCGAAAGCCGCGCCCGCGCCGTTCCAGGGTCAGGTAGGAATCCTGGTCGAATACCACCTGATCCTTGAGCCAATCCAGCTCGCTGCGCAGCATCCCCGGCGTTATGCTTGTGCCTTCGAAATGTTTGCGCCAGACGGCCTCGACCAGGCCATCTCTTTCTCGAACGGATAATGGATCGAGCCACGGGCTGGACACAGGCCAGTTGTGATAGCACCAGCCGTTGAAGGTGTGCCATTCGATTTCATCCGGAAGACCACCTGTCAGGAGCTGGTAGCGCTGGCGTATATCCCGGATCAGAGGCCGGTTATGGGTCAAGACCAAGAATCGCTTGCCCGGAAAAAAGCCGTGCAGCAGGCGCAAGCGATACAGCAAGATCAGCGTCTTGCCGCTGCCCGCCACGCCATTGACCACATTTACCTGGAAATCTTTGGATAGCAACTGGCGATCGTCCGGCAGATCCAGGTCGGCTTTCAGGGCGGCCTCCTGGTTATAGTCCAGCAAATAATCGGTCAGACCAGCTTCCAGGCGGCGCGGATCTGGGGTGCGCACCGTCAGCGGGGTGGGGACGACCACCTCGGGAGTGAAACGCGCCCGCAGAAGCTCGAGCTGGGCGGCGTCCAGGGGCGGCCCATCCAGCGCAGATTTCCAGTGTTCGACGCCAATACCTGGCTGCAGCGCCTCTTGCCCCAGCCAGATCACAGGTTGCGCTCCTGCCGGGGGACGGCTCTCGTCCAGGAGCTCTTGCGGGATGTTTGGAAAGAGCAGCGCGCATGCTAGGGGCAGGCTGCCCAGACCGCTCATAAAACCCTGCAGTGTCTGAGCTTCGGGTAATCCTAACGGCGGGCGCGCATCTTCGATCAACAGAAGCTGTGCGGCTGGTCGCACAGCGGCGCTCGTCGCCCGGCTGACCTTGACCAGCAGCGCCCGCTTTTGCGCATTGAGCAGCAAGAAATCGGGAGCGTCTTTTTGCCAAGGAGCTAAATGATGCCAGATGACGTAATCATCCGGGAGAGACTTGAAGTAGTGATAGGCTCGCAAGACTTCGGGCGGGAGAGCGCCGGCTGGAGTGCTGGGGAAGATGTAAGCCATTACAGCCGGATGACGTGACAGTGATCGACAAGGTCGTTGAGCAGCGCCACCCATGCCAGATGTTCCGGGTTCTCCGGCTGTGCACCCAGGACGCGAGGCGAGCCCAGGATAATCAGCTTGGTGCGCGGCCGGGTGATCGCCACGTTCAGGCGCTCGGGCTGAAAATAGAAATCGGCCAGCTGCTCGGCAAAAGCCAGGCTGGAGGTGGTGAGCGAGACCAGCATGACCTCACGCTCCTGGCCCTGCATGCGCTCGACGGTATCCACCACCAGGTCGTGAAATGCCTTGCCGGCAGCGCTGCTCTCATTCTCCATGGCAGTGCGCAGGCGGTTGCGGATCAACCGTCCCTGGGCGCGGTAGGGCGTCACCACGCCGATCTCAGCCGGCTTGACCTTGCCCGCCATCAACGCCTGCACCAGCTCGCCGACGATCTCAGCCTCGGCATGGCATTTGACGGTGCAGTTGCGGTGATCCAGCTCTAGGAATACCAGCGGCTTTTCGGGATCCAGCACCGCCTGCCATTGGGAGTCGCCGCCTTGGAGCTTGAGCCGGCGGGCGGCGGCCTCCGGCGCAGGGACGATGGCGCCTTCATAAAACTTCCGGCTGGGCCAGTCGGCCAGCTCGGCGTTCAGCCGGTAGGTGATGTTGAGCATGTTCTCACAGCCGCGCCCGCACAAGTAGCTGAAGATGGAGGCCTTGCCAAACTCGGAGGCGCCGAGAGTGGTTACTGGCGGAAGCTGGTGTTCATCGCCAATGAAGATGTATTTGACTCCCGCCAGCATGCCCATGATAGCCAGCGGCAGCGTCACCTGGGAGGCTTCGTCAAAGATGACCACGTCGAACTCGACGCCGGAGAGGCGCTCGCTGCGCGTGGCAAACGGCGTGGCCCCAATGGCGTAGCCTCCGGCGATGTCCCCGAACCCGGAGTGTGCGAAATTGCGGTAATTCTCCACTTCCAGGTCGCTGGTCCGGGTTTCGAGGCCGATCTTGCAGACGGGCAGGGAGGGGTCTACGCGGGCGATCTTGTTTAGGGCGTTGTTGATTGCCCGGTGGGTGAGGGCGGTCACCAGCACACGCTGCCCATCGGCGACGAGCTGGCGCACCAGGTGAGCCAGTGCCAGGGTTTTGCCCGTCCCAGGCGGGCCTTGGATCAGGTGAAACAGGTCGGTGGCGTAGGCCTGGGCGACAGCCTCGCATTGCGATTCGTTCAAGCCAGCCTGGTAGGCATCTTCCAGGCTGCGCTGGTAGGCCTCGAAGTCAAGGGTGGGGCGCTTTTCGTCACCCAGCATGGGAAGGATCAAGTCACGGCCGCGAACTGTATCGGCGACGGCATCCAGGGCATCCAGATAGAACTGGCTGAGGTCCAGCATGCTTTCATCGGCGATCCAGCCCGAGCGCTGGTCAAGCAAAGCGGCGATATTGCCGCTGGTGCATGTGACTTCGAGAAGCGTCTCATCGTCATATTCGAGCAGGCACTGCACCGCATCAGGTCCCTGCGGGTCGCCGCGGTGCAGCACCAGCAGGTCGCCTTCTCGAAAGCGCGATTCGTTGAGGTCGCAGTGCAGGCGCACGACCCCCTCGCCGAGCATCTTTTCCACATGCAAATCGACCAGCGCCCGGCCGCGCTCCACCCGCTCGGCGAGCGGCGAAGCCAAACGGCGGCGGAGCTCGATGCGCTGGGTTTCAGCCTCGGCGTGGACGAACTGCTTCAGGCGCTGGAGGAGGGATGCTGAAGAGGAGTTCATAACTGCTGATCTATCTGCTCAGCTCAGTGATGCCTCGAACGGCAGCGTGCGACTTCTTTATGTTACTTTCCCGGAATGAGTCCGTGCCCGGTCAGCAGCTCGACTAAATCTTGCTGCATGAGTGCTGCGACGCGCTTACTGGGAGTGCTTTCAATGGCCTGGATCAACGCTAAGGCTTGTTCATGCCAGGGTTGCCCGGAGTGCGGGCAATAGAAATGGTCATGGGGCACATCAGCCTTAGTCACAGCGCTTGCCCAACTGGTCGGTCCGATTTGATCCCTTTTTACATAACATTCGGCACCACACACCTGGCAGGAGCGTTTATCCACCATCCCAGGAGCCTCAAAGAAAACGTCATACCCTTTCATTATTTACCCTATTTACCCTCACT
>CAZGIX010000254.1:0-6064 GCA_964525785.1 uncultured Anaerolineaceae bacterium
TTGGATTCATGACGGCTGACGAGGATATCCAATCACGGACTTATTACTCGCCTAGCATGTAATTGCATATGGCCTCTAAATCATCAAAATTCGGGCCCGACTCATGAATGGTTTCATAGTCGCATACCCAATTATCAGGATACTCACCCTGGCAGGTTTCATATGTCACTCCTCTGCCGGGGCTGCCAAACACGGGCCCAACTCCGGGTATCGTGCCCATAAACCTTGCCCCGGAGTACTCGTATAACGTGTCATACCAGTTAATCCAGGTTACTCGCGTAAGTGCGCCCCCACGCAAGATCAGGGTACGGCCGTTGTTAGGATTGGTAAGGGTGAACGTCTCATGAACAACATGTTCAGTAGACCCGCATTGTTCTTTGGCCGGGTTACACCAATTTCTTCCTTGTACCCATAACTCCTGGTACCACGTCAATTCGATGCCGCAGTCGGAACTGGTGCCCTCTGCCCATATCAGATAACGATACATCTCCGGCGGGTCAGCGCTGGCGGGATCGATAGCGACCATCGCCAGCCAGGATGAGCGCTGCCAAAATGCTCAATACAGCCAGGTAGTTCAGCCTTTTCATGTCAGCCCTCCTCTAGTGAAAAAACGGCGTTCAAGTATGTGACGAGCGTTGCATGCTACAACGCTTAATTGCTGCTGGGGTGCTCGCCCGGTGGGTCGAGGATAGTTTCTGCCCAGAAAACGAAAAAATGTGAGCTGTTGGTTTCTATTGATTAATAGCCCCTCCTTATAATTGAATAACGCTTCTTCCTTCATCCAGACGGAATGTGTTGCATTGATGAGGTATGCGATGTCCCTGAAGGCATGTGCAGAGTCCCCTACACATGCAATCCATTCGTATCATACGTATATTTTGGTGGCGCAACCGCTTTCCGCATGGGACCTCTCCCCTGGTTCAGGGATGTCATTCCGGTATTAGCTGATCTTATACCGGCTAACTATGTTATACAAAATGGCTATCAGGAAAGTATCAAAAAACTATCAAATTAAGATTAGAAACTGCGATTGATAGCCACTGCTCATTTGGATATAAGGCCAATATTAATCCACTCCTCAATAAATCCGCCCTTGACCCAGCTTATTCAATGCGATAAACTAGACATAAGTTATCTTGAAACGGGGGAATAACTTGACCAATATGATTCCACTCCTTCTCCTTACGAACTCATAAATGGCTGGCCAGGCCGGTATATCGCTAATAAGAAACGTATACTTGAATAGGAATTAACCAATGAAACTTCGTGTGGTTGTCCTGGGTGCGGGTTTTGGCGGACTCGAGCTCGCCACGCTGCTCTCCGCAGCGCTTGCCGATCGCCTCGATCTTACGTTGATCGACAAGAACGACTCATTTTACTTCGGCTATTCAAAGCTCGACGTGATGTTTGGCCGTAAGACTCCCGATGCCGTTCGTCTTCCTTACAGTAACATTGTCAAGCCCGGTGTACGCTTTCGCCAGGAAAGGATCACTGCGATTGACCCCGAAGCACGCCGCGTCACAACGAATAACGGGACCTATGATGCTGACGTGCTGGTCATTGCGCTGGGTGCCGATTACGATCAAGATGCCACACCAGGGCTGACCCAAGGCGGCAACGAGTTCTACTCCTTTGCCGGCGCTGAGCGCCTGCGGGAGGTGCTTCCAACTTTCTCGAAAGGCCGCGCCATTGTCGGCGTGACCTCAACGCCGTTCAAGTGCCCGCCAGCTCCGAGTGAAGCCGCCTTATTGCTGCATGACCATCTCACCACTCGCGGCGTACGCGACGCCTGCGAAATTAGCCTCGTCATGCCTTTCGGTGTTCCAATTCCTCCATCGCCTGCCACCTCTAAAGCGTTGCTCGTTGCCTTTGCCGAGCGGGGTATCGCCTTCGTTCCTGACCGGCTCGTGCGTGCCCTCGACCCGGCACGTCACGTTGCCATTCTTGACGATGAGAGCGAGATGCCCTACGACTTATTCCTCGGTATTCCGAAGCATCGCGTCCCGGATGTGGTCGCGGCAAGCGGCGTGGCCTTAGACGGCTGGATACCCGTCAATCCCAAAAACCTCGAGACCCGATTCCCTGGCGTGTATGCCGTCGGTGATGTGACGAGTGTTGGGACGCCAAAAGCCGGCGTGTTCTCCGAAGGAGCCGCGCGTGTCGTCGCTGCATCGTTGATCGCAGGATTACTGGGCGGCGAACAGCCATCGTCTTACACTGGGGCGGGTTCCTGCTACATCGAGTTTGGGGGAGATCGCGTCGGGCGCGTGGACGTGGACTTCCTCTCAGGGCCTTCGCCCACGGGTAGCTTTATTGAACCCTCCTCGACCCTTGTTGGTGAGAAGCAGTACTTTGGATCCAGTCGCCGGGCCCGCTGGTTCGGACTGTAGGAGCGAATTGAATTATCGGTACCACTCGTATAAGGAGACCCACCATGGCTCAGCTTATCTACTCGGCGATGACGTCGCTTGACGGCTACATGGAGGACAGGCACGGCAAATTTGATTGGGCAGCGCCAGACGAGGAAATACATGCCTACATCAACAATCTCGAGCGTGAATTCGGCATCTACCTGTACGGGCGGCGGATGTATGAGACGATGATGGGCTGGGAGACTGACCCCGGCTTTGCTGCTACGTCCCCGACCATGCGGGACTATGCTGAGATATGGCAGGCAGCTGAAAAAATCGTGTACTCTAAAACCTTGCAGGCTGCATCCACGCGCAAGACGCGCATTGAGCGCGATTTCGATCTCGAAGCAATCAAAAAGCTAAAATCGGCTGCCGAAAGCGACATCACCATTGGTGGACCTGATCTCGCTGCCCACGCTTTCAAGGCAGGGTTGATTGATGAGTGCCGTCTGTTCATCGTGCCCATCATAGTGGGAGGTGGTAAAAAATCCCTCCCCGACGATATCCGCCTGGAGCTGAAGCTCGTGGAGGAATGCCGCTTTGGCAACGGCATGGTCTACCTGCGATACCAATCCGGGTAGTCAGGCAGGGTTTTTATCTAAACCCCTTACGCTATAATCGATTTGTGAATGCTGTGATCAGCCGTCTACCCAAAAATGAGATTGACGAGATATGTCAGAAGTACCATATCCGCCGACTGGCTTTTTTGGATCAGTCGTAAGAGATGATTTCGAGCCTCATAGTGATATCGATGTGCTGGTTGAATTTGAGCCTGAACAAACACCCTGCTTTGATTTCTTCTTGATCGAGGCTGAGCTAACATGCTTAATGGGTCGCAAGGTAGATTTGCAAACTGCTAATTTCTTGAGTCCAGAAATCCGTCGTTCCGCTCTGAATGGGGTAATAATTGCGTATGAGCAAGCGTGATCCAAGAATTGCCTTGCAGCAGATGTCATCTCATGCCAAAGAGGCTGTAGAGATTATCCAGGGTAAATCGCGAGTGATGTCGAGTATACAGGTATTAGTTTAGATCGGCTTTCAGAGAAGGGGTGAATGAACAAACGAAGCGCTCTCGGGAATTGGAGGGCGCTTTTTGCTTGCAGGAATTGAGGATAAAGTTATACTATCACAGGAGCCACCAATTTGCTGCTGGGCCAAACCGTTTGGAGGGATCGAACTTGGAACCATTTCACGAATATATGGATGAATATAAGAAACAAATGCAGAGGGGTGTTATTAACCTGGCCTATAAAGGCCTGATGGAATACATCATAGATTTGAGAAATCATTTTAAGAACAAATATCCTGACTATTCTGTGTCTGGCAGCTTGTATTATGGCTACATGGATATGACCTACTTTCCCCTCTTTCCAAAAACGCTGAAAGATCGGAAATTGAAGGCTGCGATCGTTTTCATCCATGAGGCATTTCGGTTTGAGGTCTGGTTGGCAGGAGTCAACCGACAGGTTCAAGCGAAATACTGGAAATTGTTCGAAGAAAGCGGTTGGGATAAATACCACATTGTGTCGCCTGCCAAAGGCGTTGATGCGATAGTCGAGCACGTTTTGGTTGACAACCCAGATTTTCGTGACCTGGATGCTTTGACCGAACAAATCGAGCGCGAGACCGTTAAATTCATCCAGGATGTTGAGAGCTTTCTGTCTCAGCACTAACAGGCTGCAATAACAAAACTAACTGGAGTAGAAAACATGGCACCAAAAAAGGCAGCACAAGTTCGGCAGGGAATGGGGGCGATGGTACACAAGGGTGGGGTCGCTTTCAGAGTCTGGGCACCGCATGCGCAATCGGTCTTTGTCAAAGGCGAGTTCAACGGCTGGTCAGATGATGAAACGCCATTATCGCATGAAGAAAATGGGTATTGGTACACGGACGTAGCGTCCGCAAAGCCAGGTCAGGAATATAAATATGTGATCATCAATGGCGACCAGAAGCTGGAGCGCATTGACCCATACGCCAGACAGGTCACCAATTCTACAGGAAATGGCGTTATTTACGATACATCCGAATTTGATTGGCAAGATGATGATTTTAAGCTGCCGCCGCACAATGAGCTGGTTATCTATGAAATGCACATCGGCTCATTTTTTTTAGATGCAGAAGGGAAACCGGGAGATTTCGAGGCTGCCATGGAGAAGATGAGGCATCTGAAGCGTCTTGGCGTGAATGCTATCCAGATTATGCCCGTGGCTGAATTTGCAGGGGATTACTCCTGGGGCTACAATCCGGCGCACATTTTTGCTGTCGAGAGTATTTACGGCGGTCCCCACAGCTTCAAGATGTTTGTCCGTGAGGCGCATAGACGAGGCTTTGCTGTGATTCAGGATGTTGTCTATAACCACTTCGGACCGAGCGACCTGGACCTCTGGCAATTTGACGGTTGGCAGGAGAACGGGAAGGGCGGCATTTATTTCTACAATGACCACCGGGCCGAGACCCCCTGGGGCAGCACCCGGCCCGACTACGGGCGCGGAGAGGTGCGGCAATTCATTTTTGACAACGCTCTCATGTGGCTGGAGGAGTATAACGTTGACGGGCTGCGATTTGACAGCACGCTTTTCATCCGGTGCATCGACGGCAATGAGGAAAACGACCTGCCCGATGGTTGGTCGTTGATGCAGTGGATCAATAGTGAAACTCGTTCTCGTTTTACTCACAGCATTACCATCGCCGAAGACCTGCGATCCAATCCGTGGATCACCAGATCGCCACAGGAAAGCGGAGTTGGCTTCCACAGTCAGTGGGATGCTAACTTTGTCCATCCGGTCCGCGATATTGTCATCCTTCTTCAGGATGAGCACCGTTCCATGGAGACGCTCCGCAATGTGATTGCCTTCAGCTATGATGGTGATGCCTTTCGACGGATTGTTTACTGCGAGTCGCACGATGAGGTTGCCAATGGCAAGGCGCGCGTGCCGCAAGAGATTAACCCGGACGATCCAGTCGGCTGGCATGCCCAAAAGCGATCCACTTTGGCAGCCGGCCTCGTCTTTACTTCACCGGGCATTCCCATGCTTTTCCAGGGGCAGGAATTTTTGCAGGGCGAGTGGTTCCGGGATGACGTCCCCCTGGATTGGGATATGAGCGAGCAATATCGAGGCATCGTCCGCCTCTATCGCGACCTGATACATCTGCGACTCAATACAAAAGGGTTCAGCCGCGGGTTATGCGGACAATTTACGAATATCTACCATGTGAACGAAGCTGACAATGTCCTCGCCTTCCAGCGTTGGGATCAGCACGGACCTGGGGACGATGTCGTTGTCGTGCTCAATTTGAGTCACGCTCCGAAGGAGAACTACGATATCGGTATGCCCTCCGCGGGTTTGTGGAAGCTGCGCTTGAACAGCGATGCAGCGATCTACAGCAATGATTTTCAAGGATCTTTTAGCAGCGATGTGGAGGCTTTTGAGGGTGCCAGGGATGGCTTGGATGCCCACACCACCATATCCATTGGGTCGTACAGCATGCTGATTTATACACAAGATGCATGACTGGAAACATGCATCGCGGGTAGGGTGCATTCGTTCTTGAACACACCGCTTAAAAAACATGAAGCGCTCTCTGGAAATGGAGAGCGCTTTTGTTGTGCGCCCAGCATGGGCGTTGACTAGAGGGTGAAAGACCCTTACGGA
>CAZGIX010000255.1:0-6043 GCA_964525785.1 uncultured Anaerolineaceae bacterium
TTAGTATGAGCCGAGTATACCCTACTCGGTTCATACCCGTAAGACAGTAAGGGCGTAAACCACAACAAACCCCTATATCTGGCGCGTAGAGGTTTGTTGTTCTTTGTTGTCGAGGTAAGTAGGACGACAATGCCGTTGGGAATGTTGGGGGTAGGCGATGTCTCAATCCATTTGGCCGGGCTGCCTCTTTCCTAAGCATATTTCCACAATTGTTTCCAGAGATTGATCCAATGGTATCTCTTTGATCGCCCTCATTCGATCATTGGCGATTTGTACCTCTGCTTCCAGAATCAATTGCCGGGAGATTTCTCTTGTATCCTGGGTGACGGCAGTATGGTTCAAAACATGGCTCGCCAGTTCAAAAGCCCGTTCTGCCTCGCCATTACTCATATGCACGCGAGCCAATCTCACAACGGCATCCAACGCCACCGGGATCGACTTCGCTTCGTCGGCCAAACGCAGGGCGTCCAGATAATTTTTCTCAGCTTGCTTCAGATCGCCTGCCATGAATACAGCATCCCCCAAATAAATTAGAGAGCGAGCAATATCCCAGCCTTTGAAATATTCACCGAAGATCTCGAGGCTTTTTTGCAGATAGCCCTGCGCTTCGACAATTCGACCAGTTGCCAGCGTTGCCAATCCAAGGTATCGATACGCCGTCCCCATCCCCCAGCGATTCTTCGTCCGCTCGCATAATGCAATGCTTTCTTGCATGGAGGTAATTGCCTCTTCACAGCGCCCCAGTTTGATCTGGGTTTCGACGAGAAAGTTCAATCCCAGTGAAATGGAATGGGGATCGCCAAGCATCCGCCAAAATTCTAGACCCTCCTGCATCTGTTCGTATCCCTTTTGGTATTCACCCATTAAGACGTCAACATGTCCCAGGTTATAGATCCCGTACGCGGAAAACCAGGGATCGTTTGCCGCTCGCGCGTACGATAGACCTTCCATTATCAATTCCTTGGCTTCGAGATAATCGCCATTCAAATGCGCCAGGGTGCCGCTGAAAATCAGCGCATCGGCAAGAAGCGGCGGTTCATCGACCGATCGCAGGATGTTAATCGCGTCCCGGTATAGTTCCTGCGCACGGGCGAATTGACCTGATCGGAAGCACAACAATCCCTGTTGCACAAGAGTCGATCCCAGTACCTTACTCATTTGGTTGTCGCGCGGCTTATCGATTAACGCCCGGACAAGTAGTTCCAATTGGTCAATGCCATCATAGATCAAGCCGGCGACCTCAAAATACCAGCCAAATGCGCGAACCGCCTTGCCGATGGATTCAAATTTCCCGCGCGTGATCCCCCAATCCCAGGCTGCGCGCAAGTTGTCCAATTCAAGTGTCATGTCACGCATTGCCGCCTGCTGGGATGCGCTCTTCAATTTCCTTTCATATTCGAATGCAAGTTGCAGGTAATACTCACTGTGCCGGTCGCAGGTTTCAAGACACCGAGGTCGATCTTCATCGAGATGAGCCTGTGCATATTGACGGATCACTTCATGCAGATCGTAACGCCCATCTTGCGTGCGCCGTACCAGCGATTTGGAGACCAGCGATGAGAGCAGCAGTAGAGACGCTCCTGCAACCCGTTCGGCCGCGAGGCGATCAAACCCTCCGTGAAAGACGGACAGACGGCTTAGCGTGTCCCGTTCTGCGCTGGATAAGAGGCGCCATGAGTGGTCGAAGGTTGCCCTGAGCGAACGATGGCGCTCGGGAATATCGCGCATGGAGGTAGTCAGAAAATCGATGCTCGACTCGATCTCCTGGGCAATTTCCCTGCACGAGAGCATTCCTACCCACGCGGCGGCGATTTCGAGCGCCAGAGGGATTCCTTCAACCAATTGGCAGATCCGGACCAGGGCTGGCCTATCCGCCTCCGTTAATTCGAATTCCGCATTCATCCGTCGCGCGCACTGAATGAATAGAACAGCCGCGCTGTAGTCTTCCAGTCTATCAACATATTCGGACGGTGGTATGGGCAAGCCATGCAATTCATAGATCCATTCCCCATGCAGATTCAACCGCTCGCGGGAGGTACAAAGGATTTTGATGCTAGAAAACTGCCGGAGGATCTCCGCCACCAAATCCGCCGCCGTGGAAGATTGGACCAGCAGGTGTTCGAAATTATCGAGGACCAAAAGCGCGGCTCGTTTCATTTCGCGCGCCAGGTGATTGAACAACTGCTCTTTCGGCTCTGCGGGACCCGAAAACGAAAACTCAAGCACCTCTGCAATGGCAGGAGCGATCAATTCCGCCGAGTTAATCGAGGCCAGCGGGACGTAATGAACGCCGTCGGGAAACATGCCGCGCCAGCGCGAAGCGAATTCGATACCCAACCGTGTCTTGCCGATTCCACCCACGCCTGTCAGGGTCAACAGGCGGCATTGCGATTCGTTGAATATCCTTTCCATTGCCGCGAGTTCGGACTCGCGCCCTAAAAGCGGAGTGGGAGTGAAAGGCAGGTGGTGAGTTGCAGGCCGGGGGGTAAATGAGGCAGGTTTTGTGCCAAGCGCGGAGGAGCGGAGACGTTCCAGGCTCAACTCCCCGCGCGCCACGCGGATAAATGTCGGCCTGTATTCTTCTGAAATTCCGAGCGCGGCGGCCAGTATGCCCGCCAGTTGCTTAGAAGGCCTTCGTTGCCCTGATTCGATCTTTCGCAAGGCCCCAACCGAACAAGCCGCGCGTTTGGCCAGCTCTTCCTGGGTCAAATCAAGCCCCTTACGGTGGGACTTGAGCCACTCGCCAAAGAAACTCGGAATTTCCAAGTCGTCCATTCTTTTCCACCAGTCGGGTCATATGAGTGAAGAAGTCTCGTTTGCCTTTGGGTTGTGGAAGGAATCTGTCTATGTCTGGTGAAAATTGTAGCATATTTTGGGTTAGTGGAAGGGTCACCTCCGTAGCCCCAAACCGCGCCGATCCCGTTGTTTAATGGCTCATAAGAACAACCGAAACCAATTTTATAAAGAGGAGACTTACCATGAATGCCTACCTGATAATCCTGTTTCGTATCTTTCACATCATCTCCGGAGCGCTGTGGTTTGGCGCAGCGATTTCCTACCTGTTCTTCTTCAAACCTTCGGTGAAAGCCATCGGTCCGGCAGGCCCTGAATTCATGCAAAACCTGGCCGAGCGGCGCAAGTACCCGGTGTTCATGATCACCACCAGCCTGCTGACCGTGCTGGCGGGGGGGATCCTGTACTGGTTCTCGTCTGGCGGATTCAACGCGGCGTGGATCGCTTCGGGTCCTGGCATTGGCTTTACCATCGGCTCGCTTGCCGCGCTGGTCGCCTTTCTGGTTGGGAATTTCGGCATCGGTCCGGCCGCCGCCCAGATGGGCGCGTTGGGGCAGCAGATCGGCGCTTCCGGCGGGAGACCAACCTCCGAGCACATCAGCACCATGCAGGCCCTGGAAAAGAAGCTGGCTCGCGCCGAGCAGATCGACTTTGTGATGCTGGTCATTGCCATGTTGACCATGGCGACCGCGCGCTACTGGACTTTCTGATTATTGCAGGTTAATCGCAGATATGGAGTTTGACCATGAATATCTTTCGTATCTCGTTCTTACTTCTTGCCGTGCTGGCCCTGGTTGCTGGAGGCTGTACGCCACAACCTCCAGCAAAGGCGCAGGCAGATTTTGACGTTGTATTCACGCTCACGACCGCGATGGATACCGGAAGAATGACTTTTGTGGGAGTCGGGGGCGAGATCGACGGCGTGACCAACCCGGATTTAATGGCGCAACCGGGCGATACAGTCCAAATCACCTTGATCAATGGCGATGGCATGCCCCATGATTTTGCCATCCCCGATTTGGGTGCACACACTACCCTGGTAACAGCAAAAGGACAAACGACGGACCTGGTTTTTGAAATCAGCGAGGTTGGCGAATTTGCTTACTACTGCACCGTCTCAGGCCATCGTCAAGCCGGGATGGAAGGCAAGTTGATCGTCCAGTATCCTTAGGGGAGATGGAATTGTCCCATCTTCACCTTGACCAGCAAATTGCTGTCGATGAAAATGTCTTTCTGGATGTGTATGCCATACCGACGTAGAGTTCGGATCGAAAGGATGTATATCATGAAACTCAAAAACAAAGAGGAGGAGGCCGTGGCTGGATATCGCTTCTTAACTGTATGGTGGACGCCGGCTGCAACCAACCAGGTGTGGGAGTTTCTGGCCAACTACGCCGCCTGGCCGACCTGGTGGCGGGGCATCCAGAGCGTCGAGGTGCTGCGTCGTGGCGACGAGAGTGGCGTCGGCACCATCCTGCGCCAGCGCTGGCGCAGCCGGGTGCCGTACACGCTCCTGTTCGACCTCGACATGCTTCATATCGAGGGTGGGAAGCTGCTCGACGGACGTGCGAGCGGCGACCTGGAGGGTGCCTGCAGGTGGACGTTCGCCCCGGTGGACGGTGGGACGGAGCTGCATTTCAATGTTGATGTCCGAACCGGCCGGTGGTGGATGAACCTCCCTATCCCGTTCGCGTCGAGCGGTGTGCGGGCGAGCTTCAAGACCATCATGGACTGGGGGCGCGAGGGTCTGGAGCGGACACTTGGCGTGCCTGTCGAGCTGCGCTCCACCGACGGCGAGAGGCGGATGATGGCTGTTTTCGAGGGGTAGCCGCCGCACTCCCTCTGGTCGCCCAACAACCCTGTACATGTGGAGGATCTCAGATAGCGAACTGGTCTGGAATGAGATCAATAACAGAATGACGATCACCTTCTCACCGGACTGCCAGCTCCTGGTCTCCACCGACGGGCTGGAAATCCGCATCTGGCCCATCGGCAATAGTCAGGAGTTGTTTATCGGAATGCCAGCCTGTCCGTAAAAGGTCGCAACTATGGAAATCTTGGAATACAACGACGTTGACCCATTACAGGTATTAAATCTCACCCTGCTGTCGTTGGACTTTCCGCTCACGCCCGAACATGCCGCGCACATCCGCCGCACCGACCCGCGACATTTTCCATACTTCACGGTCAACGCGGTGGAAGATGATGTGGCGTTGGGACAGGTAGGAGTCTTCCGTTTGCCAATGGTCTCAACGGAAGGACGGGAGGACGTGGGCGGTGTATGGGCTGTTTCCACACACCCGCAGCATGCAGGATGTGGGATTGCGTCCGCTTTGTTGGAAGAGGCCCACAGTCGAATGCGTGACGCGGGTCTGCGCTTCTCCACACTGGGGACGAGTCGCTCTAGCATCGCGTACCGACTGTATCAAAGGCATGGCTACATTGATATGAACGTCTGGGCTACCGCGCTGGCGCGCTGGGAGACCGCTCACCAGCCCACACGCCTGCGCGCCGAGCCTGCCGGCCCTGGTGGATACGATTTCGCAGAGCGGGTGTTTTCAAATGTCACCGGCGATTACCTGGGCTTTGCCTGGCGGCATACCCCCTTCGCCCGTTTGCGCGATAAGATAAAGATTGAGGATGTTCGCATCTTATGGAAGAACGACCAGCCGGTCGGCTATGCCCTGGCTTCTGTAGATCAATCCATATTGCATGTGAGCGATTTGGTGTTGAGAAACGGGGTGAATCCGGCAGAGGCTGTAGCGGCCGTAGCTTCCCGGGTGAGAACAGCGTACGTTCAAGTAAAGAACAGTCGCCCGGTTGAAATCGCCAGCCTGAGGCAGGCAGGCTATCAGGTGGCACATCCAGATTGGAGCGCCTTCATGTTGAAACCTCTCGTTCCTGAGGTAACGGTCGAAGATGCCCGCCGCCTCTTCGGCGTCGGCACAGATCGGTTCTTGATTTCATGGCTGGACACGAGGGGCATTTGAAGGTCCGCGCATATCTGCCACCGGTCATTGATACGGATACTGCCCTGCCCGGTCGCCACTGAGCTTCTCCTACAGGTTTGCTGGTGGAATACGAAGATCTTCGACGGTGGTGGCATTGTTGAGCATACGTAGCTTGCGATAGCTGATCTGTTGGATGTCTTGGGTCAGCCTGGTTGATGCTGTTTAGCTTTATTTGCAAGGATCATTAATTGTTCGACGGCCTGCCGTTCCTGACCAGCTGCATAACCTCTTCTTTCCCG
>CAZGIX010000256.1:0-5984 GCA_964525785.1 uncultured Anaerolineaceae bacterium
ATCGTCCCAACCTATTTCAGAAATGGCAATCTTCATGCCAAACGACCCACTAGTAATGAGAATTTAAGGGAACTATTTCAATACAAGAGGAAGTCGGTGTTTGGGCGGGCTGCGCCCGCCCGAACACCCACACTTTTCTCCTGAACTGCCTAACTACTAACTGTGCACCTTCAGAACATCGTAGAAAGGTCTAACATACTAACCTTCAAGACATCGTAGAAAGCACCTTAACAACCGAACCTTCAGGACATCGTAGAATCTGCTGGTCTGACTATCATTCACCTACTCGTGATCTTGACGAAAGTAGGTGAACCCATGAGCGATGAATTGGCTATCCGACGCACGGCAATCCATCTTCTGCGCAGTGGAAAGACCCCGGCAGAAGTGGCCCAGGAAGTGAAGCGATCCTTGGCCTGGGTGTACAAATGGCAAGAGCGATATTTCGAAGCCGGTGACTGGCAAGCGCTTGTGGATCGCTCCCGAGCGCCCAGGCATGTACCGAATAAGCTGCCGGTGCGCATTCGTCAGGCGATCCGGGTTGTACGCAGTGAGCTGGAAGCCGAAGCGGTCGAACCGGGGAAACTATCCTACATCGGTGCTCACGCCATCCAAGGCCGTCTACGACAGAGGCGGATCGCTCCGCTGCCCAGCATTTCGAGTATCGAGCGCGAGTTGCGTGTGGCTGGGATGACCCGACCTCGAAAACCGAAAGAGCCGGAAGCGGTGGTGTATCCTCATTTGCGCCCCAACCAGCCTCATCAGTTGGTGCAAGTAGACATTGTCCCACGCTACTTGCCGGGTGGGCCGTGCGTCTCGTGTTTCAACGCCATCGACGCGATTTCTCGCTATCCCACCGGACTGCAGTACACCACCAAGTCCTCCGAAGATGCGATGCGCTTCTTGCTGCAAGCCTGGTGTGACTTGGGCGTGCCGGACTACACCCAGCTCGACAATGAAAGCTGTTTCAGCGGTGGTTTCACCCATCCGGGTGTACTGGGTAAAGTCCTGCGCTTAGGGCTGATGGTTGGCACCGAACTGGTCTTTTCGCCCATTCGCCATCCGGAAAGCAATGGCTGTGTCGAGCGTTTCCACCAGGACTACACCCAGAATGTCTGGGGCAAGATCGATCTGCCCGACCTGGCTGCTGTCCGCAAACATTCGCCGCTCTTCTTCGACGCTTATCGACACAGCCCGCACCACTCGGCTCTAGGGGGTCACTCCCCGCTAGAAATGCACTCGATGCGCCCTGTTCGGCATCTGCCTGCCGCTTTTCGACCGCCTGCCAAATTGCCGCTTACGGTGGGCAAGGTACATTTCATCCGTGCCGTCAGCCAGGAACGCCAGATCATGGTCCTCAATCAACATTGGGTGGTCCCTTCGGCGAAGCCCGATCAAGGCGTGTGGGCTACCCTGCAATTTTCCGTTCAGGGTGCCAGGCTGCGAATCTATGATGCTGCTCCCGATGCCCAGCGGAGAACGTGCCTGGCTGAGTATCCTTTCCCACTCAAGGAACCCGTACAGCCACTCCGTCCGGAGTTCTATCGACAAGGAAGGGGTCCCAAGCCTTCGTGGGCTGTGACCACCCTGGGCTGGATCGGTAGAGCCGTCAGCCAGTGGGTTTCTACGATGTTGTGAAGGTTATATCGGTTGTTAAGGTACTCGGTTTTTCTACGATGTTATGAAGGACGACAATTATCCACTAACGGATTGGTCACCCATCGGCCACCCTCAATTTGCGGAACATAAAAAGCCAATTCACGTCCTTCTGCATCGACGGCTGACAGTAAACCAAGGTCCCCATCCACTTGATATCCCGCCATTTCCTTAACCGGCCACTTGTAGTTGGCAAACCGCACACTTTCGTCTAGCGGTTTCATTTTCTGTAATCCCTGCTCTCCCTGCCAAAAATAGAAATCAGTGTCCAATTTGAATAGACCATTTGTATCGGCAAATACCTCGGTGTTGCCAATGACCAACGCAACCGGCTTATCATCACTAAAGTAAACTTCATACCCGGTATTGATGTCTGACTGCTCCGAGTCAGCGGCCACTACCTCAACATACTGACCGGTATTGGCGTCATAACGCCGCAACTGGCCGCCATCCAACCGGTACGCCTCCGGCGTTACGGCCGTGACGGCTGGGGGGGAGGGCTCGCTGGAGGGGGAGGGCTCGGCCGCTGCCTGGTCTGTCTCAGAAACGACATTGCCCCCATTTTCGCTTTCCTTTTGAGATGTAGGTGGTATGGTGGTTGCCGTTGCTGCGCCGCTGACTGGCTGCAATGGCGGCGTTGCCTGGACAGGCGATAGCGTGCAGGCAGTCAGAAACAACAGGGACAGTAATAGCATCAACCTCAGCATGGGACTTCCCTCCCCTACATGGATATTACCCGTATTATATTCTCTCCAGAATTCTCAGGACAGTGCCAGTAACCGATTACTCTAAACCCGTTTACCAGTGTTTGTTCTCTCTCTTGACAGACGGCTATCTGCTGTGAGAGCATGGTCGCAAGATAGTGCATCCCTGCTATTGCAGCATCGTGCAACCGCAGTAACCTGCTTTCGCAGTTCCATGCGGGTGCAGCATCCTGAATTTACAAACTACTGCGGACCTGCGCTAGAAGCATACTGCATTCGCAGGATTGCATGTACGCAGGCCGGCAGCATCTCAGATGCGCAGGATTGCATTAGGAGAATATGCGCCGCATCGTATTTACCAACGATAAAGGGGGAGTAGGGAAGACCACTACGGTAGCCAATCTGGCCGTTGGATTGGCGATGCAAGGCAAAAAGACCCTGGTGGTCGATATGGATCCCCAGGCGGATGTCACCTATGCCTTGCTTGCCCAACGCCCGCCGGAGGCGGGCGGCGGCTATATCCCGCCCACCGCTCATTCACTCCTGATTGGGCATTACGACATTTCTCAAGCAATCTTAAATACACCCAGGTACCCAAACCTATCCATCATTCCCGCCAACAGCGATCTGGCAGACGCCTCCATGCGCCTGGCGCAGCAACCGACCCGGCTGAAACGATTGCTTCTTGAGCTACCACCCGAGAGTTACCCCGTGATCTTGATCGATACCGGCAAGGGACTGGACCCGCTGGCAATCAACGCCCTGGCAGCTGCGGATGAAGTCGTCCTCATGGTATCTCCTGGCAAATTGGAGCTGGACGCTATTGCCCGCATGCAGGAGCACGTCCGTCTGGTGCGGGATGAAGTCTTGATAAATTCTGATGTGCCCCAGGTAAGAGGAATCTTGATGACCCTCACCGACCGCTATTCGATTACCCGCGATACCTGGATGCGCATCCAGCAAGAGTATCCCAAACTCCTTTTCGAGACCTTGATCCCCAAGAATAACGACCTGCAAAAAGCCATCGGTAGGGCGCGCAGCATCTTCGAGATAGCCCCAGATAGCAAAGGAGCTGAAGCCTACCAAAAGTTGATCCGGGAGCTGGGATTATGAAGAAGACTCATTTGACCGGTCTTGGAGAGCCGGATGTGACCGGGAAGCGCTCTCTTTTCCAGCCTCCGGTGGCGAGCGACAATGTAAATCAGGAATCGGATTCGAAACAGGTCACCGTATCGCCAGAGCAGGGGAGAACGGTGGAAACGGAGCAGAAGGTAAAAAAATCGGTTGCTCCAGTGCGTGTGCATATCACTACCGATCTAACTGTGGATGCCTTGCGGGTGATCCAATCCATCCAGGATGATTACCGCCTCAAGCGTGGGAGAGTGCTGCCTCAATGGAAAGCCTTCAGCCGGGCGATTGAATATTATGGCAAAGCTCGCCTGAAAGACAGAGCTGCTTGAATCATTTTTCAAAACCGTTATGATGGGGTCGCCAGACCCCGCCACACACGAATCTGTTTGGCAAGAGAGAAGTGTTGCCTGTTTCGATTTGCCCCGAGCAGGCGGTTAGAAGGACGGCGGGGGCAAGTCTGCTGCCCGACTGGCTGCTGGCGGGTCTGGCGTCTGCATCTATCACACGCAGAAATGCAGGCGGTTGTCAATAGTCTCACCCTCCGGTGTGGTTTATGCTAAAATGAGTTTACGACCAAATAAGGTATGACGTTGTGAATCGCGACGAGATTATCCGTATCCTGAAAGAGAGCCAAAGTGAGTTAACCGAGCAGTATGGCATCAAATCACTGGCGTTATTTGGTTCGGTTGCTCGGGATGAAGCTACGCCGGCGAGCGATGTAGATCTGCTGGTCGAGTTTGATCGACCGGTGAGGCTGTTTGGCTTGTTTGCCCTCCAAGATCATCTCGAAGCTTTGTTTGGCTGCCCTGTAGATGTTGGCACTCCCGACAGCTTGAAGCCCCGTATCCGGGAGAATGTCTTGGAAGAGGCTATCCTTGTCGCCTAGAGGCTGGAATGAGCGGGTGCAGGATATCCTGGGTGCGATAAACGAAACCAGATATTACAACATGCAAAACCTTGCCCGCTCGTTAAAATCACTCTTTAGGAAATAAGAATAATCTTTGCCGTTTTACTGATTTCTGGTCTTTTGAAGGCGCCATGATGGCGCCATTTTATTTATGATATAATCTAAGTCAGTAAGTATGACTGTATGATATTATGACCAAGGAGAACCAGATGTCCACACCTGTGGTGCGTGTGCAGGAAAAGGGCCAGGTGACCATCCCGCTTGAGATCCGCCGGAGGCTCAACCTCAAGAAGGGCGACTTAGTGACTTTCATCGAGACTGACGAAGGTGTGGTCATCAGACCGGTAGAGGTGTTAGTTTCCAGTGCGTTGGATGAAATTGGCAGGGCGCTAAGGGAAAAGGGCGTCAGCCTAGAGGAGTTGCTGGAGAGCATACGACTCGCAAGGGGTGATCTAATTGAAGAAGAATACAACCTGAGTGAGTCTCAATCGGAATGAAGCGGATCTTCATCGATTCATCGGTATTCTTCTCAGCAGCCTACTCTGAGAAAGGAGGCTCGCGGGAGTTGCTGCTTAAGGGAGCGCGCGGGGAGGTAATATTGGTACTTAGCCCACTGGTATTAGAGGAAACCCGCCGGAACCTTGGTGAAGTCTCCTCGGAATTGGCTGACCTGTTCGATATGATTGCTGGCGCTATTCCATTCGAACTTGTCCAACCTACCAAAGATGAAGTCATATCTGCAGCTATGATTGTTAGCCTAAAAGACGCCCCCATTCTAGCAGCTGCACGAAAAGCTGGGGTAGATTTGTTGGTAACTTTGGACAAGAAACATTTACTTGGCAAGCCAGAGCTTGTGAAGTATGCGGGAACGCAGATAGTTTCACCAAAAGAAGCAATCAACGATTACTTATAAAACCAATGTTGGTTATAGAATAGCTTGCATTCCGGTAGAAAATCCTGGTATTTTGAAGGCGCCATCAAGGTGCCTTTTTTATGCAAACCGCTAAAGAATTATCACCCTGGGGAGCGATCCTCTCAGGCCTGCCCTGGAAGGAGATATTCGCCAGTGGGTGGCGATTCATTCAGCGCACTATGTCACCCGGCAGCCAGGGTATGTATGAAGTCCTGGAATATGAGTCAATCCTCGAGCTGAAAGATATCCGCGGTCGAAGAGCGAACTTCAAGAAACGCGAAAAGGTACGCTATCTCCAGGACAATGTCATTGCTTATCAGGACCAGGCCTGGGGGGATGGGGAGATTCTGCTCGATTATCGCTGCTCCCCAGGCGCGGCAGTCGATTTCTACCGTCCGGCACGGTTAACCTACATACTCATATCATTACGGGGAGTAAAGCATCGCGGTGATATCGACGAGTTCAATATTCAGTGGGGGATGAAAGACGGCTTTTTGAGGAATCAGGAAGCCTGGGAGACCCAGGTCAGCCATCTCACCCGACAGATGAAAATTCAGGTTAGCTTTCCCAAATCCAGGCCTCCCGTGCACGTCACATTCATTGAAGATACACGCCGTAGTAGCCGGGTAATCGGAGAAGATGCTCAACACAGGCTGGCGGATGGACGCTGGATGGT
>CAZGIX010000257.1:0-5919 GCA_964525785.1 uncultured Anaerolineaceae bacterium
TAGAGCACTCGTCTCCAAAACGAGCGGTTGTGGGTTCAAGTCCTGCCTGGCCTGTCTGAGTTCGTGACAACGCCGTCTCCAAGGGCGGCGTTTTGCCCGTACCAATCAACCTGTGAAGCTCGTCGACCGCTAGGAAGGCGATCTTCATAACTTGTTGCAGGAGGCCATTTTGGCCAAGACTGAAAAAAGCATAACGGAAAGAAAACAGCCGAACAGGATCCAGCGCTACTTTCGCGAGACGATCGGAGAGCTGCGCAAGGTATCCTGGCCCTCCCGCCAGGAGGCGACAAATCTGACCATCGTGGTTTTAATCGTCACCTTTGCCATGAGCGCTATACTTGGATTCCTGGATTTCCTGTACTCCCAGCTCATGGCGCTTATCCTCGGATAACAGCGCTTGTGGGCTGGCGTGCGAACAGAGCGTTGATGTGCAAGGTATGGGTATAGATTGTTGTGGGAAGTGTGTTAGCTATGGATTTGTACGACCGGGAAGACTTACCCTCGAATAATATAGAGACTGGCGAGCCTGAGGATGAGCTGGCTGTCGAAGGGCTGTCCTCTGGAGAGCCCGAGACGGAGACCGAGCCCAGCCTGGATGCGTCTCTCGACAGCGAGAGTGAAGCGGGCGAGGACCTCGCCAGCGATAGCGATGCTGGCGATATTATCCCTACGGGTGGGGAGATCGAAGGCGATCTCCTGCTTGAACCCGGTGAGCTATCTGAGGAAGGGGATGGGCGCGCCTGGTATGTAGTGCATTGCTATTCTGGTTACGAAAACAAAGTCCGCTACAACCTGGAGCAGCGCATCGAGACGATGGGGATGAAGGACAAAATATTTGACGTCGTCGTCCCAACCGAGGAAGAGATTGAGGTTAAAGAGGGCAAGCGCCGGACAGTCGAGCGCAGGGTGTTCCCGGGCTACATTCTGGTCAACATGATAATGAGTGAAGAGTCCTGGTACGTGGTGCGCAACACTCCCGGTGTAACCGGGTTTGTTGGGATGGGCAACTCGCCAACGCCCTTGCGCCCTGAGGAAGTGGCTCAGATCATCAAGCGCATGGAAGCGGAGGCCCCGCGCATAAAAGTGACCTTCAAATCTGGCGAGCGTGTGCGCATCGTGGATGGACCGTTTAATGACTTTCGCGGCACCGTGTCCGAGATCGATATGGAGCGTGCTAAGGTGCGTGTAATGGTGAATTTCTTCGGCCGGGAAACCCCGGTTGAGTTAGACTTTTTGCAGGTTGAGAAAGCGTAAGGCTGGCCGCTGCCAGCTTGATTGGTGGGAGGGTGTTCCCCCATCACCCGCTAAGACCACAAAGGAGATAGAATCGTGGCAAAGAAACTGAAGACAATTGTACGTTTGCAAATCCAGGCCGGTAAAGCGAACCCTGCGCCTCCAATTGGCCCGGCGCTCGCAGGGCATGGAATTAACCTGATGGCATTTTGTAAGGAATATAATGCTCGCACGGCTAACCGGATGGGCGAGATCCTTCCGGCTGAGATCAGCATCTATACAGATGGATCGTTTACCTTCATCCTTAAGACGCCGCCAGCCTCTGTACTTCTTAAAAAGGCTGCCGGTGTTGAGAAGGGTTCGGCAAATGCTCCCCGCGAGAAAGTAGGCAAGGTTACGCGAGCCCAAATTCGTGAGATCGCTGAGCTGAAGATGAAAGATCTGAACGCGATTGACATCGAAGGTGCCATGCGCCAGATCGAGGGTACAGCCCTCAATATGGGCTTGCAGGTCGTTGACTGAGAGCCTGTGGGAGGGCAGTCCTGCTGCCCGTTAAGACCACAAAGGAGATATCAATGTCTAAACATGGAAAGAAATACCTGGCGGCTGCCGCAAAAATTGATCCGGAGCAGAATTATTCTCCCACCGAAGCTGTGAAGTTGGTTCGGGAGACATCTCCAACGAAATTCGATGCCACTGTAGAAGTCCATGTCCGGCTGGGTGTCGATCCGCGCCATGCTGACCAGCAGGTGCGTGATGTTGTTGTCCTGCCGCATGGCCTCGGGAAAACGGTGCGTGTGTTAGTCTTTGCTCAGGGTGAGGGCGCGACACTGGCTCGCGAAGCCGGAGCGGATGTCGTCGCCGATGATGATGAGACCCTCGCCAAAATCCAGGCCGGTTGGACCGAATTTGATGTTGCCGTCGCCACCCCAGACATGATGGGGAAGGTCGGTCGTCTGGGCCGTATCCTTGGTCCGCGCGGTCTGATGCCCAACCCGAAAGCGGGCACCGTCGTTCCTGCAGAAGATCTTCCTCGGGTAATAGACGAATCGAAGGCGGGCCGTGTTGAGTTCCGCGTCGATAAAACTTCGAATCTGCATGTACCGATCGGTAAGGTTTCATTCGATGCCAATAAGCTGTATGATAATCTTGCAGCGTTGATGGAGGCGATCAAGAAGGCCCGGCCTGCTGCAGCAAAAGGCACCTACATTCGCCGAATCAGTGTGACTTCCACCATGGGACCCGGTATAAAAATAGATCCTGTGGCGGCGCAAACTATGGAGGCTCTCGATTAGTGCAGGTCCGTTGAGGGCCAATACACTTTTTCATTGAGCAACCGCTTCGCCAAAGACAGCAGGTGCCCGTGATTTCTACCGGGCTTAATTCCCTGCCGAGGTGAGGATTACTCCGAGTAACTTATCCGCCTGCTTACAGGTGGAGTGTCCTGGAGAGTCTTTGCCCGAATTTCGGCGAGGCAAAGACTTTTCATTTTATAGAAAGGAGGTGAGTTACTTTGGCCATATCGAAAGAGCAGAAGAGAGAAGTTGTCGCAGAGTACAACGGGTGGATCCAGCGCAGCAGCGCCTTGTTCTTGACGGAGTATAAAGGTCTGTCGATGAAAGATCTGGATGAGCTACGCCGCCGGGTGCGCGAGGTGGGTGGTGAATTCCATATTGTCAAGAACACGCTTGGTAAGCTGGCATTCGAATCAGCCGGCTTAAAACTTCCGACCGGCTTCCTGGAAGGCAGCACGGCAGTTGCATTTGCTTTCCAGGATGCCCCGGCTCTGGCAAAGACCATGGCAGAGTTTGCCCGCACGTCTGATGCCTTAAAGCTCAAAGGCGGCTATTTGGGACGCAGTCCCATCGCTGCCGAGGATGTTAAGGCTCTGGCTGATCTGCCGCCGCTGCCGGTGATAAGGGCTCAGTTGTTGGGCACATTTCTGGCGCCAGCCGGAAGACTGGTCCGCACCCTGGCAGAACCTGCTCGCCAGGTCGCTTCGGTTCTGCGTGCATACGCCGAGACCGATGCGTCCCCCGAGGCTGCATAGTGCTCTATTTCAACAAGACTGATATCTCGTATGCGCCGGTCAACGGCGCTCTAGAATTCTGTGGAAATAACAATTTGTTTAGATATAAGGAGTATAGAAATGGCTGACTTGGATAAACTCGCAGAAGAACTCGGCAAGCTTTCGGTGTTGGAAGCTGCTGAGCTGGTTAAGAAACTGGAACAGGCCTGGGGGGTCTCTGCGGCTGCCCCGGTGGCGATGGCTGCAGTAGCCACCCCAGCCGGCGGCGCAGCTGCCGCTGCTGAGCCCGAGGAAGAGAAAACCGAATTCGACGTGATCATCAAAGACGCTGGTCCGAAGAAGATCGAAGTCATCAAGACTATCCGCCAGCTGACCAGCCTGGGCCTCAAAGAGGCCAAGGATATGGCTGAAACTGCCGGCGGTAAGGTGCTCGAGGCGGTAAGCAAGGAAGCCGCGTCAGACGCCAAAGCCAAGCTGGAAGCTGCTGGCGCCGTCATCGAAGTCGCATAACCAGTGGCAAGCTGTATCTCAAAAAGGACTTGTGGGCAGGTGCTTACCCACAAGTCCTGTTTTTGTCAGGGGAAGTTGCGTATAATTCTGGTTTGAAGTAGACTTAATCCAAGAGCTGGCGCCATTGTCTGTCTTGGATAGCATTCATATTATCTACCGGAGACTCGTCATGCAGAAGAAAATCAACTTGTCACTTTTCCTGGCTTTGATCGTGATTTTTACACTTCTTCTGGCAGCTTGCGGTGGTGTGGGTGATGGTGGTGCAGAATCGACCACCGCGGGTGAAGAGCTTTTCAGCCAGTCTACTATAGGGACTACTGCCGGATGTAAAACTTGCCATTCGATCGAGCCGGATATTGTCATCGTCGGTCCTTCCCTGGCGGGGATCGGCACACGCGCCGCTTCCACCGTCCCGGATATGACGGCTGAGGAGTATCTGAAAGAGTCAATCCTGAAGCCAGATGCCTACGTGGCTGAGGGCTTCCCTGCCAAAGTAATGCCGAACGTGTGGGCACAGCAGCTCACCGATGCACAGGTGGAAAGCCTGGTTGAATACATGCTGACCCTGAAGTGAACCCATATGTATGACCAGGCCAGTCTCAAAGAACAGGCTGCCAGGCAAGCATTAAATTACTTGAGCAGTGGCATGCTCATCGGGCTTGGGAGCGGTTCTACTTCGAATATCTTCACAGACCTGCTGGGTGAACAGATAAAGTCCGGAGCGTTAAAGGATATCCTGGCAGTGCCGACGTCGGAGAGTACCGCTGCCAGGGCCCGGGCATTAGGCATTCCATTGACGACCTTATCGCAATTGGTAAAGGCGCACCGGCCGGCAGTCCTTGATCTGGCGGTTGACGGGGCAGACGAAGTAGACCCCCGGTTAAACTTAATCAAAGGATTGGGCCGGGCGCTGCTGCGAGAAAAAATTGTTGAAGCTCACGCACGGTGTTTCATTGTGATTGTAGACCAATCGAAAATTGTCACCCGTCTTGGGGAGAAGGTCCCGCTGCCGGTGGAGATACTACCCTTCGAGGCTGAAGCGCACATAAGCTGGCTGAATTCGTTGGGCTGCCGGGCAGAGATATGGCTGGAGCCAGATGGCTCGCGCGTGGTGACTGATAATGGCAACTACCTGGTGCGCTGCTGGTTTGAGGACGGTATCATGGATGCCTATGACCTGGCTGGTCGATTGGCTGAACGCCCCGGCATTATCGAGCATGGTTTATTCCTGGATATGGCGTCCCGGGTGATTGTATCCGGCGCTGTGGGGATCGAGGTTCTGGAGAAGTAAGCGGCGCACAGCTTGGAGGCATGAGGATGAGCGTCAAATTAGCCCCATCAATTCTGTCAGCCGATTTTGCGCGTTTGGGAGAGCAGGTCGAGGAAGCCATATCGGCTGGGGCGGAGTTCATCCATTTTGATGTGATGGATGGGCATTTTGTGCCGAATTTGACGGTCGGTCCTGTGGTCCTTTCAGCGCTGGAGCCTATCGCCTCTCCCAGTGGCGTGACCCTGGATGTGCATTTGATGACCGAGAAGCCGGAAAACCTGATCCCCGATTTCATCCAGGCCGGCGCAGATATTCTTACCGTGCACGTGGAGGCCTGCGTCCACCTGCACCGCACCGTGCAGATGATCAAAGACGGTGGAGTAAAAGCCGGTGTGGCGATCAATCCGGCGACATCGCTGGTGATGCTGGAGGAGATTTTGCCAGACCTCGATTTGGTGCTGGTGCTGTCTGTAAATCCGGGCTTTGGAGGCCAAAGCTATATACCGGGGAGCACAAACAGGATTGCCCGTTTGAGAAAGATGCTGGATGATAGGTGCTTGGAACGGGTGGAGCTGGAGGTGGATGGCGGTATTAAAGCCAATAACGCCTCTGAGATAGTCGCGGCTGGTGCGACCGTATTGGTGGTCGGAAGCGGCGTCTTCAATCGTGAAGCCAGCGTGAGCGAGAACCTGTTTGCACTTCGTCAGGCTGTCGAGATTAATACTTAAGCTGAACACAAGGAAAGTGGGTTGAATCCGCTGGGCCATACTTGTCAGGCGGATATCGATGCAGTTATTCCAGGCCTTATACCATTGGCAATGAACGGGAGCACTAAAAAGTTGTTGTTGAATGAGATGGGTTGTGTGGTGTGGGCGGC
>CAZGIX010000258.1:0-5692 GCA_964525785.1 uncultured Anaerolineaceae bacterium
AGCTAACTCGCATCAATTCCCAAATCGGCCGTGGTTCGTTCCAGTATCGGCTTAGTCCAATTGTGGATTATGCGGCGGCTGCACACTGTTTGACGGGGTAGTTTTACGACGCCGCGCCGCACCAATACTTAAATCATTGTGGGACATCCTTTAAGTGTGTCTGTAACATAAACGGTGGGTTTTAAATTTGGTGGGAGAAAGCATATGCCCAAGAGCTGTAAATTAGCTCGAATGTGGGGCAATGACATAGCTTATCCGTGCAATTTTACGCTCCCAGTGGAGTTTTAAAACTCACCAACCGTGTATGTTACAAACACCTTTAAGTTTCCTTCTTGACAAACGTGAAAAAAAGTGCAATACTATGGTAACGATACCATGATAACGTTGTCATAGCCTCTCAAGATATTGCTTGTTTTGATAAGTAAATAGATGCCAACAGTTCTTGATGTAGCCAAGCGAGCGGGGGTTGCACCGATCACGGTTTCCCGGGTGATTAATAATTCGGGTTATATTAGCCAGAAGACTAGAGAACGGGTAGAGGCGGCAGTTGAAGAATTAGGTTATATTCCAAACACATTAGCCCGCGGACTTCGCTCGAAGCGCACGAAGACGTTGGCGCTGGTTGTCACGGATATCACAAATCCATATTTTACATTGATGGCTAGGGGGGTTGAAGATGTTGCAGGTGCTTCCAATTATTCCGTTGTTTATTGCAATACAGATGAGTCTGAAGCTAAAGAAGTAAAATATGCCAACCTTTTAGCCCAAAGACAGGTGGATGGTGTGCTTTTGGTTCCTTCGTGTGGGAATATAAAGACAATTAAGTTCTTGTTATCCAATGACATTACGGTTGTGGCACTTGACCGGCGCGTTTCAGGTGTGGAAATCGACTCTGTTCGGACTGACTCGCAAGATGGCGCAAACCGCTTGATAAATTTACTGATTGGATTAGGGCACGAACGGATTGCAATGATTACTGGCCCAAAAGATGTTTCTACTTCAGTAGATCGTGTAGCTGGATACCAGCAGGCATTGACGGAGGCTGGGCTGATTGAGAATGAGATAGTTTATTATGGGGAATTTAACCAGCAGAGCGGTTATGAACTCACTAAACAGATCATGACGCAGTCGCCCAGGCCCACTGCCATATTTGGCGCCAACAACTTTATCACAATTGGGATCATAAAAGCTTTACAACATCTGCAGGTTAGTGTACCTGGCGATGTTTCCGTTGTTGGGTTCGACGATTTGCCAGAATCGATGCTTGTGTCCCCTTTTTTGACTGTCGCTGCACAACCAGCCTATGAAATGGGTCAGATGGCGACTGAATTATTGATGAAGCGCATTTCAGGTGAACTATCAGGAAGATATGAAACGCTTGTTTTGCCTACTAAAGTCATAGAACGCGAATCCACAGGCCCAAACAGAAATAATAGTAGCTAAAGTAGAAAGCACATTTTTTTTAACTATATATGGTAACGTTACCATATCCCCTAATCCTTTATATTGAAGGAGAGAGCGATGGAACCTG
This sequence comes from uncultured Anaerolineaceae bacterium, assembly GCA_964525785.1. GTDB lineage: Bacteria > Chloroflexota > Anaerolineae > Anaerolineales > UBA4823 > JAQBDA01. The sequence continues at coordinate 1,532 of CAZGIX010000258.1, forward strand.
CGACAGAAGACACACCCATCGTGGAAATGCGGAACATCAAGAAGAGTTTTGCTGCTGTCCGAGCGTTGCGCGGGGTAGATCTGGTATTGCACCATAATGAAGTATTGGGGTTGGTGGGCGACAATGCTGCCGGTAAGTCTACCCTGATGAAGATTCTCAGTGGAGCCTATATCCCTGATGAAGGAGAGATCTTCATCGAAGGCAAGAAGGCACATTATAGCGATCCATTGAGTGCGCGCAATCTGGGTATCGAGATGGTGTATCAGGATTTGTCCCTTGTCGATCATCTTGATGTGGCTGCCAACGTTTTCTTGGGACGGGAAACAATGTCCAAGCGGATGGGCCTAATTGGTGTGATGAACCAGCGTCATATGGAAGAAGAGACGCGAGGCCTGCTGGATCGTCTCAAGATCGACATCTCCTCCGTACGCTTGGGCGTGGAGAGGCTGTCAGGAGGCCAGCGCCAGACGGTGGCCATAGCCCGTGCGATGGCTTTCGACGCAAAGGTCATCATCATGGATGAACCTACGGCTGCTCTTAGTGTGGCAGCGATTGATAAGATGCTCGATTTGGTGCGCGAACTCAAAGCACAGGGCCGTTCGATCCTCATCATCAGTCACCGCTTGGAAGATGTTTACCAGGTAAGCGACCGATTGATTGTGTTACGTCACGGGCGCAAAGTGTGTGACTATTCAGTCGCTGGTGATCTTGATGAGTTCCGCGAGCGGGTGGTGGCCTATATTGTTGGTGCCCGGAACGACTTTCCTGAAGTAGCAGTTGACTGATGTGCGCCAGGGTAGGGAGGTCGTCATGATCTCCTCCAAACTGCCGGATAAAGTGCTCAACCATGCTGCCAGACTCGGCACTTCGACGAAAGAGGACGCACGGGTGTCCGGCCAAAAACCAGACAAAAGGAAAGAACGACCATGAGCGAGATTACAACAGAACACATCAGTAAGGATGATTCAACTGGGATCAGGGAAACATATGCAAAACGCGGTCTGTCCACTGACAATCTCATTCGCTACATCGCAATTGTTGTGTTGTTTGCTGTTTTCTCGATAACAGCCAATAATTTTTTCACTATGCGGAGTGTTCTCTCTCTGGCGCTGCAGACCAGCGCGATCACCATCATGGGTATCGGTGAGACCTTCGCGATTATCACGGCCGGTATCGATCTCTCCATTGGATCAGTCATTGCCCTTTCCGGTACGATCGCTGTCATGGCTGCCAACGCCGGAGTCCCAATTTGGCTCAGCATGATCATTGGATTGCTGGTTGGCGCCTTCTGTGGTCTGCTCAACGGACTGATGATCACCAAAATAAAGTTGCCTCCGTTCATCGCCACCCTCGGTATGTTGATGGTCACCCGAGGAGTTGCTCTCACTATTTCGAATGCCATGGCATTTCCGGCACCAGAAGCCTTTAGCCAGTTGGGCAATGGTGCCATCTTTGGGACCGGACCACAATTCCCCGGCATATCCTACCCAGTGCTCATCATGATCGCGGTGGCTATCATCTTTTCCTTCATTCTCAGTAAAACGCGGTTCGGCAGGTATACCTATGCCGTGGGCTCGAATGAAGAGGCAGCACGACGAGCCGGTATCAATGTCAATCGGGTCAAGAACTTCACCTACATTATATCCGGCTCGCTTGCGGCCCTGGTAGGCATTATTCTGGCCTCACGAATGGCCACATCCCAGCCTAATAGTGCAACTGGCTATGAGATGAACGCAATTGCCGCCGCCGTCATTGGCGGCGCCAGCCTCATGGGTGGCGTGGGCACGATAGGAGGAACAGTAATCGGATCTTTTATCATGGGTATCTTAACGGTGGGCCTCACCATGCAAGGCGCGAATTACTTCTTGCAGCTGATCGTTATCGGCCTGGTCGTCATTGGTGCTGTGACGGTTGACCAGATAAGGAGCCGTCGAAAATGAGAAATGTAAGGTCGAGAAATAGCGTTCCCATTTTGATTGATTCCAGTTCAGAAAGGAGGTGTTTGCCTCATACGATAAACCCGTCGTCCACACACTATGACCTGTTCAATCAACTAACTGAAGGAGAATAAAAAAAATGAAGAAAAAACTGTTCGCTTTGGCCAGCTTTCTCATGGCCGTTTCTTTCGTTCTGGCGGGATGCGGCGCTCCGGCAACGCCGCAAGTTGTCGAGAAGACGGTAGTCGTCGAAGTTACCGCTGCTGCCCCGCAGCCTGTGACAGAAGCGGGCGGGGGCGGGGAGATCGCGGTCATTGTCAAGACTACCCAAACCAGCTTCTGGCAGAATGTGCAGAAGGGGGCCGTGGCTGCCGGGCTAGAGCTTCAGGCGCAGACTCCGGATCTCAGGGTCACCTTCCTCGGCGCTAAGTCTGAGAGCGATATCAATGAAGAAATCGACATCGTCGAAAACGCCATCAACCGGGGCGTCAAGGCCATCGTTCTGGCTCCCTCTGACACGACTGCCCTCCAGAAGCCAGTCGCAGATGCAAAGGCAGCCGGTATCCCGGTCATCATCATCGACTCCAAACTCGATGGTGACCCATCCCAATATACGTCATTCTTTGCAACTGACAACAAGGCCGCGGGCGAAGCCTGTGCTAAGGCGTTGATTGATGCTCTCGCAGCGAAGGGTATTACCGAAGGCAAAGTTCAGGTGATGTCCTACGTGGCTGGTGTCGGATCCGAGGTAGGGCGCGTCGGTGGCTTCAACGACTACATTAAGGCGAACTCCAAGTTTACTCTTCTGGAGACCCAATATTCCAACGCTGATATGCCCACCGCCCTCAACCAGACCACGAACGTGCTTCAGGCCAACCCGGACCTGGTCGGTATCTTCGGCGCCAACGAGCCGACCGCCATTGGTATGGGCAAAGCAATCCAGCAAGCCGGACTTTCAGGAGAGCTCGTTGCGATCGGTTTCGATGGCAACCAAGTCTTGGCCGACATGGTTAGGGACGGCACTCTCAACGCTATTGCTGTTCAAAGCGCCTACAACATGGGCTACTTCGGAGTCAAGTCTGCTTATGACGTTGCCTTCGCTGGGAAGACAATTGACCCCTATGTGGACACTGGCTTCCTCATGGTGACCAAGGACAATATTGATTCTCAGGATGCCAAGAACGTGCTCTACTAGTATCTTGAAGCAGATGTTCAAAGTGGGCGGCCTGTGCTTTCACGCCCGGGCCGTCCACGCCTTGTTGAAAATGCGATCAATGATAAGTGCATTCAGTAGGTGTCAGAGGAAGCAGCTTGTGTTCCAAAACTTGTGTCTGGCATATCGTAAAGAGTTCCAATGCTATCGCCCCGCTGAGGCGAACACATTGCGCTGTAAGGTCAGTCTGGTTCAGGAAAGGAGCAACCAACAATGTTGATCGGAATATCCCCTTTGATATCCCCGGATTTACTGGCAGTCCTGCATCGCATGGGACGTGGTAATGAGATCGTGCTCGCCGATGCACACTTTCCCGGGGAAACCTATGCACGACGTGTGTTGCGTGCTGATGGCCTGAGGATCCCCGATTTGTTTGATGCCATCCTACCCCTTTTCGTTCTGGACACCTATGTCGAAAGCCCACTGATCATGATGTGCGCGGTTCCAGGCGATCAGTTGGACCCCGCGGTGGAGGCTTCGTACCGCCAGGCCATTGACAAACATTGGCCGGATACTCCCCCCATTCAAAGGATTGATCGCTTTGAATTTTATGACAGGGCAAAGCAGGCTTTTGCTGTCCTCATGACCGGTGAAACAGCTAAATATGGAAATATCCTCTTGAAAAAAGGTGTACCTCCGATATCCGGGAATTAAGAACTTTTACGATTATAGGAGAAACCTGATGAGCACGGAATTGGAAACGATCGATCCGGGTTCGATACCGCAAAGAAACCTTTATACCGGTGCAAAGATACCGGCTGTCGGGTTGGGGACCTTCGGGTCCGACCGTTTTTCTGCCGATCAGATCGCAGAAGCAGTTCTAGGAGCCGCACAGATCGGATATCGTCATTTCGATTGCGCAGCCGTGTATGGAAATGAAAAAGAGATAGGCTTCTCCCTGCAAAAGGCAATGAAGGGCGGAATAAAGCGCGAAGAACTCTGGGTCACGTCAAAGTTGTGGAACGATAAACACGCGGAAGAGGATGTGATCCCTGCCTGCCAGCAAACCCT
>CAZGIX010000259.1:0-5685 GCA_964525785.1 uncultured Anaerolineaceae bacterium
ATATCTGCGGTCAAATGATGTTGATTCATCTCAACCATTTCAACGGCCTCACCAATTTTGCCAAATGGATTAAAATAATCGCCATTAATGGGATGGGGCGATCCGGGAATCAGGCTGCCAGCCTGGATAATAACCTTTACAATCTGGAGGTAGTAAATGAAGCGATTTGTTGCTTTCGTTATGACGTTCATCCTGGCGGCTCTGCTCGCAGCCGCTTGCGGCAGTAAGCAAGCTGAGCCTGTGAGCTTTACGATTGGTATGACCGAGTACACCTTTACACCCGACACAATCGAGGTGAAAGTAGGACAAGAAGTAACCCTGGAGCTGGTGAATAATGGTCTCCTATCGCATGAGCTGATGATCGGCAAGAACGTCAAAATGGTGGACAACCGCCCAAGCGGCTACGACATCGACCTCTTCAATACAGCCGGCGTGGAGCCGGAAGTCAGCGGCGGTATGGTGGAAGAAGACGATAGCGGGCACGCCCATACAGGCTTCATGCTGGTACTGCCTGCTGCAGGTGATAAAGCCACGCTGAAGTTCACAGCTACGAAGGATATGGTTGGTGAATGGGAGATGGGCTGCTTCGAGCAAAACGGCGTGCACTACACAGCCGGTATGAAGGGCAAGTTCAGCGTTGTGCCGTGATTAAAAACCAGGGACGAGGTTGAGAATGCCCCCTCCCTGCCCGGCAGGCAAAGCTGGCTGGTAAATGCGCAGGTCGATCAATGGCAGCAGCCTGGTAGAGCGCTGCCTGCCGCTTGTGCCAGCTGCGGCTTTCAAAGCTACCTGATAGCTTTTCTGGTCGCAGTGGATTTGCCGCATGGCTCTCCGGGTAAGTAAATCGGCGGCTTTGTTATACTTGCGCGGCGTCCAAATCCAGCGTACATCGATGAATCGCCTGCCGAGCTGCCTGGCGCGCATAAAGAGCGGCCAAATTGCCTCGGAGCTGACCGAAGCAATGCCGTTCATCTGGTCGATCACGCTTTTCGCATCCCCAAAGACCTTGATAGTCTCGTCTTCCAACCCAAGATCGCCCATCGCATCCAGCCCTTCGATCAGCGCCACGTATTCAGCCACATTGGAGGAGGCACCCTGGCAACGCGCAAATACGCCATGCCCGTGGGCAATGACATCTTCTTTCCGGTAGATCAGCCAGCCATAACACAGCAGCCCGGCAGCTGCATTTGGGCTGCCCCCATCCTTCAGACTGCGAAATAACCCATCGAAGCGCATCGTATACATCACATTTATCCTTAAAAAGGGACCGGCGGTGAGACATTTCACCGCCGGTAAGCGAAGGTGGAGAGAGTTATTTGACCCTTGCAGCCCCCAGCACAACACCGGATGGGGAACTCCATTCCGATAACGGGTAAAATCCAAATGGTTGACCTGGTGTACTTTATCCAATGCCCTGCTCACCTCAGCGCAAACCTGCCCTTGATCCCCTGCATATCGGTTAATCCATTATTGTCCAAAAACCGGCGCGTGTCAATCAGTGGAGCTAAAAGATTTGTAAAGAGTGGTTTACAATTTTGGATACGTGTACAATAACCTTGGTCAAATACCCTACCTTGTGGATATTGCCATGCAGATAAAGATCTTCACCACCGGCGGCTCGATCGATAAATTCTACTCTACGAAAACCAGCAGCTTCCAAGTTGGCCCTGCACAGGCGGAGAGCATCTTGCAGGAAGCCAACCTCAGGATCGATTACACTGTCGAATCCCTTCTGCAGAAAGACAGCCTGGAGATCACCGACCAGGAGCGCAATTTAATCCTGGAGAAGGTCGCGGCAGCCAGCGAGCAGCACATTCTTATCACTCACGGCACCGACACCATGATCGCCACTGCCAACCGGCTGAGAGCAGTGCGCGGTAAGGTGATCGTCCTGACCGGTGCCATGCAGCCGGCTGCTTTCAAGCATTCTGACGCAGCGTTCAATCTCGGCGGCGCGCTCCTGGCCCTGCAGCTTCTGCCTGAGGGGGTTTATATCGTCATGAACGGAAAGGTATTCGACCCGCGCCGTGCCAGCAAGGACGTGGATCACGACCAGTTTGAGGAGAACTAGCCCGGCATGGCATTAAGATAAGTTCTGGATATAATTAAGATAGCACAGAGAAACCGGGAATGGCAAAACAGCGCTGCAACCACAATTCGATGCTTGCTCTGACGGGCGCAACCGCGGCCGCAGCGGCTTATGCCCTAGTCATCCGGCCCTGGATGCTGGCATGGGGAGCAACCTGGAATGAAGTGAACCACCTGCTGCCCGGAGATGAGATGATCCCCGAGCCAAAGATCAATGCCACACACGCCGTCACCATCCGGGCGCCTGCTGAAGCAGTCTGGCCCTGGCTGCTCCAGATTGGGCAGGGCAGAGGCGGATTTTACAGCTACGACTGGATCGAGAACCTGATGGGGCTGGATATCCAGTCCGCCGGTCGCATCCAGCCGGAACTCCAAAACCTCCAGGCAGGAGACACGATCCCCCTCGCCCCGAATGGATTTGGCATCCCAGTTGCCATCCTGGAGCCGCAACGGGCATTGGTGCTGCATGGCGACACACGCCAGTCGGGATCGGGGGTCGAGATCGAGATGAAGCAAGGTGAATATCTGGCGGTCACATGGGGCTTTTATCTATTCGAGAGCGAGGATGGCAGAACCCGTCTGATCGAGCGCTGGAAAGCTGATTGGAGTCCCGAAGCGGCGAGCACCCTCTTCTACCGTCTGTTTCTCGAACCCGGCGCGTTCCTGATGGAGCGCAAGATGCTGCTGGGCATCAAGCATAGGGCAGAAGCGCCAGGAAACAAACTCTTTGCCGGAAATATGAATTTAAATAAAGTGGAGGGAGCAGCATGAGCGTTAAGTATATCTGGTACGGTCACGCTACCCAGGGACTGGAAGTGGATGGTACAAGGCTCCTGGTGGACCCCTATTTCAACGACAACCCGGCTGCCAGCATCACCGCCGACCAGGCAGAAGCCGATTACATTTTGGTCAGCCACGGGCACTTCGATCACGTGACCGACCTGATCGATGTCGCCCGACGCACCGGCGCCACCGCCATCACCAACTTCGAGATCGCCAACTGGCTGGGCGCGAAGGACATCCCGGCTCACGCCCAGCACATCGGTGGAGGCTACAACCATCCTTTTGGCTACCTCAAGCTGACCCAGGCTCTGCACGGCTCAGGGCTGCCGGATCTGGGCTACGGCGGCAACCCGTGCGGCTTCCTGCTGACCACAAAAGCGAAGAAGAAGATCTACCTGGCTTGCGACACCGGGCTGTTTGGCGACATGCGCCTGATAGGCGAAGAAGGCATCGACCTGGCTGTGCTGCCCATCGGCGATAACTTCACCATGGGGCCGGATGATGCCTTGAGAGCGGTCAAACTGATCCAGCCCCGGCACGTCATCCCGATCCATTACAATACCTGGCCTTTGATCGCCCAGGATGCCGACGCCTGGGCAGACCGGGTCCGGGCGGAGACGGGCTGCCAGGCGCACGTCCTGAAGCCAGGGGAAAGCTTCCTGCTGGACTGATGCCCCGCCAGGCACTGCCAGCTTTTACCGCCAGACCAGGAACATCGTCAGATAAGGGAGTCGTATCCGCCGGGTGTCTTTACCCAGGTCACCGGCGGAGTGTCACCTGGGTTGTATTTCTCGCCTGTTATAATTCCACCACTTGGAGGTAATTATGCTTGAAGGTATATTTCGCCGTAAGGAAAATGAGGAAAAGGTGCGGCGCGAGGGACGCCTTCCGCCGGGGCAGTCGCTGACGCAGAAGTTCCCGGTGCTGCATTACGGGCCGGTGCCGGGATTCAATCCAGCCACCTGGGATTTCCGGGTGTGGGGCGAGGTCGAGCAAGAACGGCGCTGGACCTGGGACGAGTTCAACCAGCTGCCCCGCACCAGTCTGGAGATGGATATCCACTGCGTGACACGCTGGAGCAAGTTCGATACAGTCTGGGAAGGGATTTCGCTGCGCAGCCTGGTGGACGAGGGTTTCATCAAACCCACACCATCCGCCCGCTTCGTGATGCAGCACGCTGAATTCGGCTTCACCACCAACCTGCCATTGGAAGTGATGCTGGCAGAGAATTTCTTAATGGCCACCCACTTCAACGGGGAGCCAATCTCTCCGGATCATGGCTATCCTCTGCGCGGTGTGGTGGGCAACATTCCAGGCAGGAACGAGTTGGTTGTGCCGTACTTCTGGAAAGGGGCCAAGTGGCTGCGCGGCCTGGAGTTCATGACCCAGGATCGGCGCGGTTTCTGGGAGCAGGCTGGCTACCACAACCGGGCAGATGTCTGGCAAGAAGAACGTTTCGGATAAACCGTGATCGATTGGGCTAACCTGGCTGCCAATGCATTGTGGATCCTGGGCTGCGCGATCGCCCTGGCGACCTTGAGCTACGCCTACTGGGAGGCCTCTGAATACAAAGAAAAGATGGGTGCCAGGCTGAGGCGCCCATCGTACCAATCCGCTTTAAGCCTGGCAGGACTGCTCTTCTGCCTGGGGCTGGCAGGTACATCCGGCTCAACCCTCCAACGGATCGTCTGGCTGCTGTTGGCGGCTGGCTTCGCCGGACTGCTGGTTTACTCCGTCATCTCATATCGAAAGAAAGCTTAACCCGTATCTACCACCTTGACCACCTCACCCCGCCGGATGTGGTAGTGGTCGAAATCACGCGCCACGAAGGTGTTCGGAAAGATCGACTGAGCCTCCGCCAGCACATCGCGCTCGCGGTAGCGGCGCGAGATATGGGTCAGGAAGAGCTGCCGCACCCCGCTGCGCACTGCCAGCTCCGCTGCCTGCCTGGCGGTCAGGTGCGCAAAGTCACGCGCCATGTCGGCCTCTTCCTCCAAGTAGGTAGCTTCGATCACAAGCGCATCTGCATCCTGGCAGACACTGACAAGCTCCTCAGTCGATCCCACATCGCCCACGTGCACCAGGCGCGTCCCCGGGCGCTCCGCTCCGAGCACCTGTTCCGGCTCGATGCGACGCCCATCCGGAAGGGTTACAGTCTGCCCGTTGACCAGGTCGCGCCGCCAGGGACCGGGTGGTATACCCAAGGCCTCGGCTTGCTCTGCCAGGAAAGGCCGGCGTGAGCGTTCTTCGAACAAATAGCCCAAGCAGTCCGGACCGCGATGCTGCACGGGGAAGGAAGACACACGCAAGTCCCCAGCCTCGAAGAACACTCCGGCCTGGATCTCGCGCAGATGAATGGCGATCGGCGGTCGTGCCCCGCGCAGCACCACCCCGAACAGGAGGTCATGGATGCGCTCCAGGGCCCAACGCCCACCAAAGATCTCAAGCTCGTCGATCGCATCCCAGCGCGAGAAGGTAGAGAGCAGTCCCGCCAGCCCAAGGATATGATCCAGGTGACCATGTGTGATCAGGATACGGTTGAGGCGTTTGAAGCCAACCCCCGCCTGGAGGATCTGGCGCTGTGTACCTTCTCCACAGTCAACCAGGAAGCGGTACTCATCGTGAATAACCATCTGAGCGGACAGCCCGCGATGGACAGATGGCGCCGAAGCAGAGGTGCCAAGGAAGAGGACCTCGAACAATTGGGCATCCTTTCGACTTGCAGATCGGATTGCGACCGCCTACCTGGCACGGAGCGTGCAATCCAGGTGAATTGTACCGCATCCCAGGCGATCATCGTTACCCGACCCAGCG
>CAZGIX010000260.1:0-5668 GCA_964525785.1 uncultured Anaerolineaceae bacterium
ACGCCCATCCAATCCGCCGCTGACCAGCCAGCGCCCATCCGGGCTGAATGCGGCGCTGGTAGCCGCTCGGCTATGTCCTGAGAGGGTGGTAGCCAGCGAGCCGCTCTCGACCTCCCAGATGCGGATCGCGCCGTCCCCACAGGCAGCCGCCAGCAGGCTCCCATCCGGGCTGAAGGTCACCTGCCAGACCAGCGCATCGTAGCCGCTCACCGGCCCATCCTGGGCTGCCAGTGTGTAGTTGCTCTGGCGAATCTCCACTGACGGGCTGGCATCGCTCGCCATATCCCACAGCTGGACCGTATTGGCTACATCCCCGGAAGCCAGGCTGCGCCCGTCCGGGCTGAAAGCGATCGTGAACAACGGGCTGCCGGCGGCGATTGTTTTGACGAAGCGCCCTGTGCCCACATCGCGCAGCCGGATGATGTTCCCATTCACAATTGCCAGGCTGGCGCCATCCGGTGTGAAGGCGATGGCTGGCACGGCGAAGGTGCCGCCGATCATTTCTCCCAGTTTCTCTCCGCCGGGAAGCTCCCACAAGCGCGCCATGGCATCATATCCCGCGGTTGCCAGCAAACTGCCGTCCGGGCTGTATGCCACCCCGCTAGCGCTCTTCTGGTGGGCTTGTATCGTTTGAACGAGCTCTCCGCTGGCTGCATCCCACACCCGCAGCACCCCGTCGCGATCCACCACCGCAATGCTGTGTCCATCCGGCGCGTAGGTCAGGTCCGGCGCCCAGGAACTCATCTCGATCTTGAGATTCTCGCCTAGGTCGTCTGATTCCAGGAGGTGCAGCACTTCCCCGGCTGAGACAGCCAGGATCTTTCCATCTGGGGACCAGACGAGCTTGAGCACTTGGTCCCAGGCTCCGAAGGCCCTATGCAGGACGGGTTGGAGCGATGGGGCATTGGAGGCCGAGATCACCGCCGGGGAGAGTGGGGCGGGGGTCGATGTGGATAAGGGCGTGGGAGATCCGGCAGCATAGGTAAAGGGCTGGGTGGGGAGCGCCCTCTCAGCTTCTGGTGAGGGGCTGGATTCAGGGGGATTACTTAGAGCAGGGGAGCTGGTGCTTATGGAGGGGGTATTTGTAATGGGCAGCGCTGTCCCGTCTGGCTTAGGACCCTGGCAGGCAGACACTGCCAGCATGACGATCACACAGACGACAGATGCGAGTGTGCGCACGCCGGTTTATGGCCTCACACCCCACAGCCACACGGTCCCCTCATAGGAACCGGATGCCAACAGCCTGCCGTCCGGGGAGAATGCCAGGCTCACCACCGGTCGCTCGTGGCTCTCCAGGGTGCGCACCAGCTGGGCTACTTCGATATCCCATAAACGCACCTGGTTGCCCGGATCGCCCTCTCCTGAGGCGAGCAGGCTGCCATCCCGGTTGAACTCCAGGCATTCCACCGGTCCACCGGCATCGAACACCTGTCTCAGCTCGCCGGTTTGGGCGTTCCACAGCCGGATCTCACCATCGAAGTGACCGGTCGCCAGGGTGCCACCATCCGGCGAAAAGGCCATGCTGTTCACCGCCCCGGTGAATGAGGTCCACAAAGTCAGCAGCTTCTGCTGATCAATCAGGCGGTAGATATCTACCGCATAGCGGTCTGGCGAGATAGCCAGCAGCTTGCTGTCCGGAGAAAAAGCGATGCGCTGTAGATTCCCGGTGCTCAGAGTGCCGCTGATCTCCCAGCGGGTCGTGTCCCAGAACACCACCCGGCTGTCTTCATAAGCCGGGGTAGTGAAAGCCGCCGCCAACGACTTGCCGTCGGGCGAAAATACTACCTGGCTGACCGCCTGCCTGCCCCCCAGGACCGGTCCCAGCGCTTCCCAGGTGGATACGCGCCAGATGTCCACGTTGCCTGCAAACCCTGCTGTTTCTGATCCAAAGCGGTGTCCCACTGCCAGCAAGGTGCCGCGCGGGCTGTAGTCGATGCTGATCACGCCCTGAGATGTATCCAGGTCGGTGACCTTGGAACGGGAGAGCGGGTTGTAGATCCCGATGCCGTTGAAGGTCGCCACAGCTAATGCTTCGCTGTCAGGCGACCAATCCAGGTCGGTCAGGCTGGGCTCTTTGAAGCTCGCCAATCCGCTGACCCGAAATGCATTGTCGAACGAGATGACTTCCAGCCCATCGGGTATGGGCGTGCCGGCATCGACCAGGACCGGTGAAGTAGGCGTGGCGCTCGGCAGCGGCGTGGGTGTATCGGTGGGTGTGGGCGATGGAGATGGCGTGACGGTAGGACTGCTGGTTGGCGTGGGTGTGTCCGTCGGCGTGCTGGTCGGCGAAGGGGTAGGGGCAGCCGTTGGCGCCGGGCGGCAGGCCGAAAGCAGCAGCACGAGCAGGATCAATATGCGCCAGTTTGCGGGGTTATGGGTCATGCTTGGGATGGCCTAGCCGGTACGCAGGGTGACGACCGTCACCCCTTCGCCGCCCTCTTTATCCCCCCCGGACTGGAAAGAGCGCACCTGTGGGTGCCCCTGCAGAGACTGGCGAACGATCTCGCGCAGCCTGCCGGTACCTTTCCCGTGGATGATGCGCACCCAGGGCAGGCCCGCCAGGTAGGCGGAGTCCAGGTAGCGCTCCAGAGCAGTCTGTGCATCATCTGCGCGCTGGCCGCGCAGGTCCAGCTCCAGTCCAGGAGAGGTGGGGAATTCAATGCCTTTTGCCTGGGCGGACTCTTTCCGGGATGGTTCGGGAGGTGGCTCCGCCCCGCCGGCTGCCAGGGCTATGTCGCTCAGACGGGTGCGCACCCGCAGCACGCCCACCTGCACTTCGGCTTCTTCCTCGCCTAGCGCGGTGACCACCCCCTGGGTATTGAGGGTGCGCAGGCGAACTTTATCGCCCAGGCGGATGGCGCGGCGCAGAGGCCGGTCGCTCAGCGCTGGCACCAGGCGCTCGACCGGCTTCTCGATGGTCTCCTCCAGGGCCTGAACCTGTTCCTCCACTGCCTGGAGGGCTTCGGCTGGTTGGCGGGCGCGGGCCAGGCTGCGGCGCACGGAGCGCAGCTCTTCCTGGACCTCTTGTAGCTCGGCCTCAGCCTGGAGGCGGACACTCTCCAACATGGCGCGGCGTTCGTCCTCAAGCCGTTCCAGGCGTTCAGCCAGCTCGTTCTGCAGGCTCTCAGCTTGCTGCCGGGCGCTCTCCGCGCCAGCCCGTGCCTGGCAGGCCAGGTCCCGCTGGCGGTGGATCTCATCCAGCAGGTCTTCAGCGCGCAGGTCGGTTGGATCGAGCTCGGAGCGGGCCAAGCTGACGATGGGCTCCGGCATGCCCAAACGCCCGGCAATTGCCAGGGCGTTCGATCGCCCCGGGAGGCCGATGGTCAGGTGATAGGTTGGGCGCAGAGTCTCCAGATCGAACTCAACGCTGGCATTGACCACGCCCGGTGTGGAGTGGGCATAGGTCTTAAGCTCGGGATGATGGGTGGTGACCAGGGTCGTGATGCTGCGCGATAGCAGGTGTGAGAGCAAGGCGCGTGCCAGCGCCGCGCCTTCCTGCGGGTCGGTGCCAGCGCCTAGCTCATCCAGGATGACCAGCGAGCGATGGTCGGCGCGCTCCAGGATGTGGATGATATTGGTGATGTGCCCTGAAAATGTGGACAGGGACTGCTCGATGGACTGCTCGTCGCCGATATCGGCGTAGACCTCATGGAATACGCTCAATTCCGAGCCGGAGTGGGCGGGTATATGCAGTCCGGCTTGGGCCATCAAAGCCAGCAGGCCCACGGTTTTCAAAGTGACCGTCTTGCCGCCGGTGTTGGGACCGGTGATGACCAGGGCATAAGTTTGCGGGTCGAGCTCGAAATCGATCGCCACAACGCTGGCGGGATCGAGCAGTGGGTGGCGCGCCTGGTAGAGGCGGATCAGCGTGCCCGGATGGCTGCCAGCCGGGGCAGGCGGTTTTACCGGGAGCAGGTGCAGACGCGGCTCGACGGCGTGCAGGTCGACGGCATATTTGGCGCGTGCGAAGGTCAAATCTAGCTCGGCGACGGTGTCCACGAGCTGCAGCAGCTCATCGGCGTGTGTACCCACCTGTTGGGAAAGCTCCGCCAGGATGCGGCGCTCCTCATCGCGTTCCGCCAGCTGAAGCTCGCGGTACTGGTTGTTGAGCTCGACCACCGCCAGCGGCTCGACGAACAGGGTAGCACCGGAAGCGGACTGGTCGTGGACGATGGACTTGATTCTCCCTTTGAACTCGGAGCGCAGGGGCAGCACGTAGCGCCCATCGCGCTGGGTGATGAGCGTATCCTGTAAATAGGGGGTGTTGCGCGGGTCTCCGACCATGCGCTGCATCTTGCTCAGCAGGCGATCGTGAACCACGCGCAGGTCCCGCCGCACATTAGAAAGCTTATCCGAGGCGCTGTCCAGGACCTCGGCGCGCTCCGAGATGGCGCGCGTGATGGCATCGATCAGGCCGAGCGGCGGGGGCATGCGGACGGCGATGTCATACAGGTGGGTGTAGGTGCCGCCGACGCGCTCGAACAGGCGGGTCAGCGTGCGGGCAGCAACCAGGGTGGATTTGATATCCAGCAGCTCGGCTGGGGTGAGGACGCCGCCATGGTTCGCCAGGTCAACGACCTGGCGGATGTCGTGCGCTCCTCCGATGGTCAGGTCGGGGTGGGTGGTGAGCAGGGTGATGGCTTCGCGAGTTTCCGCCTGGCGCCGCTGGGCTACTTCAATATCCGCGCTGGGAGTCAGGGAGCGAGCCTTATCCGCCGAGGCAGCGAAGGCGCAGTAGCCCGCCAGGCGCTCCAGGATCTTGGGATACTCCAGTGTGACCAGGGTTTTTGAATCCATGGAGGGAGTTTACCATAAACACAGTCGCATTGATATGTGGAGCTGCCCGGAGAGCGGATAATTTTGGGGGATCAGAGAAAGATTTCACCGCAGAGCACACAGAGTACACAGAGAAGATCAATGAAAAGCTTTATAAGCCTTTTGTCTGCGCATGGCCTGGTGTGCCTGGGTTTGACTTTCAAAATTGCATGCAAAAGATTTCACCGCAGAGCGCGCAGAGCGCGCAGAGAAGATCAATGAAATGCTCTATATGCCTTTTGCCTGCGCATGCCCTGCGGGGCGGAGGGTATGGCTTTCAAAATTGCAATGGAAATCGTGCCTGGCTGGACAAAGTGTCAGCTTTTTAAACCCGGAAAACCATCTATAATATTAAGACAGGGTATTATCAAACGGGAGGATTGGAACAATGTTGATGAGCAGATATCGAAGAGCACAAGGCCTGGTGGAATATGCCCTGATCTTGATGCTCGTGGCAATCATTGTCATGGTCGTGCTGGTGCTGCTGGGTCCCTCGATCGGCAATTTGTTCAGCAACGTGATGGTGAATATCTAGATTTGTTCCGCGAAAAAACAAAAGAGGGACAAATGGCAGCCAGGAAAGTGCGGGAAAGGGAATTAGGCGCCGAAGTGCGGCAAAGGCAACTGGGGGGAAGGGTGTGCGGTTTTTAAGGTGCGAGGCGGGCGGGCACGAGGCAGCGCGCCGGCTGCTCACAGTATAGCACAAGTGTGGTTTTAGCACAAGTGTTCCAAGAATTTAGAATTTTAGTAACTTGCAATCACTGGGTCATTCAGTTATAATGTGGGCCACTGTAAATTGGGCGCGTAGCTCAGTTGGTCAGAGCGCACGGTTCACATCCGTGAGGTTCGGAGG
>CAZGIX010000261.1:0-5639 GCA_964525785.1 uncultured Anaerolineaceae bacterium
GCGCCCTTTGCGACAGGCGCCCTTTGCAAAGGTGAGGAATCCCTGCAAACAGGGTCTTTCCGATGAGCGTCATAGGGATTCCTCTCCCTCCGACTTCGCTCAGGGCAAGCCTTCACTGCGTTCAGGGTCGGAATGACCTGGGAGGATGATGATTGCATTGTCCCCAACAACACTGTATCGGGAGGCTGTCGGATTTATTATGACAGGTAAAAGCAGAATGAAAACCAAATCGATCCTGCGCGACCTGGGCGATGGCCTGATACTGCGTCGCTCGACCCGGGCGGATGCTGACGCGCTGGCGGAGTTCGATGGGATGATCCACGGCGAACCGGATACGCCGGGCGACGGCGAGCGGGTGGCAGCCTGGGTGCGCGACCTGCTGGTGATCCCACACCCCAGCTTTGATGTGGGCGACTTCACTATCGTCGAGGAGGCCCGCACCGGGAAGATCATCTCCTCACTGAACTTGATCTCGCAGACCTGGTTGTACGCCGGCATCCAGTTTGGCGTGGGGCGTCCCGAGCTGGTCGGCACCCTGCCGGAGTACCGCAATCGCGGTCTGGTGCGCCTCCAGTTCGAGGTCATCCACCAGTGGAGCGCCGAACGCGGTGAGCTGGTGCAGGCGATCACCGGCATCCCGTACTATTACCGCCTGTTCGGCTACGAGATGGCGATGAACCTGGGTGGGGGGCGCCTGGGATACCTGCCGCTCATCCCGAAGCTGAAGGACGGCGAGCAGGAGCCTTACCGCTTCCGGGCTGCCCGGCTGGAGGATATCCCCACCCTGTCCAAGCTGTATGCGGTCTCCTGTGCCCGCTCGCTGGTGAGCTGCGTGTGGGGCGAGGCCGAATGGCGCTACGAGATCAGCGGGAAGAGCGCCGACAACGTCAACCGCTACGAGATCCGCATCATCGAAGACCGGTCTGGCGAGGCGGTCGGCTTCCTGGCATACATGCACTTCAACTGGGCTGCCGGGACGACGCTGCCGCTGATCATGTATGAGCTCAAGCCGGGGCTCTCCTGGGCGGAGGTCACGCCCAGCGTGATCCGCTACATCAAAACGGTGGGAGAAGCTCAGGCAGCCCAGGCAAACAAGGAGCCGTTTGGGGTGTTCGGTTTTTGGCTGAGCGAGAGGCACCCGGTCTACGATGTGCTCAAAGACCGCCTGCCGCGCCAGCGCAGACCGTATGCCTGGTACCTGCGGGTAGCCGACCTGCCCACCTTCCTGCGCCGCATTACCCCGGCCCTGGAAGAGCGCCTGGCGGCATCCGCTTATGCCGGTCATACCAGCGAGCTCAAGATCACCTTCTACCGCAGCGGGCTGAAGCTGTCCATCGATAAGGGTCGCCTGGCAGCTATCGAGGCCTGGACGCCCGAGCCGCAAGGGCATTCCGGCGATGCTGCTTTCCCCGGGCTGACCTTCCTGCAGCTTGTTTTCGGCTACCGGTCCTTCGATGAGTTGGAGGAGGCTTTCCCGGACTGCTGGCACGAAAGCGACGATGCCTACGGCCTGCTGAATGCCCTCTTCCCGCGCCAGGTATCAGATTTGTGGCCCATCTCGTGAATCCTGCCCTGACCCTGGGCATCGTCGCGGATACGCATATCCCCGACCGGCGGCGCAGCCTGGACCCGCGCGTGCTGGAGGTCTTCGAGCGCAGCGGGGTGACAGCCATCCTGCACGCCGGGGATGTCTCGACGACGCGCGTCCTGGAGCAGCTGGAAGAGATTGCACCCGTCTATGCCGTACAGGGTAACCGCGATTGGCTGGCGCTGCGCCACCTGCCGTTCCGGCAGGAACTCACCTTCGAAGGGGTTAAGATAGGCTTGATCCACGGGCACGGGCGCCTGGTTGAATACATGGTCGACCGGGTGGAATATATGACCCGCGGCTACCGGTTGGAGATGTTCCGGCCGCGCCTGATGGCGGCCTTCCCGGCGGCGGACGTCATCGTCTTCGGGCACACGCACCGGGCATTGAATACTATATCCGATGGGATACTGCTCTTCAACCCCGGCTCGCCGCACTTCCCGGACCTTAAAGAGTCCACCCCCAGCGTAGGACTGCTGCGTATCCACTCTGGGGGCGAAGTGCAAGGCGAAATTGTGGAGCTTGGCTGAGGCACAGGTGTCAGGGAGCCCGGCTTGCAACTGCTGGCGCCCGTTTGGCTGCCGGGACGTCAGTGTACACGGGCACGTTCCAGTGGTGGTACCTGTCCAGGCGCCCGCGCACAGCGTCGTCGAAGAGCTGGCGAAGCTGGGTCGTGATGGGTCCCATGGCGCCGCTACCCACCGGGCGGTGATCCACTTTGGTGACAGCGGTGATCTGGGCGGCTGTGCCGGTCATGAATAATTCGTCGCACAGGTAGACCTCGGTGCGGTCGATCTGGCGCTCGACCACCGGAAGCTGCAGCTCTGCCTGCACCAGTTCGATGGCCGTGCGGCGGGTGATGCCCTCCAGAATGTTGTCGGTTATGGGCGGGGTGATCACCACCCCGCTGCGCACCATGAAAATATTCATGGCGCTGCCCTCAGAGACATGCCCATCCTGATTCAGCACCAGTGCCTCGTCAAAACCGGAGCGCAATGCATCGGTCTTGACCAGGGCTGAGTTGGCATAGGCGCCGGCGATCTTGCCGCGCGCCGGGATGGCATTGTCATCCACTCGCCGCCAGGATGAAACGGTGACATGAGCGTCCGTATCGTTGGAAACGTAGCGGTCGAACGGGATGGCAACGATCGAGATATCGTCGTGTAGGTCGTGCAGCTTGACGCCGATAAGCTCGTCGGATTTGTATGCCAGCGGGCGGATGTAGATATCCCTGCGGTAGCCATCCGTCCGCAGCAGCGCCAGCGTGATGCGCGTCAGGCTCTCCGGGTTCAGGTCGAAAGTCATATTCATGATCTTCGCCGAATCCAGGAAGCGCCGGAAATGGTCATACGGACGGAATACAAACAGCTGCTCCTCTTCCGTATTCCAATAGGCGCGCAAACCGGCGAATACCGCCGTGCCATAATTCAGTGCGTGGGTCAGGACTCCGATTTTTGCTTGCGAATAGGGGACGATCGAGCCTCTGAAATAGGCATGAATGGGAAGATCCATCGCTGAACACCTCCTGCCGGGTCGATAATAAACTTGAAGTGCGTAACTCCTTGAATTATAACCGTAGAGCATGCGAGTGGGGGTAGCGAGGCTGAAATAATGAACTACTGGCTGCAACCTGTAGATAAAGATGGGGTTAACCTTTTGGGAGGTTGGGAGTATACTGTGTCGGATTGCCGGGCACAGCACCCCGCGCCAGGCTCACTCTCTCCGGTGATTATCCCAACCTCAGGAAGGTCTTTATGAAACGTGCAGTTAGCATCAGCATCGGCTCATCCAAACGCGATAAGGCGGTGGAGGTCGAGCTGTTAGGTGAGAAAGTGCGCGTCGAACGGATCGGCACCGATGGGGACATGGAGAAGGCGGCCCTCCTTTACCAGGAGCTGGATGGTAAAGTGGATGCCTTCGGGGTCGGCGGCGCGGACCTGGGGACGATGGTGGATGATAAATGGTACCCGCTCTACTCCGTGCAGTCGATGGTGCGCTTCATCAAGCAGACGCCAGTTGTGGATGGAGCAGGCCTGAAGAACACGCTGGAGAACGACCTGGGCGCCTTCATAGATGCCAGGATCGGCGATTATATCCGCCAAAAGGGGCGCAAAGCTTTCATCACCCTGGGTGTCGACCGCTGGGGCATGTCGATGTCCTTTATAGATGCCGGCTACGAGTGCATCTTTGGCGACCTCATGTTTGGGTTGAACCTGCCCTTCGCGGTGCGCAGCAAGGCCGGCTTGAAGACATTGGCTGCTCTGCTGATGCCGATTGCCGGAAGGCTGCCTTTCGAATGGGTCTATCCCACCGGCGAAAAGCAGGAAGTACGCCTCCCCAAGTGGGAAAAGTACTACCACTGGGGAACGGTGATCGCCGGAGACTGCCACTACGTCAAGCGCCACATGCCGGATCGCCTGGAGGGCAAGGTAATCGCTACCAACACCACCACGCAATCCGATGTAGAGGTCTTCCGCACGGCCGGGGTGAAGTACCTGGTGACGTCTACACCTGTGCTGGAGGGGCGCTCCTTCGGCACGAATATGATGGAAGCTGCTCTGATTGCCGTCTCTGGCAAGGGACGCGAGCTGACCCGTGCTGAGCTGAGAGAGATGCTGGATGCGCTCGGGTTGGAACCCAATTTGCAGGAGCTTAACTGATGGATGCCATTGTGACTGCCGGAGGCATCCCCCAACCCGGGGAGCCTTTGTACCCTTACACGCAGGGAATATCAAAAGCCCTGCTGGATGTGGCTGGCAAACCCATGATCCAGTGGGTGTTGGATGCGCTCTGCCAGGCGCGTCTGGTGGATAATATTATTGTAATAGGGCTGCCCGAGAACAGCGTCGTGACCTGTCCTCGGGCGGTTTCTTATCTGCCCAATTACGAGGATATGGTGGCGAATATCCGCAACGGCGTTGCGGAAGCGCTGCGCCTCAATCCCCAGACCCAGCACGTGCTGGTTGTCTCCTCGGATATCCCGGGCATCACCGCGGAGATGGTCGATTGGGTGATACAGGAGGCCATGAAGTCGGATTTGGATGCCTACTACAACGTGATCACCCGGCAGGTTATGGAAGCGCGCTTCCCCACATCGCACCGCTCGTATGTGCATCTCAAAGATATGGAAGTGTGCGGCGGCGATATGAACGTGATCGCCACCCGTCTGGTGACCAAGAATGAGGAGATCTGGGATAAGCTGGTGGCAGCCCGGAAAAACGCCCTCAAGCAGGCTGCCTTGCTGGGCTATGATACCTTGCTGCTGCTGCTCTTACGCATGGTCACCCTGGAGGCGGCTGTGAAAAAAGCTACCCGACGCCTGCACATCACCGGGCGGGCGATCGTCTGCCCGTATGCCGAGGTCGGGATGGATATCGATAAACCCCACCAGCTCGAGATCATGCGCGCCGACCTGGCTAAGTCCGGGAAATTCCAGTCCTGAGCCGCCAACCACGCTGGTTATGCAGGAACTGCTCGATCTAGACGCCCGCCTGTCTGAGCGGGTGCGCATCGCTGAGCGCCCCGGCCCGCTGCGGACGCTGATGGCTCTGCTGGCGCACTCGGGCGATTCCTGGTTCTGGGCCCTGGGATTGGTGCTGTTCTATATATTTGGCCCGCAGCACTGGCGCGGCCTGGCGGTGCTGATGGGGCTGGGGATTGTGGTCACTGCCGCCCTGGTGATGCTGGTCAAGTTCACCGTGCGCCGCCGCCGTCCTGAGGGGGAGTGGGGGAAATTCTACCGGTGGACAGACCCGCACTCATTCCCCTCCGGGCATGCCGCCCGGGCGATGATGCTGGCGGTGCTGGCGATCGGCGTTGGTCCTGCCTGGTTTGGAATCCTGATGCTGGTTTGGGCCTTCCTGGTATCGTTCGCCAGGGTGGCGATGGGGGTGCACTATCTGTCTGATGTGCTGGCAGGCCTGGCGGCAGGAGCGATAATGGGCTGGCTGTACCTGGCCTTTTGGCCCGATCTTCAATCCTGGATGCTATAGACGTCTAGTGGGTCGTTTGGCATGAAGATTGCCATTTCTGAAATAGGTTGGGACGATAG
>CAZGIX010000262.1:0-5629 GCA_964525785.1 uncultured Anaerolineaceae bacterium
GATTATCAACAATCTGGTCAACCACACGCTGCGCGAGCGCGATGGCGCCACGGCGGAGCAGGACGGCAACCTGAGCGGGGCGCTGGCAGAGTGGTTTGTGGCGGCGGCTGATGGCGATTTGCACCTGGCGCCTGCCGCAGCTGCCGCCATTGACCAGGTGCTGACGCTGGCTGGCGTGAGCGACGACATCGACGGCGAGGCCCGCCCGGCAGGACCGACTGCCGATATCGGTGCTGACGAGCTCTCCGGAGAGGGTTTCAGCCTGGCGGTCAGCCCTCTCCACCAGGCGATAAACCCTGCAGGGGTAGCCGTTTTTACGGTCGCTGTCGATCCCAGCGGAGCCTTCGCGGCTCCGGTCCACCTGGAGGCTGAAAACCCCTCGCCGGACTTGCTCGTAAGCCTGAGCCAAGCAGATGGGATCCCCCCATTCCAATCCACCCTGGCAATTACGGATACCCATACAGGTCCGGTATTCCCCGGGTGGTGGTACACCCTGCCCGTCACTGCGACCAGCGCAACCGCCACACAGACAACCAGTATCACCCTGCTGGTTGGCGGGTCGCGCCTTTACCTACCCAATGTGATAAAGTGAGTGCTGCCAACCCTCCCAACACCAGATACCATCGGGAGTCAGTCGAAAGGATTGGATGCTATGAAACTATGTCGCTTGTTTATCCTTCTGACCCTCCTTGCCGGCGTATTCGGGATGCCGATTTTGCCCATTCAAGCCAGCATCAGCACTCCGGCTGCAGCGGTTTTGGAGCTTTACGGGAATTTCAACACTATGGGGGTGATCGTCACCCTGGATGCCACCGACGATCCCGATGGAGACGCAGCCACCAATTTGGAATACCGCCTCGCCGGGGAGGCGAGCTACCGACCAGGGTTCCCCTTAACACGTGTGGCAGGTGCTCGTTTCGTGGGCAGCATCTTCTGGCTGGAGCCTGGCAGCGCCTACGAAGTGCGGGTGAGCTTTGCCGACCCCGATAGCGACCCGCTGGATGGAGTCATCTTGAACGGCAGCGCCTCAACCAGGGCTGAGATCGCCATCCCGCCCGCCAGCCATACGTACTATGCCAGCCCCACCGGCAGCGGAACCGGCTGCTCGTTGGCTACGCCATGCGCACTGGAAGAAGGTCTGAGCCAGGTGCAGCCCGGCGAAGAAGTGGTGCTGCGCGGCGGGACTTACTACCAGGGCGACTTATCCATGCCGCGTTCCGGCGTAGCGGGGGCACCCATCGTTATCCGCAGCCACACCGGCGAGACAGCCATCCTGGATGGGGCAGCCCCGGCTGGTTTTGCCTGGACTTCCCAGGGCAACGGCATCCATCACACCACCCTCAGCGTGGCAGATACTTTTCTTGTCCAAGCCAATGGCGAGCGCTTGCTGCCTTACCGCAGCATGGACGATCTGCAAACCCTGTCCTGGGGCATCCCTGGATTCTACGTGAACGGCATTGACCTGTACGTGCACCTGGCTGGCGATGCAGATCCCAACAGTGCCACAATGGTTGTCTCCCGTTTCTCAAACGCATTCTTCGTGGATCAGAGCTATATCTACTTCCTGAATCTAACTTTTCGCCATTATGGGGTTGGCGATTGCTGCCCCAAGGCGCTCTACTTTTATAATGGCAGCGATAATCTGGTTCAGGGCTGCACCTTTGCCATGAACAACCTGGGGATCGGCATTAAATATGACTCGCACCGCAACGTAATCCAGGACAACCTGTTCTACGATGCGCTCTTTGCCTGGCCATGGGATTCGTTCTACGCCGGTGAAGTCCCTTACGGCAGCGGCGGCATCCGGTTCTACAGCCCAGCCGACGGTCGCGGCACGGTCGTCCGCAGCAATACTTTCCACGATTTCTTTGATGGCTTCGGCGCCTGCCCAGAATCGACCAGCGCGGTGACCAACGAGACCGATGTGTACAACAACCTGGTTTACAACAGCGGCGATGACGGCATGGAAACCGATGGCCGTTGCAGCAACGTGCGCATCTGGGGCAATACCTTCCACGATGTGCTGATGGGCATTTCGTTAGCACCGGTGTACGATGGTCCTGTATACGCCATACGCAACTTGATCTACCGCACCGGTGCGGGTAACAACGACTATTCAGGCAGCGCTTTTAAGTTTAATAGCGGTTACGACCCGTCCGGGCCAATGTATCTCTTTCACAACACCGGCGATGCGGCGCTGAGCGACCCGCTCAGCTCTGGCCTGGACATTAAGTCACCTGGCTCCTGGACCCTGATCACTGCCCGAAACAACATCTGGTCGGGCACGGAATTTGCCATCAGCAATGCCAACCCCGATCAGCCACTCGACCTGGATTATGACAATTTATATACCACGCAGCCTGGCGAGCTGGCCTGGTGGAGCGATCTTCCTGACCGCCACCTGAACACGCTGGCCGAGTTGCAGGCAGCCACCGGGCAAGAGCTGCACGGGATGAACGACTTGCCAGGTTTTGCGGACCCTGCCAGCGGCGATTACACCCTGGAGGGTAACAGCCCGCTAATCGATGTGGGTCTCGTCATCCCCGGCATCAACGACGGTTTTGCCGGGCAGATGCCGGAGGTTGGCGCCTTCGAATACCAGGCTTACAGTTTTATCCTCAGCGCCGACCCGCTGAGCCAGGCGATCCAGCCCGGCGGGGTAGCTATCTACACTTTATCGCTCCAGGCGACGGGCGGGTTCAGCGACACGGTGCAGCTATCCGCCTCCAGCCCCTCGCCGGACCTGATCGTAAGCCTGGGCGCTGAGCAAGCGACGCCTCCGGCGCAGGTGACCCTCACCGTCACCGATACCCATTCCGCCCCGCTGCCTGCCGGGCTGTGGCACACCATCACGATCAACGCCCTAAGCAGCGAGCAGACGCAGAGCATGGATGTTTACCTGCTGGTGGACGGGATGCAGCTCTACCTGCCCCTGGCGCTGCGGGTTGGCGCGGCAAATCAACCATAATTACCAGCGGAGGCAGGACCATATGAAAATGCTGAAACTTTCCATTCGGGTGGTTGTAACGATCAGTATGACCTTGGGTTTTGTGGCGGGCAATGCCGCAAGCGCAGTACCCTCCAGCCCTGGCGAGGCCGTGGCGGTCATCCGCCAGGATTGCAGCGGCTATCCCGGCCCAGAGCCGTGCTACACCTCGCTGGCAGCCTGGCAGGCAGATTACGGCGGGATCGACTTCGGCGCCGCCTCGCCCGGCGACCTGGTGGCGGCTGACCAGATCGCCATTGCCCGCATTGAGGGCGCCTGGAGCCAGCCGGACAGCACGCCGCTCGACCTGGGCGGCTGGACGTCCGACGCCGCTCACTATATCCGCATCTACACGGCGCCCGAAGCGCGCCACACCGGCACGCCCGGCTCCGGCTACCGGCTGCAGACCAGCGGCGATAGGCCCATCTACAGCAGCGTGGCTTATCTTCGCCTTGAAGGGCTGGAGATCTCCGGG
Organism: uncultured Anaerolineaceae bacterium; assembly: GCA_964525785.1. Classification (GTDB taxonomy): domain Bacteria; phylum Chloroflexota; class Anaerolineae; order Anaerolineales; family UBA4823; genus JAQBDA01. The sequence continues at coordinate 3,462 of CAZGIX010000262.1, forward strand.
GATACCAGCGACCACTTGATTTACCTTAACCCCAATACCCCGGCGGGGGTAGGCGAGGTCCACTTCAGCCACAACCTGATCCACGGCAATGGTGTGAGCACTGCCAGCGGGCTGATGAGCTACTCGCTGGGGGGGACCCTGTATGCCTGGAACAACGTAATCTATGCGGTGGGCGAGCCCGGCTACACCGCCGGCATCCAGACCGGCGGCGGCACGGCTTACCTCTACAACAACACCATCGCCGGCATCACCAGCGGCTTTGCCATCCGCTCGGGGGGTGTGGTGGTGGCAAAGAACAACCTGACCGACGCCCCAGGGGCAGATTTCTACGGCAGCTTCTACCCCGGCTCAGATTTCAACGCCTCTTCGGACGATTCAGCGCCCGGGCTTCACTCGCGCTGGGAGCAGAGTTTTACCTTTATCGACCCCTCGGCAGGCGATTACCACCTGGCGGCGACTGATGCCGGGGCGCGCAACTACGGGCAGGACCTGTCCCATGACCCTATGCTCCCCATCTCTGACGACCTGGATAACACAGTGCGGGCGGGCGGCTGGGATATCGGCGCCGACGAGGCTGCCTCCGGCACAGACAGCGTATCGCCGGTGCGCTTCAATGGCGCGCCTTCCGGCGAGCTGGCCTCCTCCACCACTCAGGTCACTCTGACGCTGTCCACCGCCGAAGCAGCTGATTGCCGCTACGCGACAAGCTCGGGCGTGGCGTACGGCGATATGACCGATTCTTTCGCAGAAACCGGCGGCCTCACCCATACCCAGCTGATCAGCGGATTGCACGACGAGCAGAGCTATACTTACGCCGTCAAATGCCAGGATAGCGCCGCCAACGCCAGCCTCGACGATTACCTGATCAGCTTCTCTATAGATTCGGCAGACGCCACCCCGCCGGTGATCTCTGCCGTGCAGGTAACCAGCCTGACGCCCTACACCGCCCAGGTGGTCTGGACGACCGACGAGCCGGCTACCTCCCAGGTGGAGTACGGACTGGCGGGCAGCTTTGGACAGTTCACATTGATCGATACCGCCCTGGTGACGGAGCACTCTGCCCTGCTGCGCGGCCTGGACGCTGCCACCCCCTACCACTTCCGGGTGCGCTCGATCGATATCGGTGATAACGAGGCCCTCTCCGGGGGGGAGACCTTCACCACGGCGTCTCTCGGCGCCCTATTTTACGTTAATGCCAGCCATCCCCAGGCCAGCGATAGCAACCCCGGCAGCCAGGCGCTGCCCTGGCTGACCATCCAGCACGCCGCAGATGTCGCCCAGCCCGGCGACACCATCCTGGTCGCGCCGGGAGAGTACGGGCGCACGGTGATCGAGCATGGCGGCGCGCCGGGACAGTACATCACCTTCAAGAGCGTTACCGTCCCCGATACCCGCCTGGTCGATTGGGATGCCCGCTTCGACCCGGCGCATCCCGTGCAGACCCCGGGCAACCCGGCGCTCAACGCCGTCACGCGGGGCTTTGACCTCGACCCGCCCTACCCCAGCGAAACCCCGATCGGTTACGTGCGCATCGAGAACTTCGAGATCACCGCGATCTATCAAGCAGGCGTCACCAGCGGGCGCGGCGGAGTGCGGCTGGCAAATACAGAGCACGTGCAGATCGTGGGCAACTTCCTGCACGATCTCAACCCCGATCCAGACGGCTACGATTATGTCGGTGTGCGCGGCGATAGCCACGACAACCTGGGTGCGGTGATCAAGGACAACACCCTGTACCGGGTGCAGGGCACCGGGATCAGCATCATGGGGCAAGACTGGCTGGTGGAGGGCAACCATCTCTCGCACGGGCTAGACGCCAACACAGACACGGGCGCTCACGTGGGCGGCGACTCGGACGCCATGCGCTTCTTCGGCAGCGGGCATGCCATCCGCAACAACTGGATGCACGATTACCTGGACGAGGAGCAGTACGGCGACCCGCACATCGATTGTTTCCAGAGCTTCTCGGTTTACCCCGACAGCCAGTTCGCCCACCACATCCTAATCGAGGGCAACACCTGCGATAACTTCGGCCAGATGCTGATGATCGAGGATTCGAGCGAGGAGAACGGCACCGGCAACGCCGTGCACCATATCACCTTCCGCAACAATATCTTCCTCGGCGCCAGGGCGTATGCCATCCAGGGCGGCGGCGCCGATTACTTCAC
>CAZGIX010000263.1:0-5605 GCA_964525785.1 uncultured Anaerolineaceae bacterium
ATGACGGCACCCCGTTCACCTCGGCAGATGTGGTCTACACGATCGAAGCCTTGATAGCAAACGAAGGCTTCAACGCCCACAATTTCATGGTCGACAACGTCGCATCCGTGACCGCCAAAGACGACTTTTCCGTTGTGTTCGAATTGAAGCAGGCCAATTCGCGTTTCCACACCAATTTCCTGGACCGCTGGGGTGCTACCTGGATCATGCCCAAGCACATCTTCGAAAACGTGGAAGATCCGATCACGTATGAGTTCAATCCATTCGTCGGCACCGGACCGTACAAGCTGCACAGCTTCGATCCAAACGGCTTCTGGACAATCTGGGAGAAGCGAGAAGACTGGCAGAAGAGCCCGACCGGGATCCTGTACGGCGAGCCCAAGCCACAGTATATAGTCTTTCAGGCTTTTGCCACCGAAGGAGCCAAGATCCTCGCCCAGCTCACGCACGAGCTCGATGCAGTCGACCTCTCCTCCGAGGGCTTGAAAGCTGCTTTGACCCAGGGCGAATCCAACCGCGCCTATCAAGCAGGCTATCCCTGGGTGGTGAATAATGACCCCGCGCTGACCGGACTGAACTTCAACACAGCCAGGAAGCCGTTCGATAACGCGGATGTGCGCTGGGCGCTGCTGCTGGCGATCGATATTGCCGAGTATGAAGGCCAGGCCGTAGATGGCACCGGAACATTAACCCCAGTTCACGTCCCGTCGCTCGGCTCCTATCCTGCAAACTTCATCGCTCCGATGGAGTCGTGGCTGGAGGAATTCACCCTGGACCTTGGCAACGGCGAAACGTTCAACCCGTATGACACAGACGCACCACAAAGAGTTGTCGATTACGCCAAGGAACGCGGCTATGTTCTCCCGGATGACCCCGCGGCCCTGGACCAGGCATTTGGCCTTGGCTGGTACAAGTATGCGCCAGAAGAAGCCGCCAAGCTGCTCGAAAAGAATGGCTTTTCGAGAAATGCCGACGAGCAATGGCTGCTGCCGAATGGTACACCCTGGAGGATCGAGGTCTTGAGCCGCTCGGATACAACCCACCTGTCCTTCAAGAACGCCGCCGCGGCGGTCCAGCAGTGGAAGCAATTCGGCATAGATGCCGTGCAGGTCCCCTCTGATAACTTTTCCGAACTGGGCCAAACTGGCGATTACGATGTCTCCGGCGAGTGGCCAGCCCAGGAACCCTGGGGAGCTGGAGCTGACCTGTACCGGGTCCTCGACTACTGGAACTCTGCCTACGTTGAGCCTGTTGGCACGGTGACCCCCGGCAGTACCTCCCGCTGGTCGAGCCCTGAGATGGATGATGTAATCAAGCGCCTGCGTGAGACCGATCCGTCCAACACAGAAGAAGTCGTCGCCACCGGCATCGAAGGACTGAAACTGGTAGTCGAGGCCATGCCGGGCATTCCAACCTTTGGGTATATCGGCTTTGTGTCCTGGGACGAAACCTACTGGACCAATTGGCCTGGTGCAGAGAATCCCTATTCTCAGCCCTACACCCACTGGGGTCCCTTCAAGTATATGACGCCTTTCCTGGAACCCACCAGCAACTAGCCTGCATCACTCGTTGAGCCGCATATCCCGGGCGGGTATATAAAAAAGCCCGCCCGGGGGTGATCCTGACCGCTGGAAGGAGCAACGGGCGAAGGAGAAGTAATGACGTTTATCAGAGGCTATCTTATCCCCCGGCTTGTGCAATATATCCTGGTGATCTTCATTGGGCTCACGGTTGTTTTTATTATCCCTCGCCTCACGCCTTCCGATCCGGTCCGGCGGACAATCGCCCAGCTCAGATCGATGGGATCCTACCTGGAGCCAGCGACGATGAATAGCTTCATCGAGGATCTGAACGAAATGTACGGGCTGGAAGGGTCGATGCTGGAGCAATATGGCGCATTTTGGGTCAGGTTGTTCCATGGTGATTTCGGGGTATCATTCTTTCAATTTCCAACACCTGTCAATAAGCTGATAAAGACAGCGCTCCCGTGGACTTTGAGCCTGCTTCTCCTGACGACCATTATCTCCTGGACAGTGGGAAATATTATCGGAGGGCTGGCAGGTTATTATTCCCGCTCACGCTGGTCGAGGGTCCTAGACACGATTACCATGGTCATCAGACCCTTACCCTACTATATCTTCTCCTTTGGGCTGCTCCTTTTACTGGCCTACGTCTTCGAAATCTTTCCTGTCAGCGGAGGAACCGATATCGGGAGAAGGATCGAGTTTAATTTACCCTTTATCCTGGACGTTCTCAAACACGCCTTCCTTCCAGCCCTGTCGCTTGTGATCCTTGGTACCGCGGCCTGGTTCCAGACCATGAAGCTGGTTGTGCAGAATGTAAATGCCGAAAATTATGTTCAATACGCCAAGCTGGGAGGCGTCAAACAAGGCAGGCTTGTTTCAAGGTACGTGATACGGAATGCCATGCTCCCGCAGATCACGGTGCTTGCGCTGCAGCTTGGACAGATCTTCAGCGGCGCATTGATTACAGAGATTGTCTTCTCCTACCCTGGGTTGGGACTTCTTCTCTACAATGCAATCCTTACCGGCGACTACAACCTGATCATGGGGATCACGGCGCTGTCCATCGTGGCAATAACAACTGCGATACTTATCATTGACCTGCTGTATCCGTTCTTTGACCCTCGGATCCGATATTCGTAACGAAGGTTAGCATCGTGAAAACACTCAAAGACCTCTTCAGGGATTACAGGTTCGCGATATCCTTTTGCATACTGGTCGTCCTCCTTATATTTGCCTCGCTCTCGTTCTTCTCGCCGTATGATCCAACCTTTTGGGGGACCGTACCGAGGGACCTGGAACCATCGTGGACCTACTTGTTAGGGACGAATTCAAAGGGTCAGGATATCTTCTGGCAGGCAACCTTTGCGGTGCGAAATTCGCTGATTATCGCCCTGATCGCGGCTTCACTATCCAGGGTGGTGGCTGTGCTGGTGGGCATGGTCGCCGGTTATAAGGGCGGCTTTACTGGCACAGTGCTCATGTTCATTAGTGACGTTTTTCTGGTCATCCCTCTGTTTCTGGTAATCGTCATGTTGGCGATGCTGGTGCGCGAGAAGATGACCCTGATAACATTGGGTCTGCTACTGGCGATCTTCGGCTGGGCCTGGGATGCACGAATAATCCGATCCCAGATACTCAGTTTGCGGGAACGCGAGTTCACCCAGACGGCGGTACTCTCCGGAACAGGCACTGTGCCGCTGGTTCTCAAGGAGTATATGCCCTTCACCACGCCTCTGGTGTTCTCTACGCTGATCAACAACATGTCCTGGGTGATCGGTTTGGAGATCACGCTCGCTTATCTGGGATTGGTGAACCTGGAGATACCGACATTGGGGACGATGCTCCAATGGGCGATCAGCTATCAGGCTGTCCTGCTGGGATACTGGTGGTGGATATTGACCCCCATCATTTTATCGATCCTGCTCTTCGTGGCGCTTTATTGGCTCTCGGTCAGCATAAGCGAATATCTCGATCCTAGAACGCGCATCCAGCGTGTTGGAGCATAGGGAAGCAGCCATGAGAAATCCGGTCCTGAGAACCGAACAGCTGAAAGCCTTCTACGTGCTGGATATCCACGGGGAACAAAAAATCGTCAAGGCCGTAAATGAAGTCAACCTGGAAATACAGAACAATGAAGTCTACGGCATTGCTGGTGAGAGCGGGTGCGGCAAGACAACCTTGCTGAAAGCCCTGTATGGAGCGATTGAGCCGCCGTTGAGGTTGATTGGGGGAAAAGTAAGTTACTTTGTCGATGGCGAGGAGCTGGAAATCTCCTCCTTAAATTCAGAACAGAAACGACAGTTGCGCTGGGAATTTGTATCATACGTTCCCCAGGGCGCGATGAGCGTCTTCAATCCCGTGATTAAATTAAAGGAGACCTTCTGGGATTTTATCGACAGCCATGTCGCCGGAAAAACCAGGCAAGAAGCCTTCGATATCGCGACAGGACAGCTACGCGATCTGGGGCTGCCGATCGAGCTCCTTGACGCCTATCCGCATCAACTTTCCGGCGGAATGAAACAAAGGATAGCGATTGCCCTGGCGGCGCTGCTGAGCCCCCGGATTATCATTTGCGACGAGCCAACCACAGCATTGGATGTTGTAGTCCAGCGGGGGGTGGTGCAGCTTTTGAAGGAAATCCAAGGGAAATTAAAGAACTCGATCATCCTGGTGACACACGACATGGGCGTCCAGGCAAACGTAGCCGACCGGATCGGCATCATGTACGCCGGAAAAATCGTGGAAGAGGCGTCGACCGAGACGATATTTGCATCTTCGCTACATCCATACACCAGGTATTTAATCAATTCACTGCCCAGATTTGGAGACAAAGCCACCCGCGAGAGCGCGCCCGGGAATCCCCCATCGCTTTCCGATCTACCTGACGGCTGTCCCTTCCACGTCAGGTGCCCTTATGCTCTGGATATATGTAAAAGTCAGATGCCGCCCACTATTGAAGTTGATTCTAGCCACAAAGTCGCCTGTTGGCTGATCCAGGAAGGGGACGATGGAAAAGCTTCTTGAAGTCGATCACCTGACAAAAATCTTTACTCTGGGGAATATCGTCTCACGGGTCAGGATCACCGCGGTTGACAATGTATCCTTTGACATAAAACCGGCTGAAATATTCGCCCTGGCGGGTGAAAGCGGCTGCGGGAAATCAACCACTGCCCGCATCATTTTGGGTTTCGAGCGGCCTACTTCGGGCACCATCGTCCATAAAGGCAAGAGAGATCAGAAAGAGAAAACCGAAAAGGTGTGGTTCTCTGAAGGCATTCAGGCGATATTCCAAGACCCATTCGGCACATTTAATCCATTGAGAATGGTCGATCGGTACTTCTTCGAAACTGTCCAGCATTTTAAGCTGGCAGAGACGAAAGACGATGCAGTTGTGCTGATCGATCAGAAATTGAGGGCGGTTGGATTATCGTATGAAGAAGTGACTTGCAGGTACCCAAGCGAGTTCTCCGGAGGGCAGCTGCAGAGGATATCTATCGCCAGGGCCCTGCTCACCGACCCGATTTTGATGATTGCAGATGAACCTGTCTCGATGGTGGATGCATCCATAAGGATGTCGATTGTAAATCTATTCAAAAAACTCAAAGAAAATTTTGGTGTGAGTGTTTTATACATCACGCATGATCTGGCAACTGCTTATTATGTGAGCGATCGTATCGCCATCATGTTCCGGGGGAATATTGTTGAAAAGGGACCTGTCGAGCAGGTGTTGATGGATCCGAAGCACCCCTATACAAAACTGCTAAGAGAATCGATCCCCGAAGTAGATCCCAATATGCGCTGGAGCGAATCGGTTACTCTCATCGATACTGAGCAGGAAGAATACTTGAGGAAGGGCTGTAAGTTTGCAGGGAGATGTACGATGGTGATGGATATCTGCAAAAGCGTCGTCCCCGAAGATGTGTATGTCGACGGCGTGCTGGTTAAGTGCCACTTATGGAACGACAGCGGGACCCAAATAGCTGCCCCGGATTCGAGTATGGATCAGTAACTATCCGAAAATATCCGGATAGGTCCTACGCATCGTCCGGGACTTCGCCCGGAAGATGAGGCCCCTACGG
>CAZGIX010000264.1:0-5499 GCA_964525785.1 uncultured Anaerolineaceae bacterium
ATCCTGACAGATGTCCATGAGACTACGCAGGTTGAGCGGGTAGCGCAGGTAGCGGACGTTCTGCAAATCCCGGCCTTTCTTTGCCGGCAGACCGATCTTATTCAGGCGGCATCCGTTACTGGCCGCGCCATCAATTTGAAACGTGGCCAGTTCATGGCGCCTGAGGACATGGCTTATGCAGTTGAGAAGGTGCGCGCCACTGGTAATGACCGTGTTTTCATCACTGAGCGTGGAAGCACGTTTGGCTACCATAACCTGGTGGTGGATATGCGGGCACTGCCGATCATGCGCCATTTTGCACCAGTCGTATTCGATGTCACCCATAGCGTGCAAATGCCCGGCGCCGCGGGCGGGAAATCGGGTGGGCAGCGCGAGTTTGGCTCCTACCTGGCGCGCGGCGCGGCAGGGGTTGGTGTGGATGGTTTTTTTATCGAGACTCATCCAGACCCAGAACGTGCTCTGAGCGATGGCCCAAACATGGTGCCGCTGGTTGAGATGCCTGCCCTTCTGAAAGCTATTTTGGCGGTGTGGAGAGCCAGCCGGCCTTTCGTGGATTAACAAAGTGAGCTTGGTCCCGGACTTGACCGAACGGCTGCAACGCATCCGACTGCTGGCGATGGACGTCGATGGCGTCCTGACCGATGGAGGCGTATACATATTCGAGAACGGCGAGGAATTCCGCCGGTTCGACATTAAAGACGGGCTGGGATTGAAGCGAGTCATGGAACGGGGAATCCAGGTGGTATGGATTTCCGCTGGCTCGTGCGAGGCGACACTGACCCGGGCGAAAAACCTGGGAGTACAGGGCACCTTTCTACAGGTGGAGGATAAGGCACAGTTCCTGGAACAGTATTGCAAGCAGAATGCGATCCCGCTCGAGACTGTCGCTTATATCGGCGATGACCTCACCGACCTGAAAATCATGCAGCGAGTCACCCTCCCTTGCGCGCCTGCTGATGCAGATGAATGCGTGAAAGAGGCTGCCCTCCTCATTACAACTAAGCCTGGAGGGCACGGCGCCGTTCGCGAAATATGTGACATGCTCATTCATTCACGGGAAGTATAGATTTCCTACGGCAGTCACACTTATGCCAGAGATTGTCATCCTGGGTACGCACAACACAATTGATCATACAAGCCCTCTACTCCAGTACTTTGGGGAGCGGGCTGTGGTAGAGCCGGATTGGAGGCCGAGCACGATCATGGCCCACCATCCCGCTCTGGTGATTACTTTTGATGAGAGCCAGCCGGAGCGGGGACTTTGTATTGCCGAGATGGCTCGCCAGGGAGTGCCCACGCTCCTGATCATGGACGGTATCCCCGAGTGGCGTAACACCTGGGTTCGAGCACGCGATAGTAGTGCTAGACCTTTGAATCAACCAATTTTCGCCCACAAGGTTGCCTGCCTGGGTAGGGCCGATGCACGGCTGTACGAATCCTGGGGAAACCTGGGCAAATGTGAAGTGGTTGGCTCACCCCGCTTGGATCCAATCATCGCACTCAACCGCTCCTTACGTGTAGAACCAGTAAAAGACCGCTCACTTCGCCTGTTGGTGATGACCGCTAAGACACCCGGGTTTACCAAACAGGAAGTGGAACGGACCTTCCAGTCGCTCCTAGATTTATGGGACTACCTCTCAAAGCGGGATAATATTCAGGTGTTGTGGCGAGTCACCGCGGGTCTGCACAAACGACTGGGAGTGAAGAACAAGTTGACGGAGGCAAGCACAGGGGAACTCAAAGATGTACTTGCAATGGTAGATGCGGTCATAACCACCCCTTCAACGGCGATGCTAGAGGCCATGCTGTTCGGTCATCCGGTTGCTCTGTTGGATTACCACAATTGCCCGCATTACATACCGGCTGCTTGGCGCATTTCGAGCAAGGAGCATATCGAGTCATCCGTTGAAGACTTGCGCCAAGCTCCCCTCGAACGGATGTTGTACCAGGACTACTGCCTGAAAGATGCTCTCTCCTGTATCTCCCCGGCCTTGCCACGCATGATCAACTTGATCGAAACCATGATCAAACTACGCCAACAACAGCTATCGAGTGGGAGACAGGAGCTAAAGTTTCCACTACGCATTCTAACAGATCCTGAAGATTTAGTTTATTTGCCTAATCCGGCGTTTGACCTGCACGCCTTATATCCGAAACATCCCATTTTTGCTCGGCAGGATTTAATTGCTATGCAAGCCGAGCTGGAGGCTGCTATCCAAACTGTGGATGGGCTTAAAAACCAGGTAAATCTACTGACCCGGCGCTTACACGGCATCCCCGGCTACAACTTGGCTAAGAGGCTGGTGAAAAGCCTTAAAAAACTGGTTAGTTGACGGTGCAGGACAAAAATAACTTGGTCGATGGTAGGAAACACATCTTGATCGCTCACTTTCGGCAAGATATTGTTAGCGGAGCTGAGATATCGATTGCCGAGATGGTCGATCAATTACTGGAACAGTTTCGCTTCACAATGTTGGTACCCGGGGAGGGGAAATTGGCTCAGACCTACCGCCAGCGCGGATATTCGACCTGGGTGAAGAAAGTGCAGACCAGGCGACGTTTGTTTCCGGGTCTTCATACCATTCAGTCGTTCTTGTTTGCACGGGAAATGCAACACCGCGGAGTGGATGGTGTGGTCTGCAATACTTTTCCCGCTGCAAGCCGGGTTCAAACAGCATGCCGCCTGGCGAAAATTCCCTATGCTATTTACGTTCGGGAGTACATTACAGACCGTCCAATCCACCGGCAGATCCTGAGAGCTGCAGATCAAATATTCACCGTTTCACAGGATTTGAAGGCTTACCTTGAAACCTTGGTGGAACCGGCAAAGATACTTCTGGCACGAGATTATATTAACGGAGAGTTGGTCATTAATAGAGCTGCGGCTCACCTGGCTTCTGATATCCGTCTGGTCCCATTTAGTCCAGAGCATCCCCTGGCAGGAATGGTAGGCCGGATAACTGCCTACAAAAACCAAGATCTTTTTGTTCGGACAATCCCTTTCGTATTGCAGGCGATTCCCGAGGCGCGCTTCGTGATTGTAGGTACGGCGAAAAAGAACGAAAAGTGGTACGAAGAAAAAGTCTGGCGGCTAGCGGAAAAATTGGGCGTTCAGGATAAAGTAGTTTTTATGGGATTACGTACCGACGCAATCGAGATTACCTCTGAATTTTCTGTGGCATGCATGGTCTCTAGCCGTGAGCCAATGGCGCGGGTAGTGATGGAGGCTCAGATATTGGGCGTGCCTGTGGTCGCCTCCGATCGCGGTGGTTCCCCAGAAATCGTTGAGCACGAGGTTACGGGTTTACTCTTTTCCCCCGACCTGAACAATTCTGAGGAGCGACTTGCCGAACAAATTATTCGGGTATTACGGGATGAGAGTTTTAGCAAGCAAATCGCCGAGAGGGCAAAAGTTAGAGTACGTGAGACATACACTGGATCAAAACATGTCAATGAGTTTGCTCGGCTATTACATCAACTATTCGACTAAATAAGTTATCTACCAATAAGGGCAAATGGATGAGGGTTGCTATTGTTTACCGATTGGATACTCCTGGCGGAGTGCAGTCCTGTGTTATATCGCTGATCAGGGGATTGAACCGGAATGGTATTGTCCCGGATATTCTATGGGACGTTGAGCCAAAATCGTCGCTATTACAAGGGGAGGGCATCCAGGCAAATTATCGACGCCTACGCTTCCTGGCGCCCAGCCGGTTGATCGACCGAATCCCTTATACCCTGCGCTACCTGGCATGGATCACTAATGTTATAGACGGTGATCGGTTGCGGGGGAATTACGATTTTTTCTACATTTTCTATAATGGATTCTTGCTCGGCAGTGACGTTCCCCACGTTCGTTACATGCCGGGTCCGCCCCTGCTGCCGCAGTTGCAAAATTTCAGCCGAGGGCTTCGAGGGATGCCTTACCGCACCCTGCGCTGGTCCTACCGAATCTTCTGGAAGCGTATTTTCCCGGCCTACGAGTTTCACCGGAATGGGAACTACGTGACTATCTCCCAATTCACCGCGGCCATGTTCAAAGAAACCTATGGGGTAGATCTGCCTGTCATCTCTCCGCCGATCGACCTGGGCGGTAGGCGCTTCACCTTCGACGATCTCCCACAACGGGACACGTTAACTTTCTTCTCGCGAATTGTGGATTACAAGCGCCCTGAGGTGGTTCTGGAACTTGCCGGAACATATCGAAAGCTGCGCTTTGTGATCATGGGGGGAGTGACACCCCACCGGCGTCCTTATTTTGAAGTTCTACAACGCCATGCGAGTGAGATGAACCTGGAGAATGTCATCTTCTTGGACAACCCTTCCAATCAGAGAGTCAAAGATGAGCTTGCCCGTACCCGGTTCTACATCTTCCCCGCCTACAATGAGCATTTTGGGATGACAACCGCCGAAGCCATAGCCAGCGGCGCAATTCCTTTCGTGCATGACTCCGGTGGGCAACGGGAAATCGTTTGCGATCCACGGTTAAGGTTCCAGGATGCGGAATTTCACGAGAAGTTTGCCGCCCTGAAAGAGCTTTCCGATGCAGAGCTGAACGAGGTGCGTAAGAAGCTGTTCGACCACATCCAGGAATACTCGGAAGAAGTATATCTCATGAAGATGCTGGCTTATCTCAAACCCTAATACGCGATGTCGGGTACGCTAATCATTTTCTGGGATTATGATACCCAATGGGGCGCTGACCGTTCCCGCTCTCCGGGCGGGGCGAAAACCTGGGGGAACCTCGAGTTTGAAAATACAGAACAGTTGTTGGAGCTGCATGCCCAGTACAGGGTTCCAGCTTGCTTTGCGGTGGTCGGAGCGGCGGCACTAGCTGGTACACGCCCGTATCATGATCCAGGCCAGATCCGGAAGATTGCCCAGGAGGGGCATGAAATCGCCAGCCATTCAATGTACCATGAGTGGCTGCCCGGTCTGGGAACCCAGAATCTGGTCAGCTCACTTCGAGAGAGCAAAGACGCCCTGGAGCAATGCACCGGACAGTCGGTGACTACTTTTGTTCCGCCTTTTAACCAACCGTTTGATTACCCCGCCCGTAGCTCGTTCAGCCTGTCGGAGCGGCGCCAGGTGAAGCAAGACCGAATTGGTCTGGTTCACCTGTGCGAAATGCTGTGCGAAGCAGGCTACGCCTTTTCCAGGGTTTCCTACCACCCCGCTCCAGAACGTATTCAAATCCCGTTTATACCGGAAGAACGCCGGATACTTTCGCGTCTGGAACAAATCGACGGTCTGACCTGCATCCGGCTAAAAATCAGTGCTGGTTTTAACAATAAGAATCTGGATCTACTCGTGGGGCACGCCTGTTTAGATGATATTCTCGTGGTTTATGGACACCCGCATACGCTATATTTGAGAGGGGGGCAAGATGAGCGCCACCTGAGACCATTCTTGGAAGTGGTCAAGCATCTGACCGAGCGCGGGCGCATACAGGTGGTATTACCTCGGCAGTTGATCAGCATGGATCATTCCAGATAAATT
>CAZGIX010000265.1:0-5488 GCA_964525785.1 uncultured Anaerolineaceae bacterium
CGTCTCAAGATGGATTGACTGAGAGTGGAACATGGATGGGCACTGACAAACTCTGTTCCCTGATTTCCATGAAGGATTGATTGATTTTTTCCGGCTGACTTGAGTTGCCGGTAGGCAGTAGGCCCTTAACTTGCCCAAGGCTGCGTAGCCTGCGGGCAATAGCGCCCAGGTCGAACGAGAACACCGGGTAGCCACCCTGCAATGCAAGCGACAGGGTATAGCTGTATGTCTCGGGCCAGGTTGAGGGAAGCCAGACCACATGCGGAGCGAGCGCGTGCAGTTTGTCCAGCGCCTCCTGCTCAAGGTAGCGCCCGGTTACCGTGACGCCTGCCTGCTCCAGCCGGGAATCATCCATGCTGTAGCCAAGGAGAATAAAATCCAGGGGAAGTCTCCGCTTCTTCGCATCCCGTGCGCAGGCCAGAAGTATGTCATAGCCCTTCATTTTGCCGATGGCGCCAATAATCACAATTCTAAGCCGCTCTCCGGCTGCAAGCGTGGGTCGTTGGATCTCGACACCGACGGAGTCGATCTCTTCATGCGGCGACACGGTAAACTCAAAGTCTGGGTAGTACCTGGCCAGTCTGTCGGCCACATCCTGATCGGGAACGAGAATTCTCTCCGCCGCCCGTAACACCTGATGATGCATCGCCCGCCAGTCCCGGATGCTGCGCACGCCGAAATCATTTCCCTCGCGCACCAGACAGGCATCGCAGTGGGCCTCGTCAGCCGGCTCACCGCAATATCTCCCTTCGCGATCGATTAGATTGATTCTCGGGCAAATGACCTTGTAGTCATGAACATCCACCCACAAAGGCACGCCGAGCAGCTGAGCGAGGGCTTTGATCCGCTCTGGCGCATCGGGGGCAAAATCCACCAAGCCATGGGTATGGATGCGCGTGATGCCCAACTCGCCGAGAGCAGTCCCCAACGCCTCGATATCCGCAAGGCTGAACGGCTCGAGATTCGGCAAGGTCTTGCAGAACGGATGGGCGATCTGGACATGGGATGGATGCCCACGCTGAGGCCGCATGTAAAACACCCCCACCCCTGCGGCCAGCAACTCCCGGGTGTCTTCCTGCACATGGCGTTCCGCGCCGCCGCCTCGACTGTGGCATACGATCAGTACATTCTCGGCTGCCGCCTGCGCCTTCAGGCGGACCCAATCCAACTCGCGACGGGCAGCGGCAAGCGCATCCTGCTCGATGAATTGCCTGACATCCTTCTGGTAATCGGGATAGCGCTTGTCCAGCACCCTCAGCGCAGACTGAACACGGTTGGCACGTTCACCCTGGAAGGACGTGCTGCCCCAATGTCGGACGAACACATCCGCCACGATAATGTTCCTCCAACCCTTACGTATGGCGCGCTGGCAGAAATCATTTTCCTCGCCATAGCCTTTGCCAAATGCGTCCTCGTCAAAAAGACCGGTCTCCTTCAGGCAATCCCGGCGGATGTACATGCAGAAGCCCACCGCGGTGGGCGCCTCCGCTTCAACACCGGCATTCGCTTCTGCAGCCAGCGCATCCAGCGCCTCGTAGCCGATCTCCAGCGGATACGGGTTGTCATGCAGGAAGCGGGGATAACTGCAAATGGTGGCATTGTTGGAAAGAGGAGTGACTGTTCCGGTACGTTGATGGCGCCGGGATGCTTGGCGAAGCCTGTCCAGCCAGTCACCGTATACCTCGGTGTCCGAATTCAGCAGCGCCACATCCCGCTCGTCATGCATTGCCATGCCACGGTTCACCGTATAAACGAAGCCCCGGTTTCCGGCGTTGGCTGACAGGGAGAACAATCCTCGACCCGCCAGCCTTACTAGATCAGCGGTCAAGTCTGGATCAGGGCTGGCATCATTGATCACCACCAGTTCATAAGGTGTCTTGTTGATTGCGGAAAGCACACTGAACAAACACCGCAGTGTTTCCGCCCGCCCCTTGTATACAGGCACGACAACATCCACAACGGCAGTTGTAGGACTATGCCCCGCCCGCAAGGCACCCCATTCATGCTCAGTCGGCAAGCTTGCAATTGGGATTGGGGCATCGTTGTCTGACTCTGCATCCATCGCAAATGCAGGCAAAGTTGCACGACCTTCAATGCGGCCGAAACGCAGGTAATGGAGTAGCGGGTTTACACGGGCTTGTGCCACATCCGGATTGGAGCGCAAATAAAAGGCGCCATCGAAATTGGCACAGGGCGAGCGGCCTTCCACCCCACCGTAACTGACATAATGAACCAGGGGATCCAGGCTCGCGCGAGCCACATCCTTGTTCTGGGCCAAGTAGTAAGCAACATCAAACCAGGGCGAGGGAGATATCCTCAAATAGCGGCCAACCCAGGCATAGTGCAGCAATGAATTGACGGATTTGAGCCTGCCCTTGGCGTGCGACCTGTAATAGCCGGGATCAAAGAAGGGCATCGGCTGCCGCCCCTCGCGATCGCCATAGGCAACATAGTGGATTAATGGATCGAGACTCTTGCCGGCGATATCGCTGTTCGATTCTCGGTAATAGTCAGCGTCGAAGAGCGACACCTCCCGTACCAGCCGAGCGAGATGCATCTTGTAGGCCCTGCGCAGACCGAACAACGACGCCAGACGACCCTCAAGCCACAGCAGCCCGAGCCTTAAGCGGCCTAACCAGAGCCTGATCCTAGTTTTGCGCCACATCGCCAGTACGAGCCTCATGGAGTGGGAAACTGAGCGGTCTATCTATCAACTCGGACGACATTAAGGACACGCTGAAAGAATCAGCTTTTCGCGATAAACGATGCCGACGTCAGCGAGGAAACCGAACAACACGGCCAATGAGGCGGGATTTCATCCTGACCGCCGATTATTTGCTCGGGTTTTTGGTCCCGAGAACCCCGTTTCCTGCGTTTTTGCCATTTCAGGACGCACCTTGGGTCTGAAGCTCGAACAAACACCGCTTGGCGATCACCGGATTGGCCAGACCACACAGGGTGAACAATTACGCCGTGTTCTTGGCCAAGCCCCGGCACCGTACCTTCTTCAAACCGAACAAGTTCTTGAGGACGCGGAACGGATGTTCGACCTTGGCCCGGATGCTTGCCTTGACCTGCTCCATCTGTTGGTTCAGTCGCCCCACTTCGGTGTCCGGCAAGACCTTGCGTTTGCCATTGCGCATCGCCACATGCCAAGTCGTGTCGGTGGCCTTGTGTTCGGGCCGCTTCTCGGCACCCTGGTAACCGGCATCGCCAAACGCCAAGCGCTCCTCGCCATGCAGCAAGGCATGGGGCTGGGTGATATCGCTGACGTTGGCCGCTGTCGTGACCACCCGCAGGATCCGTTGCAGGCCAATCGGCGGTCGTTCGCGTCCCTCGCCCTTGGGGTAAGAACAGTTCCAGTTCCGCCACCAGCGCGGACCATGGCGTGACGGCTTCGATGTCGCCGAGGAATCGGTCCCGGCGCGTCACTCGTTTCTTGGCCGCGTACTCAAGTTCGGAAAAGCTGCGTTGCATCGTCAGTGTGCGGTAGTAAGTCCCTGTTCGATCAATTTTCCCAGAAGCAACGGCGTCAGAGCCGCTCGGTCGGGAATATTTCAGCGTGTGCCAAATGACGTTTGAGCAACGCTGGCTCGTAGCCCATCAGCAAGATAGAAAGTCTGCATGATGCTCAGCCTCTGGAGTTCAGAAATCAGGGCAAGGTCATATCTACCCCAATCAGCGATTTTCAACGCTTCGACAGATGCTTCCGGCACACTGTCTCATTTCATTCAACAGGGCCGCAGCGGTAATCGCTTGATCTGCGCTCCAATCAGCAACTGTGTTATTGAGTTGATACGGGTCAGTATCCATGGAATATGACTCCCAGTCTCCGTAGTCATAAATGGTGAACATAGATTTCTCGTCGCGGATGCTGGCGTACTCGAGAAAGTAGGGATCCTTGTTGATCTGATTGACCCCTGAGGCTGTGGGCGAGAAATGCTCAACCAGAAAACGATGTCTCCAGTTGGAAGGCGTTTCGAATTTTGGTGCTTTCCAGAGTGGCGACAGCGAGCGGCCATCGACAGTGGCCGGGATATCGGCACCGGCAAGCTCAAGGATGGTTGGCGCCAGATCGATATTTAGAGCAAACCCTTTCGCGATGAGTCCATAGGGAATCGCCGGCCCTCGAATGGCCATCGGAACGCGGATGCTTTCCTCATAAGGGGTGTTCTTGTTCCACATGACTCGATGCTGGCCCAAGTGGAAACCGTTGTCTGAAGTAAAGATGATGTAGGTATTCTCCAGCGCCCCCTTTGAGGTCAACAGAGCAACGATTTGGTCGATACCCTCATCAACGGATTGCAAGCTATTGATGCGTCCGCCGAAGACGCGGTCGACATCGGCAATCTGACTATCGATTAGCAAAGAGTTCAAGCGCACCCATGCAGGTTTGTCACTCACGTCAACTTCATTGAATGAGGGTGTTCTTGGTACCTGGTCAGTTCGCGGGACCCGATGACGCGGGGCGGCAATTTCCGGAGCATGCGGACTGATGTAATTGAGAAAAAGGAAGAAGGGGGTTTTGTCCGCCAGAGCCGTATTCATAAACTTCAGGGCCCGGTCTGTGACGACGTCACCGAAATAGTCGGTTTCCGCAGACCCATAATCCCGGAAGATGCCGTTGTCCACCATCCGATAGTTGAATTGAAGATAGGGGCTAGGCGCGGACGATGTGTCCACGGCGGCGAACCAGTCGTCCCATCCTGGTGGCACGATAGGTGTAAGCGGCAAGTTCTCGGCAGGGTAGTTGTTCAGGAATTTGCCAATCAACGCGGTCCTGTAACCGGCATCCTGCATCCAGACGCCAAGATGATTGCTATATCCACCGCTTTTTTCATAAACCGAGTAACCGCCACGTCCTGCATTCGATAGCACTTTGTGGTTGTGCGTGTACTGCCCCGTCAGGATGGACACCCGAGAGGGACAACAAAGACTGGTTGTGACATAGGCATTCTCGAACCATACGCCTTTGTCGATCAGTTTCTGCTGGAGATTGACCATGTATCGCTCAAACCCGAGGTTCTGATCGTCAGTCAGGATCAGCACGATATTGGGTTTGCCCACGGGACCGATCGGAATGATTGGTTCACAGGGCAGGTTGTTGGTCCCAGTGTTCGTGCATGTCACGGTGCCTGGCTGAGTCGAGTCACTGGCGCCACCTCCACAGGAACTGACCAACACAAGCAAACTAACCATTAACAAGGAAGCAACCCAACGTTCCGCCTGAGCTGAAAATCCCACCAAAATGACCGGGAGCGAACCAACTTGTTCCAATAAGGTTCGCTTTCGAGCGTTCCTATGTGCTTCTCTCATTTTGCCTCTCCATTCTTAAACGCTATGGACATTCGAAGGCCATCGAAAAAGCCCTACTCAATATCCCGCCAAATTAGACCTTGATCAGTCCTGGCTGGGGGCCAATATTGACTGTAAGGGAATATCAATTGCCTTCCGGGTTTCATCGATGACCATGAAAATGTCGTTCGCC
>CAZGIX010000266.1:0-5438 GCA_964525785.1 uncultured Anaerolineaceae bacterium
GCTTGCTGCCTGCCGAGCAATATCGTAATGCGACCGCTTGTCGATATTCTAGAACTCATGTTCTAATTATACAGTCATAGTTCTGGGATGTCAAGACCTTTGGCGCAGAAAACTGACAATTGACGGATGGGGCGAAGGAATGCCGAAAGCAAACGCCCGGCAAGGAGGGTGAATTCATTGCCGGTGAAAACACATTACCGCTCTCCAAAACCTATGCAAATCTGTACATGACAGATGGCTGTTTGGTTCCTGCTTCATCGAGCGTTGCCTGTAACCAGGTCTTACATGCTCTCCACAGGCGTAACTTTCGGCGGAGCTCGCCGTAGCTTACTGCTTCAACAATTGCTCCAGGTTGATGGCTGCGTTCAAATCACGGTCCATCCTCTGGCCGCAATGTTCACAACCATACACCCGCTCGGCCAGACAGACCGCTTTTTCATTCCCACATTGCGAACAGCGCTTTGTGGATGGGAAAAACCGGTCGGCCAACAAGACTTCACAGCCGTACCACGGGCCTTTGTACGCCAACTGCCTGCGGAACTCGTACATGCCCGCATCCGCAATCGCCTGCGCCAGATGATGGTTGTGCAGCATTCCGCTCACATTCAGGTTCTCCAGCATAATCGCTGACTTGGTTTTCGTCAGATAGGTGGTGGCCTGATGCAAAGCGTCCTTGCGGATATTAGCCACCCGCAAATGAGCCTTGGCGAGTTGTCTCACTGCTTTTTGGCGATTGGCGCTGCCCTTTTGACGCCGAGATACGACGCCTTGCAAGCGTTTCAGTTTGGTCAAGGCGCTTTTCAGCGCACGCGGATACTCAAAGTAAGTACCATCACTCACTTGCGCCATGCGGTTGATGCCCAGGTCCACGCCAGCAACCGGCTTTTCCTCCATCACTGGATCGGGAATCTCCATCGCAACCTGGAGCGCTACAAACCAGCGGCCACCTTTTTCACTCACGGTCGCACTCAGGATATGTACCCCGCTGGTCGGCAGGTAACCGCGTTCTTTCAAACGCAACTGTCCCAGGCGCGGTAGTTGGATGGCCTTCTCAAAAACATGGATGGCGCCGGTCAGGCGAAAACTACCCAGACCATGCTTTTTGGACTTGAAGCGTGGAAAGCCGACTTTGACATTTTTGCCCGATTTTTTCTCTTTCACCCGGCGAAAGAAGTGGGCGAAGGCCTGGTCCAGATCGCGCAACGCTTCCTGCGGCGCACACTTGGAGACTGCATACAGCCAGGAGAGTTCGGTCTTTTTCAGCGCATTGAGTTCACGGTGCAGGTCTATCGCCGAGGGGACCTTTTCGCCATTCGCAAAGGCGGCCTGCTTGCGCGCCAGTCCCCAGTTGTAAGCGAAGCGTGCCGCACCGGCATGTCGGACACAGGCCGTCTTTTGCTGATTGTTCAGATCCAGCTCGGTTTTGAAGGCGCGTAAGATCTTTATAGCTGCTCTGCCGCTTCTCGCAAGCTCTCAACCAGTTTGCGGTTCTGGTGACTCCTGCTCCCGTACAGACGGGCCGAAAAGACCGTGATGATCTCCAAGACATCCTGCGCCAACTCTTCTTCATAACTCAGGGGTTGCTCCCCCTGGTTGATCATGACGACTTCTACATTGAATATTTCGCACAATGAAAAGACCAGTTCCGAACCAAAACGCAGCAGCCGGTCTTTGTTCGTCAACACCAGACGACCTACACTGCCAGCGCAAATCCGCCTAATCAGTTGTTGCAACCCTTTTTTGTTGTAATTCAATCCTGAGCCAAGGTCTTGCATGACCTCATAAGTCCAACCATTGGCGGCACAGAAGGTTTCCAACAAGGCCACCTGCCTGGCCAAGTCTTCCTTCTGGTCATGACTGGAAACCCGGGCATAGCACAGGGTAGGCCGATTGGTTTTGCTGGTTTCATAGGGCTTCAGACCTCGCAACTGAGCAAGATCGTACCGGCGATGACCGTGGGGGGTGCGCTCCGCTTGAATCTTCCCTTCTTTTTCCCAGCGCCGCAACGTCGGAATCGAGACCCCTAACGCTTTGGCGGCTTGTCCAATACTCACCTTCATGCCACAAAGTATATCATATTTAATGATAAATAGATAGATATATACAGATATTTCGTTGCAGTTTCTACCCCCTGGTGGCGTTCAGGTGAGCGGGGCGAATGGCGCCTTGATAGCAGGGGTTTTCAGCCACTCCATGGAAAACTTATCGCCCCATACCAGCCATTCTCCAGCGGCAATCTGCTATCCAGTCTCAACTAGAGCGTCGCCGTAAGCGAGGCATGCCGCTTGCCCGGCAGGCGGCAGCACTGCTGCGCAAAGAGTTTGGCGCCAGGCGTGTAGTTATGATCTGACATTGATCTGGCAGTTTTTGAGGTACCTGCCGATCGTTTTTATGCTGCTGTCGCAGCGATTACAGGAATGAGTGCAGAGTTCAAAGTTGATCTGGTAGATGCCGAAGCTTTACAAGCTTCGCTGCGCGTAGCTATTGATCGAGACGGGATTGCGCTGTGAATGCACCGCTACATGGTTTGGCGGAGCGAATTCGGCAAGAACTGGTTGAACTTGATCTAAATATGTACACTTTTCATATTGGCGAGGCTAAACTTGAGAAGCTGGTTAGGGGGCAGAGGCTGTTTTTACCCAAGCGAGAGCGGAAATCCTTGCCTTTGCAGATTTCCTGGATGCGCAGGAATAAGCAAACAATACGAACCAGTCTCAAAAACTGTGCAATGCCAGTCTCAAATTGTATGAAATATAGTCTCACGAACTGTGAAATGAGTCTTAAAAACTACGAAACCGGCCATAGTGCAGGACTATTATTTTTCAGTTTCAGCTTTGGATAACTTATATTATCCAAAGCTGATGAGCAGACGGCATTCACCGGCACAGCAAAGCACCTATAGAAGCTGCCAACGCCCTAATTCTTGGAAGGTTTCTTAAATCGATACCCTCTACATACTATTGCGCTATCGCCTCCTCTTACCAGCACTTTGCTCAGGGAAAAACATCCTGGGCCATTCTGATCCACCTCCCGCTTCGCCATCTCTGCCGCAAAACCGGTTGACAAATCCCGGAGCCAGGGATATACTAAACCAGTCAGACTAGTCGTGAAGAGGTGGTGCATGGGACCTGAATGGAAATTGCAAGACGCAAAAAGCCGGTTTAGTGAGCTGTTTGACCGCGCAATCACGGAAGGAGCACAGGTTGTCTCCCGGCGGGGAAAACAAAAAGTGGTGGTGGTTTCAAAAGAAGAATACGACCGCCTGACCCGTCCTGAGGGGAGTCTATCCGAATTCCTGCTCAACTCCCCCCTTGCTGGAACTGAGCTAAACCTGGAGCGCGTCCGGGATTTGCCGCGTTCTGTTGAGATTGAACCATGAGCTACTTACTGGACACCTGCGTGATCTCAGAGTACACCCGGCGCAAACCGGATTTGAAGGTAATCCGTTGGATAGATGGGCTAGACGAAACCAGTTTATTCCTGTCAACGATCTCTGTTGGCGAAATAAAAAGGGGCATCGAAAGATTACCTGCTGATTCCAAGCGCAAACAGGCTTTGACCATCTGGCTCGAAAACGGGTTATTGAAAAGGTTTTCGGAGCGCATCTACCCAATAACCGTTGAGGTTATGTTGCGTTGGGGCTTGGTGTATGCCAGGCTGGAAGCCTCAGGGCAGGTGGTGTCAACGATGGATTCACTGATCGCCGCCACTGCCCTGTCACATGGCGCGGTCCTCATCACCCGTGACGAAGACCATTTCCGCCCGACCAGCGTTGAAATCATCAACCCCTGGAATCTATAAGCCAAAATACCCTTTTGTGCTACATTCCCGCGACGCGCTCCAGGGGTGCGCTTTTAAACCTGGCAGCGGAAAAGGAGCTTCCAACAAAACTGGAAAGCAGCATGCACAACCACATAATTCTGGGTGAATGCAAGCGGACCTTGGATCCCATGGACGCGGGTACCTTGCGAAGCCTGGTCGATAAAGCCAGGCTGGCTTTTCCCACCCATGATGAGTGGCAGGTATATTTCCTGGATTTCTCGAGAGGCAGGTTTACCCATGAGGCAGAAGATTTCTCTCAGGCCATTGAAGAAGCCCGACCGGGGGGCGCTCGCTGGTCTATCAGCAGATGCCTGCTGGTCGACCTCCCCTGCGTAAACCGGGATCTGGCAGAATGGACAAATTGATGGATACAACGATCGCCACCGCCATGAATGCCTACCTTGGCACCATCCGCGATTCGCGTAGCGCCAACACCGCCAAGGCCTACCGCCAGGCGCTGCAGACCTTCAGTCAAGTGCTGGCAGAACACGATCTGGGTACCAGCACCCCTGCCGGCAGCCTGCCCGAGGATGCCATTGCCTGGTTCGCCGATGCGCTCAAGGCCTACGCCCCGGCCACCGAGCGCCTGTACCTTTCGGCGGTGATCGGCTTCTATGAATACCTGTCCGGTGAAGGTCTGGCAGAGCCTAACCTGCCCCGCCTGAGACAGTTGCTCAAACGGCGCACCCGCCGACCCGGGCAGCGCCTGCCGCAGTTTTCCAGGGAGGCCATCGAGAAAGTGCTGGACTACGCCGAGCGGCTGGCAGCAACCCCGGTCGAGAACGATCTGCAGCGGTTACGCAACCTACGCGACCGGGCTTTCCTGCTCACCCTGGCGGACACGGGCCTGCGCGTGCACGAAGCCTGCAAGATGCGTCGCGGCGACCTGGACTGGAACGAAGGCAAGGCGGTGCTGATCGGCAAAGGCGACAAGCAGGCAGTGATCCGTTTCTCCACCCGCAGCCTGGCTGCGCTGCGCGATTACCTGGCGGCAAGGGCAGCGTTGGATAGCTCGGCGCGCAAGCCGCTGGGTTCCCTGCCGCTCTTCCTGCGCCACGACCCGGGGGCAAAGAAAGGCGGCGCCATAAGTGGCGATAACCAGTTCAAGCCGATCAGCACCGAGACCGGGCGGGATATCGTTGATTTGCGCGTGGTGGAAGCGTTAGGCGCCTCTGCTGCCGGGACCATCACCCCGCACTCCTTCCGCCACTACTTCGTCACCATCGTCCTGCGCTCGTCGGGCAATCTCAAGGTGGCCCAGGCGCTGGCCCGCCACAGCAACATCAGCACCACCAGCCTGTACGCCCACCTGGCGGATGACGAGCTGGATAAGGTCTATTGGGAGACCTTTGAAAAGGACTGAAGGATAACGATGAGAATCACCTTTCTTGGCGGCGCCGATGAAGTCGGCGCCAGCAGCCAGCTTCTAGAGATCGCCGGGAAACGCATCCTGGTGGATTGTGGTATTCGCCCCTCCCCCAAGGCGCGCGGTGGTCTGACGGGAGACCATCTGCCCAACCTGGATCAAATCCAGGCGCTCGACGCTATCCTGGTCACCCATGCCCATGCGGATCACACCGGCGGGCTGGAGCTTGTCGTCGGGCGCTTTCCTGACA
>CAZGIX010000267.1:0-5408 GCA_964525785.1 uncultured Anaerolineaceae bacterium
AAACCCAGCGTAAAAAACGCAGTCAAACCTAATCTAACATTGTCGAGGTAGATACATGAGAATTATAGAACATACGTGCGTATTTGTAAATCATCTGATATATCTCCAATTCAAGATTATAGACGGGAGCTCAGAAATTACACCCCTTCTGGCCACCACCCCTCAAGTACAGCTCGGTCAGGGTCCAGGCCATCCGGGGTGCGGACCAGACGCGACTGCCCTTCGCCTCGCCGGATGGCCGTCCGAATCGCCTTTGTCCAACTTTGTCCGGCCTCGTCTGGGTCAGGGATTAAGAGGAATTCAAAGGCGCAAGCGGCAAACCACTCTAGCATTGGGCGGGAGGGCGAGGCCCCACCTGTGTAGACCACTCCGGTCGATCCGTCTTCCCGACGATCCCGCAGGGCCTGGGCAATGACCAGCATATCCAGGAGCCCTTCCAGCACGATAACTGTCCGAGTCTTCGCGGTGAGACGCCAGGATCCCAGAGGGCGGGTGAGCCGCCCCCAGGTCTGGTATTTTTTATCCTCACCCTGTCGCAAGTGGCGCACCTGGATCGTGATGGGATTGACCGGCGGGTCGGCGTACACCAACCCACCGGCCCACAGCCAATGCCCATCCTCGGCCACTAGGCGGGCGCGGCGAGCTGCCTGTACTACCTCCAGGTGCACGCTTGGATTGGATAGTCCATACCCTAAGCCATAGGCCAGGGCGATGTGGGCGCGCAGGCCGCGCTGGGCGAGGTAGCTCTCCGCGGGGGATCCAGGTAGAGATGCGCGGGCCTCGGATAGGGCTTCGTTCAACTGGGTGACTTTAGGGGGATCCGATGGGGCACGGGCAACCGGACGTGGTCGCCAGGCGCCCAGCTTTCGCCGCAGGGTGGAGAGGTTGGAGCCGCTCGCCCCGCAACGCAGGCACTTCCAATAGCCTCCATCCAATTGGACGCCGAAGTTGGGGCGGCCGCGATTGCCGCGACGGGCGAGGTCATCGTGGAAAGGACACCAGAAGGTAGCCCAGCCGCGGTGGCGCTCTACCTTGACCGGGGGACCCAGGAGTTCTGTAGCTTCGCTGAGAATGTCCACTATTCCTCCAATATCCATCTTAGCAAAGTTAGGGGGAGGGAGTGCGTTCAACGTCCTTCAGATCGGGGTCCTCGACCAGGTTTAGCACCTCGGAACCCAGGACCTCTTCCATCTCTGCCCTCGATGCGCCTTGGGCGACCAAAACGTCGTAGAGCAGTAGGCCGGCAGGCAGATCAGTCGCTGGCCAGTCCGGTAACCCCTGCAATTCATGGACGAGGGGCTTTAGTCGTGCGAGGCTGTCGTTCATGGGATTCTCCTTTCAATCGTGCAAATCGGTTGGGGAGTGGTGCCCTGCCGACACATACTTCCCGCGGGCAGGGTTGCGCGGAGCGTGAGTACCAGGGTGAGATGGCATCCTGGTATTCTGAGAGGACAGAAGGACCCGCCGGATGATGGCGGGCAAGTTCCCGGCATTTCGCTCGCGCCCCGGGGTGGCGCTATGCAGTTGTATAGATATGTGCTCAGTTCATGAGCTGGATGCCCAGTTCCCCGGCCAGGGAGCGGGCCGCCCGGAATTCCTCATCGGTGTTGCACCAGCGGCGAAGGGTGTTCTCTGGAATAGCCGGTTCCTCGGCTACTCGCCGGCTTGGCGAGGATTGTTCGATTCGATACAACAGGTCTCTGACCTCACTGGATAGTACAGAAGAGTTGGGCTGGGGGTTTTTCATGGTTTATCTCCGTGAACAGCGTTTCGAGCATCTCCTCCAGATTACTGAGGGAGATGCCGAGCAGAATGTGGAACGAGCATCTAGGCCAACTTACCCGGGATGTGCTTTCCGAACTAGATCTGCCAAAAGGCGGAATCCTCCCTGGGAAGGGGTTATTATCTGTGGGCAAAAAATCTGCAAAAAACGATATAAAGGGGTTGGAAAAATCGAACGTATGTGCTAAAATTATCATACGTTATGAAGATTCTTCGCGCCTACAAGACCGAGCTGGATTTGAATGACAAGCAAAGGACCGCTTGTTTGAAACATGCAGGGACGGCTCGGTGGGCGTACAATTGGGGGTTGGCCAGGAAGATTGAGGCCTACAGGGCTGGAGAGAAAGTTCCAACAGCCATCGATCTACATAGGGAGTTGAACGAACTGAAGCATGGGGCGGTGGGATGGATGTACGAGGTGTCTAAGTGTGCTCCCCAGGAAGCCCTGCGCGACCTAGATAGGGCATATGCCAACTTCTTCCGTAGGGCAAAGCAGAAGAAGAACGGAACACTGAAGGGCAAAACCGGGTTCCCGAAGTTTAAGTCGAGGAAGAAGGGGGCGGGCAGATTTCGACTGACGGGCAGGATCGTGGTGTTAGATGATGCTATACAGCTGCCGCGTTTGGGCAAGCTTCGTCTCAAGGAACGCGGCTATCTGCCCGTGTCCGGGGTGCACATCCTCAGCGCCACGGTCAGCCAACGTGCCGGTGGATGGTTCGTCTCTCTACAAGTCGAGACAGAAATTCCTGCCCCTGTTCCCAGTTTAGGCAAACCCGCCGCCGGAGTGGATTTGGGGGTCAAGACCCTGGCTACCGTCAGCGATGGGACAGAGTTCCCTAACCCCAAAGCCCTCAAGAGTGGCCTGGAGCGCATAAAGCGGTTCCAACGCTCAGTCAGCCGCAGGAAGAAAGGTGGTAAGAACCGGGCGAAAGCGGCAGCGAAGCTGGCCAAAGCCCAAGCACGGGTGGCCAATATCCGCATCAACACCCTGCATCAGGTTACGACATGGCTGACGAAAACCAAGTCGGCCATCTGCATCGAAGACTTGAATGTGGCCGGGATGTTGAAGAACCACCGATTGGCGGCGGCCATTGCTGACGTGGGCTTCGGGGAATTCCGTCGGCAACTTGAATATAAAGGCCGATGGTACGGTTGCGAGATCCAGGTTGCAGACAGGTTCTTCCCCTCTTCTAAAAAACACTTCGAGTGCGGCTTCATCAACTACAACCTGACGCTCGCAGATCGAGAGTGGCTTTGCCCATATTGTGGGCAACTCGTTGAACGCGATCTGAACGCTTCCAAAAACCTTAGATCTCTGATCGCACCTACCGCAAGCTCTGCGGAAAGTCATGCCTGGGGAGAGAGTGTAAGTCCTGTTCAACAGGCAGGTCTCGTAGAACCAGGAACGAAACAACAACTCTACCTTGTGTAGAGGTGTGTAGGTTTTCGAGAGCGGCATGATCACGCATCCGATTAGCCTGTCTTTGCGGGCGGGGATAATCGGATCGGGGGACGTAGGCTTCGTAAGTTATATCGGTAGATTGGGAGTGGCCACGGTGTGCTGATTAGGGGCTATGCAGGCGCAGGCGAAGTTGGGGGTTGAGGGGGGTAGTTGGGGATAAAAATGAGCGAAACCCCATTGCATTTCGGCAGAGCGATGGTACAATGGGATTGCTAGGCAGTGCGCTCTTTTGAGCGCCTGAAGCGGCGGGGGCCACCGCCGCTTTTTCTTTGGGGGTTGGTAGGACAAGCAAGGTCACCTCCTGAAAAAAATGGTAGATGATGGACAGCCGGGTTCTCTCCGTGGCGTCCGGTTGGAAATCGAACTTGCCCATATGGGCGCGGGACGCGGCGAGACACCGGATCACCGCTCTGGATTTACGTGGATATGTGAGGTACATGGTTGGTCTCCTGTATGGTATATGAGTGAGTCACCAATTTGACACTACCGGGACACCGTACAAGCGCCGACCGGCAATTTGGACAGTGGGATCAATATTCCTCCGGCAGCAAGATGGTTGTGACCGACCGGTCGGCTTCGGTGATGATCCAGAATCTCACGCCTTCCGGCGTGTGGTAGGCGGATAGAATTCGCAGGCCGTTCTCGACCGAAAAGTTGTTCTCGGCTTGGTCTTGAACATCCAGGTCGCCCCAGTCTCCGCACTGGTGGCGGCACAGGAAGGGGTAGAAGTTCACGTCCAGTTCGAGGGCGCCAGGCGTGGCGACGAGCTGTCCAAGCGGGAAGAGTGGTTTTGGCATATTTGACCTCCTGAAAGGTTGGGAATCAAAAACGGGCGCCGCCTGGGATTTCTTCCTGTGACAGCGCCCGTAATCTTGTGGATAAGAGTCACTTCAAAAAGAGGTGACTCAGAACATATACTATGTGTTTAGATCTGGCTCAGGGTGTCGTAGTAAAGACACCCGGTGCTCTCTGGGTCAGGTAGCACTCGCTTTTTGCTCAAGCGTTTGATCCTCCCTGGTCCGTCTGGAGAGTACCTGTTGACTATAGCACCCCACGCAATCATTTGTTTTGTCCCCCCAAAACCAATGGTCTGGTAACAGTACGTATGCTGGCGAGAGTGCGTATCTGTTTTGGTGTGACGGATCTCGGTCAGCTCTGAAAGCGTGGCACAGTATCATATCCGAAGCGAAGAACACTCCTCTTGGTTACGGCACTGGCTCCCTAATTTATACGCAGCCTGCGACATGACAGAGTCATCTTGGGTAAGTTCTCGCTGCTGGGAATCATGGCGTTGTGGTTACTTGTGCAGTCATCGATCAGATTTCCGGGTCTTGAATAGCCATACTTAACTCCTTTATCTCTATCAATCTTGTCCTCACGAGAATCGAAAACGGGCGCAAACCAGGTGAGAACCCAGAGAAGCGCCCGTTTCAACGATCCAAACAATAACGCCCAGCTTGTGCCGGGCTGTTTTTGTGAAAGCCTATAAACTGTTGGTCAATATACTTCACATTATACAGATTGCCGCGGCTTTGTCAAGACTTTTTCGCCTATTTCTATCTAATAATTTAGGTCCAGGAAATGTTCTATCAATGCACTAACCCCAAAAGAGGTTTTCAGTGAGGGGCGGATCCAAGAGGGCATTTTCAACCCGTCACGCTACCTCTACCATTTTACGAACTTCGCTTTTAGAGGTGGACGGTGCTTTAACCGGCACCATATCTGCGGACGATAGGTATTTTTGACAACTTTTCCCACATTTAGGGTGTTCCTTGATGATTCCTTTTGTCGCCCCCGCTCATTCTGGCTCAAAATTATCATCGAACTCTAATTTTCCGGTGTCTTGGAGAATAACTGAGACACCTCTCATTCGCTGCTTCTCATGACTATTGGCAATTTCAGATGCTCAAGCTGTCGCACATTGTCCTGAAACACTTTCTTTCGACGTTTATATGCAAATGACACACCGTTCTCCTGTGCTACTCCAGCCCACCGTGGATTCGAATCTCAAGAAATCAGCTCTCTTCGTTAACCCATCTTCCTGCAATAATGGATTGACGCAAACAACAGATCCACGTCTGGGCATCGATTCTATCAACCCCTCATTGCCTGATTGACTGACAAATCTTAACAAGATAAGGCTATCGCCACATTTCCCTCTATG
>CAZGIX010000268.1:0-5367 GCA_964525785.1 uncultured Anaerolineaceae bacterium
CAGGATGGGCGCCAGCAGCATCAGTATCAGGCTGGTGCGGTCGCGCGCCAGGATCTTCAGGTTGCGGGTAGATAAGACGAAGAACTGGTAAAGAGCGGAGGTGCGCCGTTTGGGTTTGGGCTTCGAGGAGAGCGGTGCCGTCGCGGCCGCTTTTGGTGCGGCTGCTCCAGGAACGGCAGCCGCGGGCAGGCTGAAGCGCCCCTGAGCGGCCTGAAGCGGCTGGACGATAAACGTCTGGTACGCCGGATGGTCAAGGTAGCGCTGCGCCCATTCCTGGGCCGAGCCTTTGCTCGGGTCGTCCAGGATAGCATAGATCTGGTCGAACTCCATCGTCTTAGCGCGGCGCTCACGATCACTGCGGAACTGGTCGAAATACTTGAGGGCTTCATCCGGCGGACCGAACCAGGCCAGGAATCCGCCACGTGCCAGGAAAACGACTTTATCAGCCAGCATGACGTTTTTTGTGGCGTGGGTGACCACGACGATGGTGCGTCCCTGGTCGGCGAGGCGACGCATCAGGTGCATAAAGGCGGTCTCGGTGCCCGGATCCAGGCCAGAGGTGGGCTCATCCAGGAAGAACAGCCCGGGCTTGGTGAGCAGCTCGACGCCGATGGAGACGCGCTTGATCTGCCCGCCGCTCATGCGGCTGATCTGGCTTTCTTTACGGTGCAGCAGGTCCAGATCCTCCAGCACCTCCATGATGCGCTTGTGACGTTCTTCGCTGTTGGTGTCGCGCGGCATGCGCAAACGGGCGGCATAATCCAGCGCCTGGTAGACGGTCAGCTCGGTATGGATGATATCGCGCTGGGGGACAAAGCCGATGTCGTTGCGTACGGCATCAAAATTCTGGTAGACATTGGTGCCGTTGACCAGCACCTGACCATGCGTGGCAGGCCGGTAGCCGGCGATGGCATCCACCAGGGTGGATTTTCCGCCGCCGCTCTGCCCGACAACCACGATGAACTCACGCGGCTGGAAGGTCAGCGAGATATTCTGCAAGATATTCAGGTTCTTGCGCACCCATTTATTCAAGCCGATGGCCTCTACTTCCAGGCCGCGGGTCTCATCGATCTGGTCCAGCTCGTCCACGCCCATGACGAAGCGATGGCGCCCGATGCGGATCACATCGTTGGCTTGCAGCCAGACATCCCCCTCCACCTGCTGGTCGTTGACAAAAGTGCCGTTGGCGCTGTGCAAATCCACCAGGCGGTGGCGCTGCCCAACACGCTCGATCTGGGCATGGAAGCGGGAGACGGTTGGGGAGTTCAGCACCACATCATTGCTTGGATCGCGGCCAATGTTAAGCAGGGTCTTCTCGCCAAAGCGGATGAGGCTGGTGGCGCTGACCAGCGCCTGAGCAGGGTCGGTGTAGGCGAGGGTAACCATCAGACCAGGATCCAGGCTGCCGATGCGCAGCACATCTCCGTGGCGCAGCGGGCGAGGCGCATCCAACGGGCGTCCCTCGTAAAGCACCGGATTGCTGGCTTCCGCTAGGACGACGATCTGAAAGCCACCCCCCACCATCTCCAGGTACGCGTGGTGGCGCGAGACGATGGGCGAGTCGATCACAATCTGGTTGTCTTCGGCGCGGCCTATGGAGAAGCGCGCCTGATCGAGGGTAAAGGTATGGCGGGTTTCACCAGCGATAGAAATAGCGAGCTGGGGCGGAGGTGCAGCAGGCGACAGCATGGGCTCCTCACCGACCATCGTGGCGCCGATGGGAATCACCTGCCCATCGATGACAGTGCTGCCAGACAGCCCTGGTCCGGCTTCGAGCATTGTGGCATTGACCGATGGCTGGTCACCGGCGTACTGCAGGGCGACCGTACGCCCCAGGCGAATCTCATCACCGTGCTTGAGATGGGCAGGTTTTGTCAGGCGTTCTCCGTTCAAGAACGTGCCGTTACTACTTCCCAAATCCTCCAGGTGGTACTGGTCATCCTGCAGGTAGAGGCGAGCATGGCGCCTGGATACACCAGGTGAATCGATCAAGATATCGACACCTGGCTCTCGACCGATTACGATCTCGGTTACCTCGAGCGGGATGGTCTCCCCGATGGAGGGGCCTTCTTTGAATGTCAAGCTTCTTGGTATCTGAGCCACGATTTTCCCACCTCAGTGAGGAACTGTAAATAGAGCTAAAGGATACTATTCAGGTAAAGTTAAGCACAAATCCTGGATATACTCAGATCATTGTCAGGGATAGTCTCGATCGAAATAGTGTCTCACTGCGCTCCCGCTTGAGATAATTATATACAGGAAACCAGGAATAAAGCTAATTTATTGGACAAGTTAACATATTTGGAAGCAGAGCAGACCTGTGGCCCGGATCGCCGATCCGGGCGAGATTATTCCGGTTCTGATGGGAGCGGCAGGCGCTCTTTGCCAGCGGCGTCGCGCATGGTGTTCAAGATCAGGCGTTGGAGGATCTGCTGGAAAGAGATCCCATACAGGTCGAGGATGATCGCCAGGGCGACATCCAGCTCCTTGGGACCAAATGCAGGATTGCAGTTGCAGTCGATAAAAAAGTACCGCCCTGACTGGTCCAGGCGGATATCAAATTTACCATAATCGTACATGCGGGTCACTTCGAAGGCCTTCTTGACATACTCCCTGAGAAGCGAATCAGACCACTTACGGTAGTGGAAGGACATGTCGCTCTTCTGCAGCCACTGGTCTTCGAAGGTGAGATAGACATATTTGCCCGTGGGATGAGAGAAGATTTTCTCTGCCAGGTAGACTTTCTTATTCTTGCCTTCAAGCAGGATGGCAGTCACCTCCCTGCCGCTGATGAATTCTTCCACCAGGATAGGCTGCTTGTACGTTTGGATCAACCGGCGTATACGCTCGCGCAAGTGCTTTTCGTTTTCCGAGACGGCATCAGCAGTGATCTCAACTGAGCCGTGGATGGCGTTTAGTTTGGATATGAGCGGAAAGCGCAGGGTCGGGTCCAGGAAATCACGATAGGTGTTGAGGAGCTGGAAGTTGGGCACAGGCACGCCGTTCTGCTGGAGCAGCTTCTTGACCAGGAATTTATTCGTATCCAACGACATCCCCAGGATATCTGCCCCGGTATAGGGGATGTCGAGCAGCTCCAGCACTCCAGGGATGGCAGATGCCAGGCTCTCGTCCCCCTTGACCGAATCGACCAGGTTGATTACCATCTCGGGCCTATCGCGGCGCAGACAGTCCGGCAACTCAGCGTCAGCCGGATAGAGCAGGACCGAAATCCCCAGGGGACCGAGGTAATCACCGATCAGCAAAGCGTCGTGATCGGCGTCTTTTTCGGTGATGTACTGTGCTTCGGTGGGAAAATCTTCCCGGTGTACATCGCTGTAAAGGATGCCAACTTTTTTCGGCAGCTCTAAGTCGCTGCCATTCCTCATGTAGGGAGGCAATTTTTTCAATATAGATTAACCTCTTACTGACCAGGCCGGTTGGAACTAATTATAGTTTATCAAACTTTAGGCAAAAGACCAACAGTGGTATGATTGCCCCCAGCGAGCACATGGTTCTGCAAGAGGTTAAAGTGTCGGAAGGAAGGAAGGCAGAGACAGACCTCCAGGTCGAACTGGCGAGCAGGCTGATCGCCCGGTTGGAGCGGCTATCGGCGGATTCGTATTGGGCGCACAAGGCAAGCGGCATCCGCGGGGCGCTGCTGCATGCGGTAGAGGAGGGCAATGCGGAGGATCACGAGCTGAGACTGCTGGTCAATGCGGGCTTCGCCATATTGGTAAGGGCGGCGAAAGATCGATAAGCAGCCCGGATACAGTATGGGCCAGGAAACAGACTCACCACAGAGCACACGGAGTCCACAGAGATCTCTATTTGGTTTTTTTCAACAGACAACAGTGCGCTGGGCCGGAAGGCTCAGCGCACTGCGATTTAACACCTGGGGTCAGTTCAACTGCAGGCGTACCACCTGGTATTCGGTGTCGGGAGCAGGCGGGGTATCAAAGCGCGCATTGACAAGGTAGAGGGCATCGCCAAAGCGAGCAGCCGTGGTTGGCACGCGGAAATCGCTGTCGGTGAGCAGATCGACGATCTCACCTTCCGACAGGTCGGGAACCATATCGACAACTGCCACCCGGTTGAGGTTGTTCTGGACGACATACAGGGTCGATCCGCCCAACAGCAGACCATCGCCTGCCTGTACATTTCCACCGCTCAGCTCAATGCGGTCAGCTATGCCGGTTTCCGGATCGACACGGTACAGATCGCCAGGATTTGATTTGACGATAATGAGGGCGCTGCCATCGGACGTGGCTTCGATGCCGTTGGCATTGAAGCCGCTCGTCTGGACCCAATCACCACCCAGCGGGATGGTCTCCACCTCGGAAGGCTCGGGCAAAGCGCCGCGCGGACCTAGCGGAAGCCTGTAGAACTCGCCGGCGAATGAGTTGGTGAAGTAAGCTGCAGTGCGGGTGACAATGACGTCGTTGATGAAGCTGGCGGAGGTAGTGAGCTGGTAGAAGCCGACTTCAGCTCCGCTGCGGGTATCGTAGACATAGGCTTGCCCGGTGGGGCCGCCGGAGACGAACAGATAGCCACTGCGCTCGTCAAAGGACATCCCGACCGAGACACGACCCGCCTGGGCAGGAACCAGCAAATCGCCCATGCCTGTGCGCAGATCACCACGATAGATCGAACCGTCGCCCAGGGACCCGGTGTAGAAAGTGTGCCCTTTGCCGACGGCTATCCCCTCCGGGCGAAAGCCGTCTGGGAGAGGGATTACATCGGGATAAGCCTGGCGAGCCTGAACTGTTAAAAGCGGGACGAACAGTATGGCGAACAGGATGAGAAGTGGGATCAACTTTCGGGTATGCATAATTTGCTCCTAGTTTCAGTGTGGATTTTTGGGGGTGGTCAGAACGAACAGCTTGGCTAGCAGGGCCACCGGATTGGTATGGAGATCAGTGTATCTCCAGGATGGAAAGATCACACCCATACACCGCAGGACATAAACAGGTATGCAAACAGACTCTATAATTTTACTTAATTAGGTAGGATTAGTATGATTATGGGATTAATCTTTGATGAAAGTTGGCATGATGACAACCGGCATCAAAATTGCACGAGTTACGGTTGGGTAGCATTCCTTATACGATAAAGCAGACTGAACCGGCTGAGCGGGGTGGTTTGCTGTATAATTAATTGACGTCATAACTTAAATTTCAATCATTGTCTACTTAACGTGAATACGGGATAAGTAAATGCTCAGATGTAAGATGTCATTTCTCGAAGCGGAGCGAAACGACGAGAAATTCCTAAAGTGCTCATTTTTAGATAATCTCAGCAGGGATTCCTCGTCGTTCGGGCTACTCATAACATAATTATGCCATCTGCGCTGGCTGAAGGCAGAAGCCA
>CAZGIX010000269.1:0-5359 GCA_964525785.1 uncultured Anaerolineaceae bacterium
CGAACTACCCAGCTCATGTTTTTGAGTTTGTCTAGCCCAATGTTTAGCCACTCTCCGGATTTGAAACAACCAGCCTATTTCTCATTAATATGATATAATTATTACAAATTGCTCGTCTCGTGATACAGAGTACCCGATCGGATTGTTTGCCTCATAATGCCGACAGTCCGGTCGGTTTTTAATCAAAGATTTGATTGGTCAATAATTCGCGAGAGTTCTCTGTTCTTATGAATACCTTCGTACTTGAATTTGAACGAACGAGGGACCCTGGGCTGAACACAATGGAGGCTTTACATTGGGCAATAAAAATAATATCAAAGAAGAGCGAACTCCCACTCGTCGAGGTCGAAAATTGATAATCTGGCTAGGTGGAGTCTTGACAGTTCTATTGGTTTTGGCCCTGGCAGGGGCGATTTTCGAGTCGAGGGCAGAAGCTGCGGACGCCCAAGCCTATCCCCCTCCAGGTCAAATGGTGGATGTGGGTGGTTTCCGCCTGCACCTCAATTGTACCGGTTCCGGCAGCCCCACCGTGGTGATCGATACCGGTTTTGGGGATGCGTCTGCTGGATGGGGTTGGGTGCAGCCCGAAGTCGCCAAAACCACTCGTATCTGCACCTATGATCGTGCTGGAATGGGATGGAGCGAGGCCAGTCCCCAGCCGCGCACTTCCCAGAAATTTGCCAAAGAGCTGCACACCCTGCTGGCAAACGCCAATGAACCCGGCCCCTTTGTGCTGGTGGGCCATTCACTGGCCGGGTATACCATGCGCGTGTACGCTCATGACTATCCAGAGGAAGTCGCCGGGTTGGTGTTGATTGACCCGCAAAACCTGTCCACTTCGGGTGTCGCCACTCCTCAGCCAGCTCCGAAACCTGGCAAGACCTCGCTGCCAGCGTTGATCGCCCGCGCCGGCCTGGTGCGCCTGCTGTCCGGCGTCAATCAAGACCTGCCGCCGCAGGATCAGCAAGCCTACAAAGCTCTCTCGGTGACCCCCCGTTGGGTCCAAACCGCCCTGGACGAAGCCCGGGGGATGACGGAGGGCGGGGCGCAGGCCAGGGCCGTCACAACGTTGGGCGATTTGCCCTTAATCGTTCTATCGCGCGGCAAAGATATGGATGCGGACTCAGCCGCATCGCAGGCACGCTACCTCCAGTTATCAACCGACAGCCAGCAGCTCTTTGCAGACCATAGCGGCCACACCATCCATTGGGAGCAGCCCGAGGCTGCCGTTGCAGCGATTGTGCAGATGGTGGCGCAGGTCCGGCAGTGAAGCACGGATAATGGTAGAAATATATTAGATCGCCAAGCTTGAAGCCGAGATCAGGAGACATGCCAGGGTCAACAGGAAAGTGATCGGACCAAATACGAGCTTCTCCTTAAGGCTTTTAGAAGCCAGATTTCCAAGCGTGTTGAAGGCCATATTCACCTGCCCGGTTAATTCATCCAGCTTCATGCCTGCTAAATATTGTTACTGGCGCGCCTGGGCCATCCAATCGCTGTTACCCTAAGCCAGACATGCGAAGCCAGCTCAAGAGTCTCTGGGTGGATGTACCAACGAGAAGAATACGGTGATGACCACATTCCCCTTTTTTTGTCCCGTCTCGACATACCTGTGCGCCTCGGCAGTTTGTTCCAGCGGATAGCGCCGGTCAATCACCGATTTTATCTTCCCCGATTCAATAAGTTCTTTGAGGAAAAGTAAATCTTCAGTCTTTTGGTTTGCCGCCCCAATGATTACTTTCTTGCTGCTTCTCATCGAAGTCCATCGCCCTCGAACCATCTGGGTCAGTCCGGCGTTCCCTAAGAGATAGCGTCCATTTTGTTTAAGCGATCTGACACTATCTGAAAACGAACTCTTGCCCATCACATCGAAAATAACATCATAGGTCTCTGCGCTTTTGGTGAAATCTTCTTGAGTGTAATCAATGACCTGATCTGCACCAATCGAGCGCAGCATATCCAATTTCCCCGTGCTGTCCACGCCAGTCACTTCCGCCCCAAAGTACCTGGCAAGCTGTACCGCAAAAGTACCGATACTTCCACCCGCGCCGACAATCAAAACCTTTTGTCCGCTTTGGATATTTCCTTTTCGAAGAAAATGCAATGCTTCAAGTCCTCCAGTAGGAACCGCAGCGGCTTCCTCATAGGTCATATTGACCGGTTTACTTGCCAACACACCCATTTTGGATTCTTCAGGCAGACATTTGTACTCAGCATAAGCGCCAAAACCAAAACCGGTCGTTCCAAAAACCTGGTCGCCTTTTTTATATAGCGTAACATCTTTACCTACTGATTCAATTTCCCCGGCTAACTCCTGCCCTAATATCGGAATTCTTCTTGGTTTTATGAGACCATTGTATATTCGCATAGGGAGCCGAAATAAAACCGGGAGTTTTAGACTTCGCATCTCACAGTCCCCGGCTGTTACGGTTGTCGCACATACTTTTACCAGGACTTCATTCTCCTTGGGAGTAGGTTTTTCAACCTCTTGGAGCTGAAGCCCATCCGGTGATCCGTATTTTGTCCAGACAATTGCTTTCATGTATTTTCTCCAAATGGATTAGTTATTATTGCCATGCTCCACGGTGATAACGATTTTTCCGTTGACGTGTCCTTCTCCCAAATACCGGAGTGCTTCAGGAACTTCGCGCAACGGGAAACTCCTATCAATGACCGGGACGATTTTGCGGGCTTCATAAAGCCCGGTCATAAAAAGCAGATCCTTTGTGTTGGGCTGCACCATGAGCATGCGAATATTTTGGCCCTCCGCCTTTCCAACCCTTGATCCCAGGAGCAATACCTGGAACATTGTAGCCACGGAGCCGCCGACCATGTAATAATTTCCATTGGAATTTAAAGCACGCTTGTAGGCAAAAACTGAACGATACCCTACAAGGTCAAGAATAAAATCGTAACGCTGTCCGTTTTTTGTGAAATCCTCTTGGGTGTAATCAATGACATGGTCGGCGCCAAGTGCACGCAGCATGTCAAGCTTCCGCGAGTTATCCACCCCGGTCACCTCAGCCCCGTATAATTTGGCAAGCTGTACCGCAAACGTGCCTGCTCCGCCACCGGCGCCGTTGATCAATACCTTTTGCCCGGGTTGGATCTGCCCTTTGTCGCGAATGCCCTGCAGGGCGATGACAGCAGCTTGTGGGAAAACCGCTGCTTCTTCGAATGTCAAACCGGCGGGTTTTAAGGCCATCGAATTTTCGGAGGCGCAAACATATTCGGCAAAACCGCCCGAATAGTTCGGTATGAGCCCAAATACCTCATCGCCTGGCTGGAGCTGCCTGACATTTCCGCCAACCGCTTCAACGATCCCGGCGACATCCGAGCCAAGGATCCGGTTTCCAGGTTTGAACAGTCCCCTAATGCGGGCATAGAGCGGCTTGCCCACCAAGCCTTCCCAATCCGATAAACTTACGGATGCCGCCTGCACCTTGATTAGGACTTCGTTGTCTTTGGGGGAAGGTTGTTCGACATCTTTAAATTCGAGAACATCCGGCGGTCCATATTTTGAATAAACAATCGCTTTCATATTGTTTTACTCAACCCTTACCGGAGCAGCAGTGCAGCCCCAAAGGCGATCAGCCAGACAGACCACAGGATATAACTGATCGCGTTAACCACCCCCGCGGCTTTGAAGCCTGTTTCCTCAAATAAGCCTGCCATTACACCAATGGCTGGAAGTATTCCCAGCCAACCAAACAGGGGATGGACGAGTGCTGTCTTAATGATTGCGATACATAGTAGCATTGTCCAGGTACTGGTGAAAAGGTAGCCTAGATGCTCGCCAATCGCCACGCCCGCATATCGATGAAATGCCTGGAAGGTAACTGCTGCACTGTCACGAGTGGCCTGGGTGGATTTTGGATCGTTGTATATTTCCGCCAGGGATGGAACCAGAAAAGGCCAGCGGATGAGCCCCAGAAATTGGACCACGCCTGCCAGGACGCCAATGACAGTGCCAACCACCAGGAACCAGGGTGCATCTGGCCCGAATACCTGCTGCACCAAAACTGGGACCGGCGTGAACAGCACTGCCGATAAGGTAAATGCATACCAAAGACGACGCAGCGGCGCAGCGCCTTCCTGAAATCGCCGCAAGATGATCTCTGTAGGTTGGCGCAGGATATCGGGATACGAAAACGCTTTTTGCAGGAGAAAGAAGGTGGCATTGAACGCGATCGGAACAAGGATGAGCAGCAATCCAGTGAGAGGTTTAAGCATCATTTCAGTCCTTGATCTGAGCGCAGCAAGAAATAGAGTGCCAGCCCGGTTACCGATTAATCCTGCTACTGGCTCCACGCTCGATGGTTCAATTTTATCTATCCACCGCTAAGCCATTTCCAGCACTGCATCTGCCAGATGTACCATTTCGGCGCTGAAATCCCACAGCTTCTTGGCGACAGCCATATCGGCAGCTTGTGGAGCCGGTTGGGTTACTTTGCGGTCAACGAAGTATTTTCCGGTAATACTTTGTACCTCTGGTGAAGACGCCAGGTAGATGGATGTCCCCGCACCTTTTTCCGGGGAACGTGCTATGAGAGGAATGACTGCTCCCATTACTTTCATCAGGAAGCCAGGATTATTTCTCCCGAATCCCGTACTCGTTAAGCCCGGATGCAATGCATTCACGGTCACGCCCGTTCCCTCTAAGCGACGAGCCAGTTCAGCGGTAAACAGGATGTTCGCCAATTTGGAATTCCCATATGGCCCGAAGCTAGAGTAAGAACGTTCGCCCTGAAGGTTATCAAATTCAATCTTGCCGCCTGAATGCGCATCCGATGAAACATTGATGATCCGCGCCGGAGTGCTGGCTTTCATCGTATCCAGCAGCAAATTCGTTAACAGGAAATAAGCGAGATGATTGAGCGCGAAGGTCATTTCGATGCCATCAACACTTAGCTGGCGGGTTGTGAATGTTGCGCCCGCGTTATTGAGCAAGACATGCAGCTGTGAATATTTGGTCTTGAATTCGGTCGCAAGGCGCCGGATATCCTGCTGCGACGATAGATCGGCTAGCAGCCAGTCTACATCCCGGTTATCAGATGCCGCCCGGATTTCCTCGGTAACCTGCGCTGCCTTCTGGGCATCTCGCCCAACAATCACCACGGTTGCGCCCATCTGGGCCAGCGCCTGAGCCGTTGCTCTGCCAATGCCGTTGGTGCCGCCTGTCACGAGGCAGATTTTACCATTCATATGATCATTCATTGGAGTATCCTTATTTTCTTGATCTATGTTCTCCGGTACTTGTCAGGCTCAGTTATTCTGCGCCACAGTGATGACGACTTTTCCTTTGGCATGTCCTTCTTCTAGATAGTGGAGAGCTTCTGGGACCTCACTCAACGGGTAA
>CAZGIX010000270.1:0-5322 GCA_964525785.1 uncultured Anaerolineaceae bacterium
TGTATAGTGGGGCAAAAACTAACTCTTAGAGCGAATTATCACCCGCTGGTGGGGAGAAAATATATATCCCAGGACCACGCGGGTTGACAAAAGCGGCTGGGATGGATTAGAATAGAGCCGTTAGGAAAAGATAGAATGGAAGATCCACTTTCTAAAGAACCTGACCCGTGTATTCTCCCCGTAGTGCGGGTAGGAGCATGCTGGCGCTGACGCGAGCCTGACGCTTTTCAGGCAACGCGGCTTGCCAGCCCCTGTGTCCTGCCGGCACAGGGGCTTTTGATTCAAAATTAGGAGGCAAGTATGCGCCGCGAACTACAACTACCATTGGTCGAGATGCGCCAGGAAGGCGATCTGGAACTCGGCAAAGAACTCAACACCATCAAGACAACCCTGGCCCGCATCAAGAGCATATTCACTCGGGCGAGCAGCGCTCGTCCAAGTAAAGACGCGTTGGTCGGAACGGGTAGCCACTATACCGAATTCACTGCCCGCCGGCAAGCCGGTATGAAGCGGTAACAACGGGCTGTCTGACAGGATCAGCAACTAGGAGCGAGGCGATCAGACAATATGAGATTTTATGGGTCTCGCCAGCCTCGCCCCTATTTTGAAACTTCCAATTGCAGATAATGAATTAAGGAACGAGAGCCGGGCGCAGTACGGGCTGCGGTTTCTCGCGCGGATCGGTGATGACCGGCAGAGGCAGCGGCTCATATACCGCGCCTGTACCCAGGCTCCCATAGGGGATGTAATACAGCTGGGTGGTGCTGCTCGAACCTTGCAGGATGTCCTGATAGGCGAATACGAGGTGCGATCCGTCGGGACTCCATTGGGGATCGCGATAACAGCATGTTCCATTCACCGGATTGATGTTTGCTTCAAACCGGTATGTCTCCATATTGAACATGTGCAAGTTGCCGAAGCCCTCATTGCGGATGCTACCGTGAAAGCTGAACAACGCGCCTCCATCCCAGGTAATGCCCTCCAGACTGGGGGTAGCCTCATACTCTTTGTAAGAAAAGTGCGGCGGAGGGAATTGGATTTCGACCAACGGATTAGGAATACAACGGTCGACAGCAAAGACCTGCACCAGGTCGCCACGGCGTCCATCCTTGAGCACGCCCAGGATGAGAGCTGCCCAGCGCAGACCATCCTTCGACCAGCGCACGGAATGACCGAAATTGCGCGGATATGGCGCAAGATCGGCACAGCTCGCCAGGCCGGTCAGATCGTCGTGTGAATCGGCGGCAGCCAGTCCAGCCATGTCGAAAGGCAGCAGGTAAAGCTGGCGATCTACGCTGATGACAACCTGCCCACCATCCGGTGATACCTCGAAAGCATCCAGATACTCGGAATTATTGAAGCAGGTGATCCCCTCAATCTCGCCTGTCAATGAGACGGTTTGGATACACTTGCCGCTGATATACGATAGTCCCTGCCCGTCTGGCAGCCAGCGCAGGTATCTTTTCTGCGTCCCGTCCTCGGTAAGCTGGGTGAGCTGGCTGCCGTCCAGATTGGCGACCCAAATATTACTGCCAGAGACAAAGGCGATCTTATCCGCTCCTCCAATTACGACCGCCGAAGGAGTAGGGATGCTGGTCTCCGTCGGGGTTAGGGTTGGCTCAGGTGTAGATGTGTCCGTCGGCTCCGGCGTGAGGGTTGAGGTCGCCGTCGGTTCAGCAGGCAGCACTGCAACCGGCGCCATCTCGGTCGGTGCAGGCAGCACAGCGGCTGCAGGCGGGGGGCTGCCGGCGAAAAATTGTTGGTAAGCGAAATAGCCACCACCACCGAGGACCGTGACCAGCAACAACAGCAGGATAAGCCAGGTTTTGCTGCTTTTTCTACCTACTGGATAGGCAGCCTGTTCGGGCGTCGCCGGGAAGGTCACAGGCGAGGCGACGGCTCGTGGAGGCACAGCCTGGACGGGCTGCTCGATGATCGTTTGGCTGCTCGCCGGGGCAGCAGGCGCGGCTCCACTTACAGCCGGCTCGATCATCGTCCCCGTGGATACAGCTGCTGCAGGGTGCTCAATCAATGTGGCGCCAACCGGCGGTACCGGGGCTGGCTGATCTTTAATGGCAGGCTCCGGTATGGCTACCTTTCCCTCCGCCTGGAAGTGGCGCAAATCGCTCGCCATCTGCAAAGCGCTCTGGTAGCGCTGCTCGCGTTCCTTCGCCATTGCCCTGGAGACAACCTGGACCAGGCCGCCGGGCGTCTCAGGCTGCAGCTCGCTCAAGTCAGGCAGGGGGTCATTCAGGTGCATCATCATCAGAGTCATGGCCGAATCGGCCTCGTAGGGCGGCCGATTGCAGAGCATCTCGAAAAGGGTAACCCCGATAGAGTACACGTCCGCGCGGGCATCGACATGCAAGCCCCGGATCTGCTCCGGAGACATATACAGGGCAGTCCCCAGCAGCGCGCCGGTGGCGGTGTGCTGGTGACCGCCGACGATGCGGGCGATGCCGAAGTCCATCAAAATGGCCTTGCCGTTGACATCCAGCATGACATTGGCAGGCTTGATATCGCGATGGATCATGCCACGTTCGTGGGCATACTCCGCTGCCTCGCAAATATCGATGGTAAACCGGGTGACATCTTTAATTGGCAGACGGCGTCCGGATCCCGCCAGGCGTTTGAGACGGTTCTGCAAAGTCTCGCCCAGAATAAACTCCATCACCATGTAAAAGAGCTCACCGTCATAATTAAAATCGAACACCTGCACGATATTCGGGTGGCGCAGGTGGGCGATAGCGGTGGCCTCCTCCTCGAAACGGCGGACAAACTCGGCATTATTCGAAAGATGGGGGTGGATAACTTTAATCGCAACTGTGCGGCGCAGATTCGGATCGTAGGCTTTGTACACCGCTGCCATCCCCCCTTGCCCGATCAGCGATTCAATCTTGTACCTGCCGCTAAGGGTATGTTCCTCCATATTTACTGCAACCATGAAATCCTCCCCATCTGAATGTAGTGAAGCAGCGATTGGCTTTTATGGATCAAGCAGCCAGAGCCAGGCTTGATCGAACTTGCAGGCAGTATGTCCCGATTCGCTCAAGGCAGTCATGGCGAGAAAACCGTCATCGAAGACTGCCTGGCGATTCTTGTAATTGTTGGTCGCACTCTGGAAATCAGACTTTGTTTGCTGGACGATCTCTTCATGCTCCTTCAGCTCTGACTGGTAGCGCCGTACAGCCGCAAGGTCGGATTTGTCGATGGGCGGCATTGGTACATCTGGAAGGACAGGCCGCCCCGGCGGCTGGGTGGTATCGATCTCGCCGATCTTGACCCGGTTGGTGTAGATCTCCAGGATATTACCCCGCGCAACAACCGCCAGGCGGTTGGTGGTGTTGATCTGCGCATCGAATGAACGGTCATCATCCCTGGGATAGAACTCGTAGATGTTGGCAATCTCACCCTCTGACAGTGCCAAGAAGAGCACGTGCCCATTGGCAAAGCGGGTGGCGACCACCATATACTGGCTGGGCTTATTCTGGTTGCCATTCGAGCGGAACATAAAGCCGCAGCCTGAGCTGCCGTACTGGGTATCCCAGGTGATATCGGCGGCTAAGGCAAAATCACGAGCAGTGATATTCATAAAATCATTGCCGTACTCGAACACGTGGTAGCCCTCCAACTCGAGGGTTAGCGGATCGTGCACCCACCCAACATGCCCGCTGGAAGCATCCAGCCCGTAGAAGGGCAGCTCAGCCAGGATGGGAGCAGCGACGGTAGCAGTGGCGGGCTGGACCTGGTCTTGTCCGGCTGGCTGGGCGGTCTGTGTGGCGAAGATCTCGATGCTGCGGGCGGTGGCTTCCGCCTCGGCAGTCGCCAGATCCCCACTTGAAGAATCTTCATTCTGGGAAGCAGTGGCGGTACCGGCAATAGCAGCGCTCAACGCCGCCACCGTCTCGTCAGGCTGATCCGGCTGAGCCACCAGATCGCAGGCTGGCAGGGCAGATGTCACAATCGCAAAGCAAACCAGTATGAACCAATATTGTCGACGAACGATCCGCTTCACAGGCTTACCTCCAGGCAACGAACCCAGGGATACACAATCGTGCAAGAAGTCATCGCAAAGGTGGTGGTTTTGGGTATTGCGCTAGCCATCTTTGCGCTTGATCAATACCAGGATCAGCACAAAATAGACGCCGATGATGGCGAGCTGGGCAGTCCAGGCTCCAAGCATCCATCGCCAGAAGGTTGACGTATCTTCCTTGTTCACGAACGCCCAGCCGAACTCTTTGTTGACATTCTCGATCACCGCTTCGGCAGATCCAACAGCTCCTTTACGAGCAGCCTCGTATTCCAGGCGCGCTTCCTGGTAGTCCTCCATCTGCGCCTTGAACACGTCGGCCTGGGCTTCGTAGAGCTCCATCTGGCTGC
Organism: uncultured Anaerolineaceae bacterium; assembly: GCA_964525785.1. Classification (GTDB taxonomy): domain Bacteria; phylum Chloroflexota; class Anaerolineae; order Anaerolineales; family UBA4823; genus JAQBDA01. Next base: position 4,381 of record CAZGIX010000270.1, read on the forward strand.
GGTAGCTGTCTTGAATAACCTTAACATCGTCTTGATAGGACTGCAGGGCATTCAGATACTGCACCATGGCTACCTGGTCTGTCTGGTCGGTAGGGGGTTCGGGAGCGGGTGGGACCTCCGGCTCCGGCGGACGGTCGCCAAGCGCGGGCGGCTCAACCGGTGCCGGCTGGTCGATCTCCGGCTCGTAATATTGACCGATGCCTGGAAAAACGCAGGAATCGGGTTTGAAAATGGCTGAGCCCATACAGCGGCAGTTAAACGCTTCTTTATCTTCGAGTGACATTTCTTTGCGCAGCTCTTCTGGAAGCTGCCAGCACGTATCCGCAGCCACATGAGAGCCGATACCGGTGATGCCTATGAAACCCTCAAAAGCCCAACGGGTGGAGGCAACTGCGCTGATATTTTCCGGGACGGGCGCCAACGCACCGCTGAGAACGATCTGGGGGATGATCAGCAATATCAGCAGCAGTGGCGCAGCACTGGCAGATGGGGCAAAGGCCGAAGCCAAAAGACCACTCATCATGCCTGCCATAGCAGCCAGAACGAGGGTGATGTAAAACAAGCCGAATTCCAGCGTACCGCCCGGCATATCATATGCCAGGAAGTGGATGACGCAGTACACGGCAGCCTGGTAAAAGGCCAGCAGCATGGCAACCCATACTTTGGAGGCCACATAGGGAAAGACTTTTAGATTGACCAGGCGCTCGCGCTTGTAGACGTCGGCCTCCTTGACAAACTCGCGCATCTGCGACAGGCCAGCTACCAGCAAGCAGTTGATGGTCATCAGGAACAGGGTGGTGGCGGCATTGGGCGCATCGCCGGTCTGGTAATCGAACACGGAGCGGCCCATCAGCGGGGCAACAACGAAGTCCAGGGCGCCGATCAGGATGGGCGCCAGCAGCATCAGGATCAGGCTGGAGCGGTCGCGGGTCAGGATCTTCA
>CAZGIX010000271.1:0-5266 GCA_964525785.1 uncultured Anaerolineaceae bacterium
GCTCAAATGCCATACAAAGTCTGTTCATGAAGGCATATCATCTCTTCCCAGATACTTTGCATGCAAGCAACGGCTCTTCTAATTTTTACGCATGAAGCTGGAGTTTGGATGTGGGTGGGGCAAGATAAATTCGGACTCGGTTTACACATAAATTCAGCCTGTTGAAATGCTCACTTTTTCAACAGGGATTTAACATCGCAATCCTCTCGGAGCTGTTTGCGGCGGTCATCGGACGGCTGTTGGGACGCTGGCGTGGGGAAGCTTTTCGGCCCTGCTGGAGGCCCTGCAGAATGACCCAAGCCTGGGCCAGGTCACCGCCCTGCTGCTGGCAGACAGCGGCTACGCCCCCGCCAACCCGCCGGAGTGGATCGACAAGCTGCATCCGCAGGTGCTGCTGCTCAGCGTGGCGGCTGGCGACCGGGAAGGACGTCCCTCGCCGGAGACGCTGGATGCCTTAAGGGATTACACCCTGCTGCGCACAGACCGGGACGGCTGGATCGAATTAACTACGGACGGCGAGCAGTTGTGGGTGGAGGTGGAGAGGAGATATTCACAACTGTCAACTCTCACCCTTACTGATCAGCTACCTGAGGAACAAATCCCTTCACAGAGGCTTCGGCTCGTAATGCCCACCAAGTCCAGGCAGCACCGAGGATGTCGAACACTCCAATGATTGCCAGACCAGGTTTGGCGAAATCCAGTAAGACGAATACGAACAAACCTAACGCGAAAGGAAGACGGAAAAAGGCAGACGCTCGATAGAACGGAATCAGGTTGTTGCGAGCCGCGACAAGATAGTAACCTCCTACAAAAAATGCTAGGAGACCAACGACTCGGATCCAGACTTCGTTCGTCTCCGACAGGCCGAAAAGGGGCAGCATAACGTTAGGGATCAAAATGAATCCCAAGCCGGCTATCATCGCATAGAATCCAAAAACAATAATGGAAACTGTAGCTCTACTCATTTTTCCTCCTTGCATCATTAAAATTTGGTTCAACTTTGCCATCTAGCCCTTGGTAGCCTGTTTGCGCCCGCAAGAAGGCGATCAGATGCTCAAAGCTCGGGAACGCACGCCGTTCACCGCTGCCGGGGCTTTCCAGGGAAGCTCGCCATAGCCAGCCTCGCTTCCCTTTTACCTGCCACATCCGGATCAGATAAGACAGGTAACGGGGTCGGTCTTGGCTCATGGCAAGTCGGTTTTTTTAAGGCTCAGCTGCGGATGACCAAATGCCGATGGACAATCAGCGCTGACTGTGAATCTCACCGCGCACTGTGACTGCCGCCAGAGGCTGATCGTTCATATCCATCAAGCCGGTACCGATGAACTGGAGCTCGTTGTCCTGGCTAAGGACAAACGAGAAAGTCTCAATAGCCGTTCCAGGCAGTTCTACTCCCGGGGGAGGAGTTCCGATTACTTCCAGGGTGGTCACTTTGAACCGGGCAGTACCCGTGCCATCCGGATTCACCTGGTACTCCCCTTCAGCTACCTGCTTTAAAATCACTGCGCCGCCAAAGTTGAAGGTGCGGGTTGCGTTGGGAGCTTTCCCTTTTCCATCCCAGTTTACCTGACCGATAGCGGAAACCGGCACCGCCATACTGGTGCCGTTAATGGAAAGGGTTACAGTGCCATCGAATGAGAACGCAGTTGGGCCATTCAAATCTTTTTCCATATACTGCCTGGATTGAGACATCGTTACATCCTCCTTTGTCGTTTCGGCGCGTGCAGAATTCACATCGATCAGGTAAACGATACCTGTCGTGGTGATTAAAAACAGAAATATCGCAATCGATATCTCGCGAAAGCCAAGGTTATTTGATTTATTGTCCATTCTGATAGCTCCATTCGTGGATTATTTTGTTGATTAGATGATAGTTAACGATCGTTTCCAAATCATTACCAAAATGAGTATATTTATCGATATAATAAGATAGCCCGTTGATTTAAGGTCCAGGTGCTTATGCCAGGGCGGATTCGGCGTTGTCTTACTACCGATTGTGTTTGTTAGGGTCCTTTCAGCTTCTTCGAGAGGGAGAATTCGCTGTCGCATTCCGCTCGGAGAAAGAGCGCGCCCTGCTGTCCTACCTGGCAATAGAGGCCAACCGTCCTCACAGCCGAGAAGCGCTCGCCGAGCTGTTGTGGCCCGAAGCGCCTGGCGATACCGCGCACAACAACCTGCGCGTAACCCTACACCGCTTACGGCAGGTCTTAGGCGGTGCCGGTAACGCTCACTCCCTCCTCGAAGTTTCCCGTGATGCGATTCAAATCACTCAAACCGGGCGAATTTGGATCGATGTGTTGACCTTCGAAGGATTGTTTTCCCAAGCAGAACAGCACCCTCATGAAAAAATAGCAACCTGCCAGGAGTGCATGACCGGATATGCAGAAGCGGCAGCGCTCTATCGGGGGGAGTTCCTGCAAGGAATATACCCAACAGACAGTCTCCCTTTTTCGGAATGGGCGCTGCTCAATAGAGAGCACCTCCACCGTCAGGCTTTGCAAGGCTTCTATCTTTTGGCTTTTTATCACCAGCGCCGCGGGGAGCTCGACCTGGCCTTGGGATATGCCCGGCGGCAGTTGGAGCTGGAGTCCTGGCGGGAGGAGGCTCATAGTCAGATGATGACCATTCTTGCTTTAAGGGGTGAGCGCAGTGCTGCCCTGCGCCAATACGAGCACTGCCGCCAGGTGTTGTGGGAGGAGCTGGGGGTTGAACCATCGGAGGAGACCCGGGTGCTTTACAAGCGCATCCTCGCCTCCCGCAAGAGACGCCGGCACAACTTCCCCCGGCAAAGCACCCCGTTCATTGGGAGAAAAGCGGAGCTGAACCGGGTGAGTGAGTACCTGGCAAACCCTGATTGCCGCCTGCTTACCATCCTCGGCCCCGGCGGGATCGGCAAGAGCCGTCTGGCCTTCCAGGTCGCTGAAACGCAGATTTACAATAATCTCCAGGGAGTTACCTTGGTGCAACTGGCGGGGATCACCACGCCGGGAGACATGATGCGCGCCATCGCCGAGGCGCTAGGGCTCCAATTTCGCCCTGGAGGAGAACCGAAGGCACAACTACTTGACTACTTGCGCGAGAAAGAGATGCTGCTGGTGCTGGATAATTTCGAGCAGCTGCTGATGTCGGGTAATCCGTCGGCTGTGCGCATTATTGATAACCTGCTGGAGTACGCCCCCGGTTTGTGCCTTTTGGTCACCTCCCGCCAGCGCCTAAACCTACGCCAGGAGCGGGCATTCGTCCTGCAGGGTCTGTCTTACCCGGAAGACATTTTCGATCAGGAAGCAGATAAATACGAAGCGGTGCAGCTCTTCCTTCAGAGCGCCTGCCGCACCGATCCCGGCTTCCAGCCCGTCGAAGGAGAACAGATTTCTATTGTGCACCTCAGCCAGCTTTTGGCTGGTGTGCCGCTAGCGATCGAGCTGGCTGCCGCCTGGACCAGGGTGATGTCCCCAGGGCAGATCGACCTTGAAATCAAGAGCGATCTGGACTTCCTGGCCAGCTCCTGCCCGGATATCCCCGAACGGCAGCGTAGCTTACGGGCGATGTTCGAGCATTCCTATCAGTTGCTTTCGCCTGAAGAGCAGCGGGCTTTATCCAGGTTATCGGTCTTCCCTGTCAGTTTCGACCGCCTCGCAGCCGAGCAGGTCGCCGGCGCAAACCTGGCGATTCTCACATCGCTCTCCGACCGATCCCTCTTAGAGCAAATAGGCATAAATAATCGCGCATCTCACCTGCGCTACCGGATGCACGAGCTTATCAAGCAGTTCAGCAATGAAAAGCTCGCCCAGGATACCGCGGAGGCCGAGCGGACACGAGACCGGCACCGTAGCTTTTACATGAGCTTTCTTAACGCTCGAAATGACAAGGTAATGGGAGGCAGGACCCCTTTACAGGCCGTGCAAGAAGTCGGCGGCGAGGTAGAAAATGTGCGCCTGGCGCTGGAGCGAGCTATTGCACAGGGTAATCTCGACGAGCTTGGCCATTCATATAACATTTTAATGTTTTTCTACGAGATTCAGGGGCTGTTCGAGGAAGCCGAGCGCCTCTTTGGGAAGATCAGGCGGCGCATAGATGAAGGCATCCAGGTGGGTCAGCATACCGGCGATGGTTCCATTAATTACCTGGGCAGGGCAATGATGTATCACGGCTGGTACTGCATGCACGTGGGGCCTCTCAACCAAGCCATTGAGCTCACCAAGCAAGGTCTCGACCTGTGCCAACGGTCCGGCGATCTGGAAGGGTATGGCTTGGGGTTGAATTCGTTAGGGGTGTTTGCTACAAACCTGGGAAAATACCGAGAGGCGAAAGGCTATCTCCAGGATGCGCTCAAGGTGGACTCAGAAAACGGGTACATCTGGCCCCAGGCTGGGGCGCTCGGCAACCTGGGCCGTGTTGCCCGTTTGGAGGGGGATCTATCCCTCGCAGCGGATCTTTTCCACCAGGAGCTTAACCTGGACACGCAGCTCAACGACGAGTGGGCAATAGCTGGCAGCCTCAATGGGTTGGGGGATGTTGCCCTGCAGGAAGGTAATTTCGAGCTGGCTGAGCAGCGCTTCCGCCAGGCACTTGAGATCCACCAGAAGCTCGGCCAGCGCTGGCGGGTTGCCCTATCGCTGAACAGGCTGGGGGATGTGGCTTACCGCCGTAGGGAGTATGTCGAAGCAAGGCAGGATTACCAGGAAAGCCTGACTATCCTGCGGGATTTTGGTGAAAGGTATCACCTGGCCTCAACCCTGGCGAGCTACGGCGAGGTCTGCACAATCCTAGGCGAAAACGATCACGCCAGAGAGTCCTTGCATTCATCAATCAGGCTCGCTCAAGAAATCGGTGCTGATGGTATCGCCGCTCGAGCAACGTTGGGTATAGCGGCGTTGCTGGCGAAAGAAGGCGAACGAGAACGATCCGTCGAAATTCTCGCCTCTATCGATGAGCATACGTCCCTTGAGTATGAGGATAAGAAAAAAGTAGCCGATCTTCTCTATGAATTACAAGAATCTCTTCCCTCACTCGTGTATCAAACCGCGCTAGAAACCGGAAAAACGAAGGCTTTTGAAGATCTAGTGAAGGATATTTTGATATTTGATAGATGAGTATGAGCAGTTGGATCCCAAGATCGGTCAGTATGAATAGAGAGATCCCTGGCGTGGATGGTAAGTTTAGTGTGAGATACGCCTATCGCAAACCTCCACTCATTTGATATCTAAACCGTGCAAATATTTGCCGATCAATTTGAAATCCACATCCATATTGGTTCTTAATCTGC
>CAZGIX010000272.1:0-5261 GCA_964525785.1 uncultured Anaerolineaceae bacterium
GCAGAGCCAGGCATCTCGCTTACCAATCAGCCAATGCCAATAAGGGCCATTCCGACCATCTCTGATATCGAGCGCATTGCCGCCGTGCCGGATGCGGTCATCCGCAACCTGCAGATCACACAGTGCTATCACGAGCTAGCCCTGGCGATGGCGGAGCGCACCGGCAGGACCGCCAACTGGTGTACGTTTGCCACCTGGGCCTCCAAACAGGCCGGGCAGACGATACGCAGGGAGGACCTGGGGCGTGCGCTCGAAGCCAGCCTTGGATCGCAAGCTTCTACGCAAGAAGCGCTGCACGAGCTAGCCCGCGTTGCCCGGCAGCTGAGCGCCAGGCTGGGGAGCGAAGAGATCGCTGCGCTGATCCGGAAGGTTTACGATCCCCAGGCCGCTTTTGTGCGCTCCAGTGCGGCAGTAGCCCGGGGTAACCTGAAGGTCTTCGCTGAGATCGGACGCGAGTTTGCCCGGTTTTATTCCGCCTGCTTACAAGATCAGGACTACGATGAAGATAAGATCACCCTTTTCTGCGAGACGCTGCGCCCTGGGGAGCCGCCAGATGGTCAGGATTACCTGCGCCAGGCCTTCCGGAACTACTACCAGGGGTTTTTCGAAGTTGATAAAAAGCAACAGACCGAGCTGCTGCTGTTAGCCAACCTCCAGATCGGCTATCACGAGCAGACCCGGCTGCAGCCAGAGATCAATGAAGCGCTGGCAGCCGCCGTCATCGCACCGGATATATTCACCCGCAACCTTCTCCAGGCCCTGCGCCCGAATTGGGGCAGCTTAAATGATGTGATCTGGTATGTCCTGCGCCTGTTCGGGCGGCTGACGGACCTGGATTCCGCCATCACGGCGTACCTGGCGGCTGCACAGCGCGAGGCTCAGCACATCGTCACCGAGAGCATGATGACGATCGAACTCCCGCCGCAGGAGCTCCTGCGGCTGGGGGATGATCTGGCGGCAGGTTTCCCACCTATCCTGGAGCACGTCGCAAACGTCGGTTTGCTGGCCCTGCTGGCGCAGATCGACCCGACCCCCGACAGCCCGAGCCAGTCCGGTGCAGAATTCTGGGGAGATCTGCCTGACCGGATCCACTTTATCGCCGATATGTTCCGCTGCTATCAAACTCGTGCTGAGCTGTTCGAGCCGCCCTTCAGCGCCGAACAGACGGCAGATCTGAAAGAAGGCCGCTTGCCAGCCGGGCGATTGTGACCCACGCACGAGCTGGTTGCATCAGGCAGAACGGTCAGCCCCTCCCCCTGATCTCCCTTTCCGCCTCGACCCCCAGAAATCGCCCCAGGTCGGCGATCTCGGACTCGATGCCAGGAAGCCAGTCCCGGCTCAGCCCCTCGAATGGCTCGATGGCAATTTGTATGCTATCGCGACGCCGAGTGGCGCTCCATGTGCCCTGGGCGCGGCCGTCCACAAGCAGCGCCGGGTGCAGGATGCCGCCGCCGCGATTGATGCGCTGGCTGTACTCAGGCGCCACCGCCAGGTCCCGGCTGGCATATCCGAGCAGGTAGGTGTCGTACCTGGGCAAAAGACGGATATTGGCGGCAATGTCCGGCGGCTCCGCCAGCCAGCCTGCCTGCGATGTGAGCATCCACAGCGGACGACCATCGAAAGCGACTTCGGTCAATTGACCTGCGATCTGGTCCCAGCCCTGGCGCGCCTGGCCCAGGCTCAGCCCCGACCAGGCTGCCAGGTCGCGCGGCCCCGCCGGGCCGTAGGCTTTCAAGTAGCGCAGGGCCAGCTCCGCCAGGGCTTGCTCGGGCAGCAGGGGGCGCTCTCGGCGGATCCAATCATCGACCAAGATGTAGGTGGACTCAGATCCCTGATCTGGTCCCTCACAGAGGATGCCGCGCATGGCAGCCTGGTATATCAGGTGGACGCGGGCCTGGCCCTCAGCCCGGATGCCGCCCTGGCGGCTCAGCTCTTCCGCGATCTGGGCGCGGGTGAGCAGGCCCTGGCTGGCAAGAATCTCCCGGATAACCTGCAGCGCCCTGGCGGTGGTATCCCCATCCAGGCCCATCTGCGCCAATCGCCGGCGGCTGCCAGCCAGGTGAGACGGACCTAAAAGCTGTATAAGCCAGGCGTAATCTTCAGTGGGGATCAGATGCAGCGTGCCGCGCAGGCACCAGGTGCGGACGACCGAGCGCTCCACCAGGCGGGCATGCTGGACATCAGCCGCCAGCAGCCCGTCGCTGCGGGCGCGGATGGATAGAGCGGCTGCCGGCAGCTCCTGGGCCTGCACAGCGCACACCTCGGTCAGAACCTGGGCGACGGAATGACCGCCCTGGCGGAATGCCAGCCTCTGAGCGCGAATGCGAAGCCGCCTGACCTGGTCAGCGGAGAGATAATCAGGCTTTGGGGAGGCCATCTTACAGCATGCTACTCGAAGCGCCAGCGGGTAGTATCTTGGGGAAACTGTGTCCAGGCAAAGACTTTCTTGGGATGGACCACGTACAGGCCGCCGTTATCCCAGTTGTCAGGCGCAGGAGAATATCCCATGGGGGCATACTTGGCGGTAAACGAGCGAGAGAGCCGCTCACCTAATTCTGGATCTGGCTTTCCGCCCGCGTAAGCCTCTCCCTCCAGGATCACCACCTGAGAGCCATTTTCAAGGTGCACCACGACATGAGGGTTGGCGGCAATATTGCGGTGGCGGCGAGTCTCCGGGCTGCCCTCGATATAAAGCTTTCGATCTAACCAGGCGCCCCAAACCGGCATGACATGCGGGTGCCCATCCGGTCGCACGGTTACAACCCAGTAGTTGCGCGCCCCGGTCATTTGCTCTTCCACGTAGCTCCACGGCAGAGTACCACCTTGCCCTTCCGGGATGCCGTACCCGTCCGGCATATCGGGCCGCTCCGCTTTTGGATGGAGTATTTCATCTGGCATTTGCACTGTCTCCTGTTGGTGGGAATGGTGAATATTATCTGCGCGCTAATCTGACCGGGGACCTGTCTCAATGACCTCGTAATGGCTGACGGTAGGCTCGAACTCCAGCAGGTAGTCTTTATCATCCGGATAATAGCGCGCTTTCTCGATATCTGATCCTGCAAATCTGCGGATCGCCTGCTCGGAATCCCAGTAGGAGATGAGCAGGAAATGCGCCTCATCCTCTACCAATCTCCTCAGCAGGAGGACGCCCCGGTTGCCGTCTGTCCCCAGATAGTCAGGAATACCGGTTTGTTTAAGAAAATCGACATAGCTGTCCGCCTGGGGGATGTTCGTTCTGCCGTGCCAGATTCTAGCGATCATATGCGCTGCTCCTTGTAGACCTGCGTTTTATGGAGAATCCCCCCTGTATACCTGCTGTGCGGCTGTGAGGGAACAACTCAGCCTTAACATTATTTTCAGTCAGCCGGGACCAGGGTGTATGGGACGATCACAGGTTCGAGCCGAGCCGGGTAGCCCTCGGCCTGGTAGCCGACCAGATAGCCGCTGCAGCGTTCGGCGCTTAAAGGCCAGGGAGCCAAAGTGATCAGGCTGCCCTCGATGCGATACTGCACGCCGGTCCCTTCCTGGTTGTCATGGTGCGCGTAGATCAACACTTCTCCCTCGGTTGGCTGCTCGAAACAAAAATCAAACGATACCCGGTCGCAAAAATTCGTGATCCGGTCGGCGCGCTCGAAAACTGCGGGCGACAGCCCGTACTGCGAGAACTGCTGGTCGATCACATGTTCCATCTCTTGTAATAAAGCCCGGCAACCCGGAGTGGATTTGGAGCTGACCAGGCGGCGCAGATGCAGGCGCGTGATCAGATCGGCAGCCGGGTCGGAGCAGGGCAGATAGAATCCCCGACGGGTGACAGCCAGCCAATCCGCTTCGGCTGCACCCCCGACCGGCAGCGTATCCAGGTAGCCGTATCCACGGTCGTGCAGCCCGACGCCCTCCACGAACGAGAGCTGCGGGAACGGAGGGGGATCGAAATCCACATTGCCCCACAAGAGCGCCAGGCTGCCGGCTAACTTGAGGTGCTCTGATTGCGGGATAACGATCGGTCGCTGGCGGGATTTAAACATATTCCTAACACCCTGTCACTTTGGATGGCATCAAAAAAGTCGCGCCTGGGAGACTTCGCCGGAATCGGCCTCCTCCCAGGGCAGCGGAGGGATCTCTACCAGGGCTGCCACCCGCTGGTATAGCTCCCGGCACAGCCAGGGATCCAGGCGCTCGTCCGGGCAGTGGCAGAAAACGTAGGCGTGCACGCCTTGCCCGAGCCAGCCCGCCAGGTGACCTGCCCATTCATCCAGGAAGGATATGTTCTGCTCCATTTGTGGGTGCCCAATGTAGCGCAAAAAGACAAAGTCCGCTGTATGCTCGGGGATCACCGGCAGATCGGGCTTGCGCTGGCGCGCCTCGAGCAGGCGCTGGTACACGCTGCCTTTCAGGATCGGCTCGCCCTGCAGGCTGCGAATCGGGCGCGTGTCGATGACCACGCGCGCCATGCCCAGCCCGGAGAGCAGTTCGTTCAGAGCAGCGTGGTGTTCGGGATCGAACCAGCCAGTGTGGCGCACTTCAACCGCCAGCCTGGCCTTGCCTGGCCAGGTTTCCAGGAAAACGCGCAGGTCTTCCAGCATGGCTGGCGGGTAGCTGGGTGGGAGCTGCAGGAAGATCGGCCCTAAGCGAGGTCCGAGCAGCTCCACCAGCTCCAGGAACTGCAGCGCCTCGGAGATGTGCTCCACCAGCGCCCCGGCATGGCTGATGGTGCGCGGCAGCTTGGGGCAGAACTGGAAGGTCTCCGGGGTCTCCTCCGCCCAGCGCTGAAGCGTGCCGGGAGCGGGGACGGCATAGAACGTGGTATTGCCCTCCACGGTGTTGAGCCGCCGGGCGTACTCGCGCAGAAATTCAGACGATTTTGTCCCCTTGGGAAAGAAGCTGCCCACCCAACCCTTGTAGGCCCAGATGGGACAGCCTAGGAAGAGACTCATAGCACTCCTTATCCAGAGCTAGATGGTAAAAATTGTAGCACAAATTATCATTAGTTAAATACCGTCCATACGGGATAATTTTCCACCTCCAGGCAGTTCGTCGTTCCGAGCCCGAAGGGCGAGGAATCCCTGCTGACGTTATCCAAAATGAGCGCTTCAGAGATTTCACGTTACTTCGCTCCGCTTCGCGAGTTGACATCTTACACCTTAGGATTTACTTAATATCTGTCCGAAAATTGTATTATCTTTGTGGTGGGTGCGGCGGCTGCGCCGCCGCACCCACCACAAAGATAATTTTCGGATAGGTTCTTAGCTAGTTTTTGGTGC
>CAZGIX010000273.1:0-5241 GCA_964525785.1 uncultured Anaerolineaceae bacterium
ATCCAGGCGCTGGTGTCAACGAACACCTCACGACTCATGGCCGCTCTCGTTGGTAATCATTTTAACCAGAACCTAGTCATGCTTTTCTGACAGATCGCCGGCGGCAGAATCGAACAGGCCAACCAGGTCGAGCAAAGGGTCCTCTTCCAGGGGCAGACCCTCCAGGAGCAAATCCACCCCTTCTCGGACCAGAGCGGCAATCGATTCACCCCGCCGTTCCGCCACAGTGCGCAAGGCTTCCACTTGATCCTCGCGCAGGTAGATCTGTAGAGGTTTCTTTTTTGTCTCCATCATTAAATCACCTCAAAAATGATGTATATAACATCCATATCATATCAGATGATATATATCCAGTCAATATCAATAATTGCACTGCCGGACACATGCATAGGGTATGAACAATCGTTTCCAAATTATCTTGTTTCGGACAATAGTTCGGAAAGATCCCAACCTCGACATGTGTTGTCACTCTGAGGGAGCGATCTTTGCGACCGAAGAGTCTGAAAGGAGCTTCAATAGATGCTTCACTGCGTTCAGCAAGACAGATTTGTGCCACTGGCGATGAATGTCCGAACTATTGTCTCAATATCAATAATTGTTCCTTGACAAATAAGACCAACTAAAATATAGTTAAGCCCGTTTAACTAATTAGGGATGTTAACTATGACAGATACCGAGCGTTTCAATACCGTGCTGCACGACTGGGTGCATGTCTTCATGCGCCGCTCCATGCGCGACCTGGCGCAGTTCACCCGGGAATCCGGCATGTCCATGGCGCAGTTCAATACCCTCATGCACCTGCACCACCAGGGCGCCTGCGGTGTTACAGATATCGGCAGCCACCTGGGAGTGACCAGCGCCGCCGCCAGCCAGATGATCGATCGTCTGGTCCAGCAAGGGCTATTAGAACGCTCCGAAGACCCGGACGACCGGCGCGCCAGGCAGATCCGGGTAACGCCGGCGGGTCGCCAGGTGATCGAGGCTGGCATCGCAGCGCGCCGGCGTTGGATGGAAGGATTGGCCACAGCTCTGGAGCCCGCTGAACAGGAGCAGATCGCCTTAGCCCTGACCCTGCTCACCGGGGCAGCGCGCCGGCTGGAGGCAGCCGCAGAAAATCAGGCAGGACCCCTGTCGTGAGGAGATTGTTTCATTGAATAGACCCATGCCTAACCCGTACCGCAGCGTACAGACCGGCCCGCTGATCAGGGCGCTAAAATACCTGGGGAGCTATCGCCGCCAGGCAGTCTTACCCTACCTGTTCTTGCTGGTTGCCATCCTGGCGCAGCTGGCTGTACCACGCCTGGTGAGCAATATGATCGATGCGATCATCAACGGCATGCGCGCCAAAGCCGTGTTGGATGGTCTCCAGCAAATCCCGGCAGCTTACGTTCCGCAGGCCGTGCCAGGTCTGCTGGGATTCCTGGGACTGCCTGCAAACTGGACCCTGGATCAGCTCACTGCCCAGCTCACCACCGAGCGGGAAGGTGCTCCGGATGCGTTGATCGGTGCAGCTATCGCCATCGTGGTTTTCGCCATCTTCCGCGGCCTGTTCGCCTTTTTACAGGCATTTTGGGCAGAGCGCAACTCGCAGAGCGTGGCCTTCGACCTGCGTAACGACCTGTTCGCTAAAGTGCAGCGGTTGTCTTTCTCTTACCACGACCGCAACCAGACCGGTCAGCTCATGGTGCGTGCCACCGATGATGTCGAAAAAGTACGCCTGTTCATCGGGCAGGGGCTGCTGCAGCTCGTCGGCGCGCTGGTGTTGATCTGCGGCACCCTGGTGATCCTGTTTGCCACTAACGCCCGCCTGGCCCTGGTGGTGCTGCCGATCCTACCGGTCTCCCTGATCACTTTCATGATCTTTGGCTCGATCACCGGGCCGCTGTTTGCAAAAGTTCAGGCAAAGCTCTCGGCACTCAATACGGTCCTGCAGGAAAACCTGGCAGGCATACGCGTGGTCAGAGCGTTTACCCGTGAAAAAGATGAGCAGGTTAAGTTTGCCCGAGCTGCGGATGTCTTGATGAACCAGCAGATTGGGGTGTCGCGCCTGTTTGCCTTCCTCTTCCCATTGATTTTCTTGATCGCCAACCTCGGGCAGGCAGCAACCATGTACTTCGGTGGGCGCCAGATTATCTTTGGGACCCTGACCCTGGGGGAGTGGCAGGAGTTCGGCCTGTACTTGATCTACCTGTTCCTGCCCATTGCCCAGTTTGGCATCATCATCACCCAGATGGGGCAAGCCTCGGCGTCTGCCACGCGCATCTTTGAGATCCTGGATGCCCAGAGCGACATCACCGATAAGGCGGATGCCTATCCTCTGCCGCCGGTCCAGGGACATGTGCGCTTCGAGGATGTCACTTTCCGCTACTTTAACAGCGGTGACCCGGTGTTAAACAAGGTGAACATCGATGCCTTGCCGGGCCAGACGATTGCCCTGCTCGGCGCAACGGGCTCGGGAAAGACCACTATCATCAACTTGCTGCCGCGCTTTTATGATCCTACCCAGGGGCGCATCACCATCGATGGACATGACCTGCGCGATGTGACCCTGGAGTCGCTGCGATCGCAAATTGGTATCGTGCTCCAGGAGACGACGTTGTTTGCCGGGACGATCCGAGACAATATCGCCTTCGGCAAGCCGGACGCCACTTTAGACCAGGTGATGAATGCTGCCCGGGCCGCGGCTGCCCATGACTTCATTGTGTCCTTCCCGGAGGGTTATGAGACTCCGGTGGGTGAGCGCGGCGCCACGTTGAGCGGTGGGCAGAAGCAGCGCATTGCCATCGCCCGCGCCCTTCTGCTTGACCCACGCATTCTTATCCTGGACGACTCAACCAGCAGCGTCGATCTGACGACCGAGGCGAAAATCCAGCAGGCCCTCGATGGTCTGATGCAGGGACGCACCAGCTTTGTGATCGCTCAACGCATCAGCACGGTGCTGCATGCCGACCAAATCCTGGTGCTGGATAAGGGCGAAGTTGTCGCGCGGGGCGTCCACCAGCAGCTAATGGAAGACAGCCCGATCTATGCGGAGATATACAACTCCCAGCTCGTGGAAGACAGCCTGGATGCTGAGGAGCTGCCTCAGCCGGCTGGGTCGTGATCATTGGGGATTTAACAACCGGTTGTGGATGGAGATATAAATCATGTTTGGTGGACAAGAAGGCTTACGCCGCATCATGGAGCAGGAAACCAGGAAGCCTCGCAACCTGGGCGAGACCATGGTCCGTTTCAGCGCTTATTTCAAACCTTACTGGCCTCTGCTGCTGCTGGCGTTGGTGCTCGTGATCGCTTCCACCTGGGCCCAGGTGGTCACGCAGGAGCTGGTGGGGCAGGTGGTGGACTGCTACCTGGTTCCAACCTCCGGGGGTGAGCAGGCAAGCTTTCCTGGAGCACCAGCTGCCGTGGATCAGAGTACACCGGCGACGAACTGCTGGCTGGCGGAAGGTGTTCAGCCGGTGGGACTCAGCCATACCGTGATCACGGCTTTGTTCAAGCTGGGGGATTTTACCGGACCAGCCGGCAATGTTGATGGGATGACGGATGCCGGGCGTATTGCCGGTATTGGGCGCCTGGTGCTGATCGTTACTGCCCTGTTCTCGCTGGGGTCGATTTTGACCGGCCTGACATTTTTCACCATGAGCTGGGCCGGGCAGCATGTGCTGCGCGCCCTGCGTGTGGATGTCTTCCAGCATCTGCACCGGCTCTCGCTGAGCTATTACGGCGAGCACGAAGCCGGCGATCTGATGAGCCGCATCACCAATGACGCCGAGACCATCCAGCAAGCCCTGAGCTTTGCCCTGGTCAACGTCTTGAGCGGAATTTTGCTGCTCTTCTGGATTGGCTACAATATGCTCAGCCTGAACCTGGCGCTTGGGCTGGTCAGCCTGGTGGCGGTGCCGTTGATGGGGTTGGCGACTGTCTGGTTTTCTTCCCAGGCGCGCCGGGCTTTTCGCAAGACACGCCGTGAGATGGGCAGTGTGAATGCTGAGCTGCAGGAGAGCATCGCCGCCGTGCGCGAGGTGCAGGCTTTCAACCGGGCGGAAGAGAATATCGAGAATTTCCGCATCACCAATGCTGCCAATCGGGATGCCAACATACGCGCCGTGGCTTTCACCAGCGCCCTGGCGCCGACCCTGGAGGCCCTTGGCTACCTGGCTGTGGCAACTGTAACCGTCGTCGGGGGGCTGGCGCTGTTAGGGAATGTCAGCCTATTTGGCACGACCCTATCGCTGGGGCTGATCATCGTCTTCCTGGGCTACGTGCAGCGCTTCAACCAGCCGATCCAGCAGATCGCCGTGCTGTGGACCAATGTACAGAATGCCATCGCGGGTGGCGAGCGCATGTTCAGCTTGCTGGACGAGGAGGTTGCGATCTATGACGCCCCTGGCGCACAGGCGATGCCGAAGATAGCAGGCCAGGTGGCTTTCTCCAATGTCTTTGCGGCTTATAAGAAGGACCAGTCGGTATTGAATGGCGTGAGCTTCACCGCCCAGCCGGGGCAGACCGTCGCCATAGTCGGGCCGACCGGGGCGGGCAAGACTACCCTGATCAACCTGATCCCGCGCTTCTACGACGTCACAGGAGGGGCAGTGTTGATCGACGGTTTGGATGTGCGCTATGTGCAGATGGAGTCGCTGCGGCGGCAGATCGGGATTGTGCTGCAGGATAACTTCCTGTTCAGCGCCACTATCCTGGAAAACATCCGCTATGGACGCCCGGATGCAAGCGACGAAGAGGTTATTGCAGCCGCCAGGCTGGCGCATGCGGATACATTCATCGAGCGCCTCCCGCAAAGCTATCAGACGGTGCTCGGCGAGCGGGGCGGCGGGTTGAGCCAGGGCCAGCGCCAGCTGCTTGCCATCGCTCGGGCGGCGCTGTCGAACCCGCGCATCCTCATCCTGGACGAAGCCACATCCAGCGTCGATACCCGCACCGAGCGTTTGATCCAGGAGGCACTGGAGGAGCTGCTCAGAGGGCGCACCAGCTTCGTGATCGCCCACCGGCTGAGCACGATTCGGAATGCCGACGTGGTGCTTGTCCTGGACCAGGGCCAGATCGTCGAGAGCGGCAGGCACGAAGAGCTGCTGGCGCGCAAGGGCTTCTACTACAACCTGTACATGAGCCAGTTCCGCGCCAAAGACGAAAGCCGGATTTCCCCCGAAGCAAGCGGCGGGGACGGGCGGATTCTCGGCAGGCTGGCTGAAGCCTGAATGTCCGAACTCATGTCCGAAGACCAGG
>CAZGIX010000274.1:0-5231 GCA_964525785.1 uncultured Anaerolineaceae bacterium
TCACCTTGAAATACTGATTGTCGCTTCCTGTTACCTGGGTCGACCAGTTTTGATTACCGAATACGGCTTGGATACTCCTGGAGGAGACTGGAGCCACGGCAGCAATCGAGTTGACGTCCCTGAGAATAGCCTCTCCATCGCTCGCCTTGAACAAAACGGTGTTGGAAGACTGGCCAGGCCCAAGTCTTTTCCCAGGAGTAACCATGAGCAGGTTGCTGCCCATGCTCGCGATCTGCTCTTTGACTTGGGCAGTGGCGCCTCCTCCGATAGTGACCATGGTGATGACCGCTCCCACACCGATGACGATGCCCAGGATGGTCAGGACCGAGCGCATGACGTTTCGCTTGATTTCACGCAAGGCCAGTAGAATCGTGTTCCATAGCATTATGTTGCCCTCCCGTTTTGCTCATCTGACTCAACCAGACCATCTAAGAAGCGGACGGTGCGCTTCGCATAGGCTGCCATATCCCGTTCGTGAGTGACCATGACGATGGTGATCCCTTGGTTGCGGTTTAGACCGGCGACCAGATCCATGATTTCACGGCTTCGGGCCGTATCCAGGTTACCCGTAGGTTCGTCCGCAAACAATACGGCGGGGTCAGTCACAATCGCACGTGCAATGGCGACCCGCTGTTGCTGACCTCCCGAGAGTTCGCCAGGCGTGTGGGATTCCCATCCCTTGAGACCCACTGTCTCCAGGGTCTCAAGGGCACGCGCTCGTCGCGCGCCGGCGGGGACACGACGATAAATTAAGGGCAGTTCTACGTTCTCCAGCGCGGAGGTGCGGCTTAACAAATTATAGCCCTGAAAGACAAAACCAAGGTAGAACCGGCGCAACCGCGTGCGCTGGTTGCGGGTCAGTTTGCCCACTTCAATGCCTTTGAACTTATAAACCCCAGCGGTTGGCGTATCCAGACAGCCGAGGATGTTCATGCAAGTGGACTTGCCTGAACCGCTTGGTCCCATCACCGCCACGAACTCGCCCTCATCGATTCGAAGATCAATGCCGCGAAGTGCATGCATGGCCGCCTGGCCAGTGCCGTAAACTTTCGTCACGCCTTGCAGCTCAATAAGGGGTTGGTTGTCTGTATGATTAAGGGCAGTCATGCTCATCTCCCCGCACTGAGGGTATCGACCACCAACGCCATCCCGGGTTTGATGTCTCCGGCCACAACTTCAGTCATGCTTCCATCTGTCGACCCGATCGTGACAGGGATGGCTGAGAGCTGCCCATCCTTTAATGTCCAGACGCGCTGTTGCTTTTTGTTGGCGGAAACATCCTCGCCTTGTTTGGACGCGGAACGGGGCGGACGCGGGAGCAGGGAACCGACCAGACTGCCGGAAGACTTCTTCTCCTCCTTCTTCTCCTCCTCCTGTACTGGCGGCGTAAAACGCAGTGCAACAGTGGGTATGAGGATGGCATTTTCAACTTTTTTGACCGTGATGTCCGCGGTGGCCGTCATTCCAGGCCGTAGAGAGAGGTCCGAGTTGTTGACCTTCAGCACCGTTTCGTAGGTCACAACCCCTGACGTCGTTGATGAACCGAAACGGGCCTGGGTGATCCGTGCCTCGAAAATTCGATCCGGGTAGCCGGCGACGCTGAAGGTGGCTTTTTGGCCTTCCTGCACTTTACCGATATCGGCCTCGTCCACATTCACGTGCAGTTCCATCTTGGTTAAGTCCTCGGCCAGAGTGAACAGCACCGGGGCAGTAAAGGAAGCGGCCACGGTTTGTCCGGGCTCTATGCTGCGTGCAAGGACAACCCCATTAATCGGGGACCGAATAACCGATTTGGACAGGTCTGTTTCATTAACTTCCAGAGTGGCCTGGGCCTGGGAGACCGCCGCCTTGGCGCTGGCCTCATCGGCCTTGGCCCGCTCAAACGCCGCCTCTGCCGCATCGAGCTCAGCCTGGGAGGGTACCTTGTTGTTGCTCAATTCCCGCACCTTTTGAAACTGTGTGAGTTTACTGCGGGTTTCCATGACGGTTGCCTGCGCCTGCAAGACCTTGGCCTTTGCTGATTCCAGGACGGCTTTCGATTGCGTCACCTGCGCCTCGAGTTTCGAGGTGTCGAGTGTGGCGAGGACCTGGCCGACCTTAACCCTGTCGTTGTAGTCCACCTGGACGCTCTTGAGAATGCCCGACAACTCGCTGCCGACATCAACTTTGTTGGTTGGCTGCAGGGTGCCTGTGGCGGTGACGACGACCGTCAGATTTCCGCGCACCACTTCCTGGGTTTTGTACTGCGCCGAATTGGAATTTTCCATCCTCTTCCAGATCACAACAGTTGTTACCACGGTTGCCACCAGGAGGGCCACGATGAGCCATCGCTTCAGGCCCTTTCTGCGGCCCGAAGATTGATCAATTTCCAAGGTCTGCGCAACATCTGAGTCTGGATCAATTTTCGATTTCATTTTTTCTCTCCGTGTCATAAGTCATTTCTTCTCATCGGGAGCCATCGATGTCCATCCGCCTCCGAGGGCCTTGTACAGGCGAACCAGGTTGGAGGTTACGGTCCCGTCGCTTTGGGCCAGTTGGTCCTGGAAGGACAAGAGCGAACGCTCGGCATCCAGGACATTGCTGAAATCCGTCAGGCCTGCCTGGTACTTGTGCTGTGCCAACTCTGCCGCCTTCTGGGCAGCCTGGATCGCCTCGCTCAATGACTGTCTCCGCAGTTGTTCCTCCGCATAGGCCACGAGTGCGTTTTCAACCTCCTCCAAAGCACTGAGCATAGCGGCTTCATAGGCGATCAGATACTGCTCCTGCAAGGCTGACTGCACCTCCATGTTTTGGCGGATAGCTCCAGCTTTAAAGATTGCCCAGGTGATTCGAGGGCCGCCGCTTAATGCCCAACTGCCGGAGGAGGACAGGTTACTCAATGAAAGGGCTTCCAGGCCGATGGAGCCGCTCAATGTGAACTTGGGGTAGAGATCCGCCGTAGCCACACCGATCCTTGCTGTTTGCGCAGCCAGTTGGCGCTCGGCCTGTCGCACATCGGGCCGACGCCGCAAGAGGTCAGCCGGCACACCCACTGCAACGTTCAAGGGCGTGACCGGGATAGGCTCTCGTTTTTCCAGTTCCGCATGAAGCTTGCCCGGTTGTTCTCCCAGGAGCACGGCAATGCGGTTCATGGCCTCCTCCAACCCCGTGCGCAGAGTTGGTATCTGGGAACGTGTATTTTCAAGGTTATATCGGGCCTGCTGTACGGTAAGTTCGTCGCTCAAGCCCGCCTCATAGCGCCATTGGGTCAACTGGTAGGTCTCGCTTTGGGCGTCCAGGTTCGCCTCTGCCACGGCAAGTCGCACCTGAAAGGTACGCACATCCAGGTAGTTCACGGCCACTTCAGCAAGCAGGGAGACAAGCACATCGCGCAAGTCCTCATGGCTGGCCCAAAGATCTGCCTCAGCCGCCTCCACTGAGCGACGGACGCCACCAAAAATATCCAACTCCCATCCGGCATCAAAACTCGCAGCGTAAAGGTCACTGGTCTTGCCGGATCCTGTGTCTTTGCTGGTACGGCTCCATGTGGCAGAACCCGTGGTGTCGAGAGTGGGAAAGAGATCGGCCTTGGCAATGCCCCGGCGGGCGCGCGCCTCACGAACTCGTGCTAAAGCCTTCTTCAGATCGAGGTTGCCCAAGACCGCGCGATCGATCAGACTTGACAGTTCCGGATCGTTGAGTGTCTTCCACCACGTGGCCAAGGTTTCGGGACCCATCTCCTCGGTCACCAGGCCTCCTTTGAGTTGGCTGTGCCAGGTAGGAGACACTGGCGTTTCAGGCGGCACATAATCAGGCCCCACAGTAGCGCACCCGGCGAGGGTGAAGATCGCAAGCATCACAAGGAGCCACGGCATTGGTCTAATGAAAATTATTTTTCGGAAAACATTCATGAGTCACTCCTGTTCTAACCCTCTCCAATTCTTCGCTGAGATTTAGTAGGTTTTCGACTCTTTTCAGTATCATCGCGAATGGCACGAATTCCAGCGAGCGAGAATTTCACAACGTGGTTAGAATAGGCTTCGATATCATCAACTCCTGGAGGAAAATCCTTGTTTTCTCGATTTCCCTTCCGACCCTTTATCGCAACCATTGGATTGATGCACTGACTTATGATGCTTATCGCACAGAATCGAACCTGCATGTCTGAGCTGCGTGGGCCAAGGAGCTCACGAACCAGAGTCTCCATATTCTCATGCACGGGCCGGAGTTCTTTTCGCATGAGTTCATCCAACAGCCCGGTGGGATTAGCAAGTTCCTTCTGCACAAACAAAAACTCTTTGTTGTTTTCGTCAGCAATCCGACGCAAAAGGGCTGCCACCTGACCTCGCAGACGTTCTTCGGATGGTGCGCTATCACTCACACCACCATCCGAAGGATGTGCTTTCACGGATTCAGAAAAGGAATGTCGCCATGCCTCTTTGTAAAGAGTTTCTTTATCACCAAAGTGGTAATTTACCGCCGCGACGTTTGCCCGGGCACGTTGACAGATTTCTGCAATGGTTGCGTCGCGGTAACCTTTCTCCGCGAAGACCTCGCTCGCGGCCGCGAGCAGGGTTTTGTAAGTCTTTGCAGCACCTTTCCCTGGGATCTTCATCTTGTCCTCCAAACAGCTATTAAGATCAGGAGTTTTCAAATATATATTTAAAATAGCCATTTGAAAAAATCAAGCTGCAAGCGCTGTGCCAACTCATTCATAAACCATAGATTAAGGACTACTTTTATGCCTTCTTCGATGTAATTTCGTAAAATTTTCAACATGTTTGGTTGTTCTGCGTTTTTAAGAGGCTCTCACCTCTCGAACAAATCGCGCAATATTTCAGGACCAGGAGTAGGGGAAAAATCTGTCGAAAGTCGTTCTGGCCGGACCACTTTCCTTATTGGCTTCAAATGGTAGCGGACTTCGACAACATTGACGAGCAATTCGACAATATACGTTCGGACCCCAGTCCGGGGAGGATGAAAACACTGCGAAAAGGCTTTTTCTTTTTACAACTTGGCGTTAGAGGAGGGGGCCTTGTGAACTTTCTTGGAATCCTTGAAGGTGAGGGCGCCGACAGGGCAAACTTTGACGCATTCTCCGCACTGGGTGCATCTTGATTCGGCGAGGGGCTGATCCTGGTAAGTTGATACGACTCGCTTAAATCCACGGCGTGTAAAACCTATGGCACCGATACCTAATTGTTCCTGGCATACCCAAACACATTTACCGCAAAGGACACACTTATTGGGAT
>CAZGIX010000275.1:0-5149 GCA_964525785.1 uncultured Anaerolineaceae bacterium
TCGACACCTACCGCGCCTCCGGCGCCGGCGGCCAGCACATCAACAAGACCGACTCCGCGGTGCGCATCACCCACCTGCCCACCGGCCTGGTGGTCGAATGCCAGGACGACCGCTCGCAGCACCGCAACCGCGCCCAGGCGATGAGCGTGCTGGCGGCACGCCTGAAGGACCGCCAATTGCAGCAGCAGCAGGCCGCCGAGGCCAGCACCCGCAAGAGCCTGATCGGCAGCGGCGACCGCTCCGACCGCATCCGCACCTACAACTTCCCGCAGGGCCGCATCACCGACCACCGCATCAACCTCACCCTGTACAAGATCGACGCGATGATGGACGGCGACCTGACCGAACTGCTGGATGCGCTGGCGGCGGAGCATCAGGCGGAAATGCTGGCGACGTTGTCGGGTGAAGGGTAAGGGGTGAGGGGTGAAGCTCTCACGGTCGCCGGCCTGCTCGACGAAGCCAGCGCCCGCATTGCCGCTGCACTCGGCCTCGACAAACGCGAAGCCCGCCTGGAGGCCCGGGTACTCGCCGCCCACGCCTGGCAAGTCGATCGCGCCTGGCTGATCGCGCACGACACCGACCAACCGAGTGCCGCGCAGACCTCGGCCTTCACCACCTTGTTAAGGCGCAGGCTCACGGGCGAGCCAGTTGCCTATCTCACCGGCACACGGGAGTTTTTCGGCCGCCTGTTCACGGTGACGCCTGACGTCCTCATCCCGCGGCCCGAAACCGAACTGCTGGTCGAGGCGGCACTAGAACGACTGCCCAAGGATCGGCCGGCGCGCATCCTGGACTTAGGCACCGGTAGCGGTTGCATTGCCATCACCCTGGGATTGGAGCGACCCGACTGCCTGATATGGGCCGTCGACGAAAGCGAGGCTGCGCTGGCCGTTGCACGCATGAATGCGCAGAAGTTGGGCGCACCTCAAATCCGGTTCGTCAAGTCGGACTGGTTTGACGCACTCAAGGACCAACGATTCACCCTCATCCTGGCGAACCCGCCCTACATTTGTGCCGACGACCCGCTGAACATGAACGATCCGCGGTTCGAGCCCACATCGGCCCTCATTGCTGGCGGGAACGGGCTGGATGACCTAGACGCGATTATCAGCACCGCGCCCATTTATCTTGAGCCAGACGGATGGCTCATTGTCGAACATGGCTGGAACCAACGCGGGTCCTGCCAATCGGTATTTGATCGCTCAGGCTACGCGGAAATCCAAACCTTGAACGATTTGGCTAACTTGGCCAGAATTACTTTAGGACGGCATTGCAGAAGGTTATGACGGCTTATCAATGGTGTCGATTTTTTTTACACATTTTGATTGCAGGAGCCAAGCCCAGCCTAGGACAATAAAAAATATATACTAATCAAAGCATTGATTTGGTGACGCCATTAGGCGTAATTTTTGCTTGAAGTGTTTACCTGGCTTGCTTCCATAAAATACCGGTGGTGACGACATGACGAATCAAGATAAAGACATCAAAACCGCGCAGGGAACCGTAGTCCCGGAGAGCGGTGGGCGGCGGCGTTTTCTCGGTGCAGGCTCAGCGGCAGCCCCCTTCATCCTGACCATGGTGAGCCAGCCCGCGCTCGGGGTCACCTGCTTCACCCCGTCCCGTTCACTCTCCAAAAACACCAGCATTTCCCAACAGGGGAAGTATGGCGAATGCACGGGCGCGGAGTCGCCGGGTAACTACAAGACGCAGCAGGACCCACAAAGTGGCGCCTATCATTGGCCAACCTCGGTCCCCCCTAGTACGCCATTTCATCCCCTATTCCAACAGGGCAATAAGCCAGCGACTTCCTTTACTGTGGCTTTGGAGGGCGGGAGCACAAGAAGCATGACCTTGGGGGAAGTTTTAACGATCGGGGCTCACCAAGATGCTGGCAAGGTCGCCAAACATCTGATCGGTGCCTACCTGAATACGATGGGCGGCAATAATGCATCGATTCCGGAAAACGTCATTACCGAACAAGGGGTTCGCGATATCTGGTCTGAATACGTGAGTAAGGGTTATTACGAGCCGACAGCTGGCGTTCAATGGGGTGCAGAACAAATCAAGAATTACCTCAAGACCAACGGCATCGTCGGATAGCCATTGCGCATAAATGATCGAAGCAGGTCGATTTCTGGTTAAGCAATGGCTGGATGGTAGCGCCATCTTCGACCGTCAACTGGGTGACACCCATGCGCTTGACCCGGCCGCCTCTGCAGTCTTCCTTGCCTTGGAGAAGGGGGCGGGTGAGCGGTCTGCATTAATTGCAACGCTCTCCCCATTTTACCCGGAAGCAACCCAACAGGACCTGGCATCCCGGCTTGATGACCTGCTTGAGCAGCTAACCACGCTTGGCCTTGTGACAGCGGATACAAATTGAGCCAAACCCTGAACAGGGTGGGTGATCTATCACTGGCCGAGCTTCAAACCCTGCTTCGTGATGGCAGCTTTGCATTGCAGACGGGAACCTTGCTTTCACGCATTTCCACCCAGTTCGCGGATGTTGCCCGTTCCCTGCATGTGCTCTATGCGCATCATCCCTATCAAATCGCACCCGATTTCGCTGATTTCCACGTCGAGGTTCGGCAGCCGCGCAATATCAGGCGCTGGTTCAGGCGACAGGCGGAATTTCTGATTGATGGCGACCCCCCTTTTGAGCCCTTGCCGCGCAACCAGGCGCCCGCCTTCCTCGAGTGGGGCCTAAACTGGTCAATCGCCGCCTCATGCCATCAATGGTTCACGATCCATGCGGCCTCGCTGGAACGCAATGGCTTTGTGGTGATTCTCCCGGCACCACCGGGTTCGGGGAAAAGTACGCTTTGCACGGCCCTGGCGCTTCGTGGATGGCGACTCCTGTCTGATGAACTGACCCTGATTAACCCGCAGTCCATGACGGCAAGTGCGCTAGCAAGGCCTATCAATCTGAAGAATGCTTCAATCGATTTGATCCGTGAATTTGAACCCGCCAGCGTGTGGGGTCCGGAGACCTACGACACTGCCAAAGGTCGCGTCACCCATCTACGCCCTCCCATCGATAGCGTGGAGAGGATGCTTGAGACTGCGCAGCCGCGCTGGATTGTTTTTCCCCGCTACAGCCCGGGCTCAGACCCCCTGCTCACACCGCGCGCCAAGGCGCAGACTTTTATTCACTTTGCGGAGAACGCTTTCAATTACAGCACGCTAGGTGAAACGGGCTTCGATGTTGTGGGCAGTCTCGTCGACCAGTGCGATTGTTACGATTTTACTTACAGTCGACTCGATGATGCACTTGAAGTGTTCGACTGGATATCGAGTGGCGCAGCGCCCTGAAACCATGACGCGCAATACGGGCACAATTGCTGGCCAAAACCTGATTAACGCCATCAAATTCCCGGAACGTCTTCCCGGGACGAGCTTGCGCGACTGGGATTCGATACTCCGCCTCGCCAAACGCGCCAATTTGATCGGCCGGCTTGCCGAGGGCGCGCATTATCGGGGTGTGATGGACGAACTGCCGACGCAGGTGAGAACCCATCTGGAGTCGGCGCGGGTTCTCACTTCACACCAACGCCAGGCAATCGCCTGGGAGACTCGCCATATTGGCCAGGCACTCAAATCGATCGGGGCGCCGCTGATACTTTTGAAAGGTGCGGCTTATGCCATAGCTGACCTGGCCGCGGCACATGGCCGACTTTTCGGTGACGTGGATTTGCTGGTGCCTAGGGCATGCCTGAACCAGGCCGAGGCGGCACTCATGATGCATGGCTGGGCTTCAGGCCATGCCGACCCCTACGACGAGCGCTACTACAGACGCTGGATGCACGAATTGCCACCCATGGCTCACCGCAAACGCGGCACGGTGATCGATGTCCATCACAACATCTTGCCGTTGACTGCCCGCACGTTGCCTTCGGCAGACCTGCTGCTGAACGCCAGCGTCCCGGTTCCTGGCACAGATTTTCGTGTCCTGTCGCCCAGCGACATGGTCATCCATAGCGCAACCCATCTATTC
This sequence comes from uncultured Anaerolineaceae bacterium, assembly GCA_964525785.1. Taxonomy (GTDB): domain Bacteria; phylum Chloroflexota; class Anaerolineae; order Anaerolineales; family UBA4823; genus JAQBDA01. Next base: position 3,992 of record CAZGIX010000275.1, read on the forward strand.
CATGAAGGCGAACTACAGAATGGATTACGCGATCTGTTTGATTTGGATGCACTGCTTAATGAGTTTTCGGAGCGGGAATCCGATTTCTGGCATGAGTTGACCGACCGCGCACACACGCTCGGTCTGGCATGGCCGCTTCATCTTGCGCTTCGTTATTCGAGAGCCATTTTGGGCACCGAAGTGCCCCCGCACGTTTCGGCGTCTGTTTCCAAGGCCGCAACACCGGGCAGGGTTTCACAGCGCCTGCTTGATGGAATGTACCTGCGTGGTTTACAACCGGATCATCCACTTTGCAGCAATTATTCGACTGACGTTGCCCGGGCCGCTCTCTATCTCAGAGGTCATTATCTCCGAATGCCTGTTGGCCTGCTGGTCATACATCTTGGGCGAAAATCGATCATGCGTTTATTCAAGAACACCAGTCGATCGGTTTGAACGATCTCGCCTCAAACGCCTGAAAGCGGCTTATTGCCATTTGAGTGTCCCAGGGCGAGTCATTCCGCAACAGATTCAAATTGTCGAATTTTTTTACACCTGATCTGAAATCATTCAAATAATTATGAAAATTCAGTGGCATGTATTGAATGGCATGGTAATTGCTGTCAAAGGCAAATCATCCTTGAAGCACTTCAGCAGTAAAACGATCAGCAAATATTCGGCTTGAAAATCCAGGTGCTGCCGTGAAATGCACCCAGTTGTGACTAGCCTTGCCCGCCTCCGACGCATCAGAAGGGTACGGTCCGCCGATTTGAATGGAACATAGAATCAATTGATTGCCCACCCCGAATCGGGCGCTTGCATACGACATGAAACTGCTGCAACTCCCCCCCGTTGAACTGCGCCGGCAGCTCGCAGGCCCGGGCATCTGGCTGCGCACCGGTCCGTTTTCCCTGCGGGTGCGATCGCGACTTGATTCCGTCGCCACGGGATTGGGCGAGCTCTACGGCCAGTTCGAAGTACGCAACCCGCGCGAGACTTTCGCCGACTTTCATGTATCCGTCGATCCGCAGATCAAGCTCAGACAGGCACTACGGCCCAAGGCAAATTTCTCCTTCGATGGCGTAGAGCCCTTCGACCCCGAGCCCCTCGACCAGGCCTATCCCATGCTCGAACGGGGACTCGACTGGTGCGTGTCGGAGCATGCCCATCAGTACCTGA
>CAZGIX010000276.1:0-5116 GCA_964525785.1 uncultured Anaerolineaceae bacterium
CCAACCGCTTCCCGGATGCGGGCCAGGCGCCTGAATACAATACCGTGGATGCAACCCTGTGGTACTTTGAAGCCTTGCGCCTCTATCTGGAAGCCACCCGCGACCGTGATAGGCCTTCGCTGGACGGCCTGAACTTGCTAAGGGAGCTGTACCCGGTGCTGCAGGAGATTATCGACTGGCACCTGCGCGGCACGCGCTACCACATCCACGTCGACCCGGTGGACGGGTTGGTGTATGCTGGTGAGCCCGGCGTGCAGCTCACCTGGATGGACGCCAAGGTGGGCGATTGGGTGGTGACGCCGCGCACCGGCAAGCCGGTCGAGATCAACGCCCTGTGGTACAACGATTTGTGCTGTATGGGCGATTTCTCCCGCACATTGGAGCTGGATCCGCGGCCGTACGACCGCCTGGCCGAGAAGGTCCGCGCCAGCATCAGCCGCTACTGGTATCCGGGGGGTGGCTACTGCTACGATTTACTCGATGGGCCGGATGGCGATGATCCCAGCTTACGCCCCAACCAGCTTTTTGCAGCTGCTCTGGCACACAGCCCCCTTACGGCAGAGCGGGCGAAAGCGGTAGTGGACGTCTGCGCCCGCCATCTGCTCACCTCGCATGGTCTGCGCAGCCTGGCTCGAACCGATCCTGCGTACATCGGGCACTATGGCGGCGACCTGCGCTCCCGGGATGCGGCTTACCACCAGGGCACGGTTTGGAGCTGGCTGATCGGCCCCTTCGTGCGCGCCCACCTGCGGGTCTATGCGGACCGAGAGGCAGCACGCACCTTCCTCCTGCCGCTGGTCCACCACCTCTGCGTACATGGATTGGGCAGCATCAGCGAGATTTTCGATGGCGATGCACCCTTCACGCCTCGGGGGTGTTTCGCCCAGGCCTGGGGGGTGGCGGAGCTGCTGCGCGCCTGGAGTGAGACGAGTGAGCAGCCCGCCTGAGATCCGGGTATACCCTTCACCAGAAGACCTGGCGGGATCGGCTGCGCTGCGCATAGCCGAGATCTTATCGCAGGCGATCCATGCCAGTGGGTTTTGTACCATGCTGCTGTCTGGCGGCTCCACGCCGCGGGCAGTCTATGAGCGCCTGGCTCAAACCGCTTCCGGGCAGGGGCATGACTGGTCGAAGGTGCACCTGTTCTGGGGTGACGAGCGCTGCGTGCCGCCAGACCACCCGGACAGCAACTACGATATGGCGCGCCGGGCATTACTGAGCCAGGTCCCCATCCCAGATGTCAATGTCTATCGCGTCGACGCCGAGCACGGCCCCGAGCAGGCGGCGTCTCACTATGAAGCTGATGTCCGGGCATTTTTCTCCCGGCGTGCAGTCGACGGCGCCGAGATGGGCGTCTTTGACCTGGTGCTGCTCGGATTGGGTGAGGATGGGCACACGGCGTCTCTGTTCCCCCGCTCGCCTGCTCTGCTGGAACGGCAGCGCTGGTTTGCCGGAGTGGAGCATGATCGACCCCCACCACCTCTGGTAGGGCGTGTGACCGCCACGCTGGCGCTGATCAACGCTGCCCGCCAGGTGATATTCCTGGTGGTGGGGAAAAACAAGGCGGAGATCGTCCGGCAGGTGCTTACCGGGGACAGCAACCCTCCGCTGCCGGCCCAGCTCGTCCAGCCGGACCATGGGTATACCTTGTGGCTGCTGGATGCTTCCGCGGCGCTCAGTTTACCTTCTGACCAGACTTAGATCTGCCGTCCGGCAGCACCAGCGGGGTGCCGTAATCGGGGTGAGATACCACGCTGACCGGCACGTGGTAGATGGCGCTCAGATTGGCAGATGTGAGCACCGCTTCGGGCTTGCCTGTGGAGTGGACGCGCCCTTCGACCAGCAGGGCCACCCGGTCGGCGTATAATCCTGCCAGGTTCAGGTCGTGCAGCACCACCAGCACAGCCAGCCCTTTTTGGCTCACCAGCGTCTGCAGCAAATTCAAGAAGCTGGACTGGTGCTCCAGGTCCAGGTGCGTGGTAGGCTCGTCCAGCAGCAGCACCGGCGTATCCTGCGCCAGAGCGCGCGCCAGGAGCACGCGCTGCTGCTCTCCGCCGGACAGCTCGCCAACCCGCCGCTCCGCCAGGCCGGTCAGGCGCGTGTGCTCCAGCGCCCGGTCCACCTGCGCCTCATCGGCGCGGCTGGTGCGGCCCAGCCAGCCCAGGTAGGGCGTCCTGCCCAGCAGCACCGTCTGGCGTACTGTGAATGCAGCCGGAAGCTGGCGCGCCTGGGGCACCACCGCCAGATAGCGGGCGCGTTGGATGGGTGTCACGCTGACCATGTTGATGCCATCCACCCACACCTGCCCTCTCTTGGGTGGGATGACCCCGCTGACGGTGCGTACCAGGGTCGACTTCCCCGCCCCGTTGGGTCCGATTACCGCCAGTATCTCACCTTTGGTGATATGCAGGGAGACATCTTTGAGGATATCCTCGCCATTATATGCAACGGTTAGTGAGCGCAGGTCCAGCATGGTGATTTCCTTTACCAGTACGCCTGGTCTTTTGCCCGGCGTAAGATCCATAAAAAGAAAGGCGCCCCAGCCATGGCGGTGACAATACCCACCGGCAGGGCCTGCGGCGCAAGGATAATGCGCGCCAGGATATCCGCCAATAACAAGGCGCTGCTGCCGGCGATGATCGAGAGCGGCACCAGCCGGCGGTAGTCTGGTCCCCAGGTGAAGCGCACCAGGTGAGGTACGATCAGCCCGATGAAGCCGATAATGCCGGAGAACGCTACCGCTGCGGCAGTGGTCAGCGAAGCTGCCAGGATCAGCAGCAGCTTGGTGCGTTCGACCGGTATTCCCAGCTGCTGCGCCTGCTCCTCGCCGAACTGCAGCACGTTCAGCGTGTGCCCCGAGAGCACAAGGGCTGTTAATCCCAGGACGATGTAAGGCAGCATTGCCACCACCGGAGGCCAGCCGCCCATGATCGCCCCGCCCAACAGCCAGGAGAAGGCCCGGCGCAGCTCCTCGTTGGAGCGCAGCATCAGGAAGGACGAGAGTGAGGTGGCGAAGGCGCTCACGGCTACTCCTGCCAGGATCAGGGTGGTGGTGGGCACGGAGCGCCCCACACGCGCCAGGTAGTATACGATGGATATGGTCAGCAAAGCCCCGATAAATGCCGCCACCGGCACCAGGTACAGGCCCGCCCACTGTCCAGGCCACTGCAGCGCCAGCCCCAGCACCGCCCCCAGGCCGGCGCCGGAAGCCACGCCGATCAGGTAAGGATCGGCCAGCGGGTTGCGGAAGACGCCCTGGTAGACCGCTCCGCTGCCCCCCAATGCCGCCCCGGTCAGGGCAATCAATGCAGTGTGCGGCAGGCGGATCTGGAAGACGATGGCAGCAAAGCTCTCAGGCCAATCAGCCACGATGCTCGCGCCGGGAAGCAGGGAGGCCAGCATGCGCGCCACTACTCCTGGCGGGATGAACACCGCCCCTACCGCCACGCTGAGTAGCAGCGCCAGCGCCAGCAAGGCGAACAGAAGCAGGTAGGGGCGGATCGTGTTTGCAGGCATGGCTCAAGAGTGAGAAGGGTCAGGGACTGGTGTAACCCGATCCGAGTTCCCAATCCTCTATTGGTAAATCTCCGGGTGCAGCAGCCGGGCCAGCTCTTCCAGGCCGTCCACCATGCGCGGGCCCGGACGGCTGACCAGGTTATCATCAAAAGGCAGGACTTTCCCATCTTTCACAGCCTGCATGGCATCCCAGCCGGGCCGGGCGGCGACATCCTCCGGCTTGATCCCTCCCCAGACGTAATCGCCCAACAGGATGTAATCCGGGTTTTTGGCGATCAGATCCTCGACGCTGACCTGCACCCAATCACCTTCCAGCTCGTGGCCCAGGTTTTGCGCGCCTGCCATGTTGATCAGCAGGTCGACGAATGTGCCCGGACCGGAAGTCCAGGGGGCGTTCGGCTCGGTGCCGTCCAGCTCGTAGAAGACCAGCGGCCTGATTGAGCTGGGAGCTATTTTTTGCTCGACTGCCTCCACGCGTGCCTTCAGATCGGCGACCAATACTGCAGCTTCCGACTCACGCCCGGTCAGCCGGGCGACGGTCTCCAGGTTAGCATACAGGCCGTCCAGGTCGGTTGGATTGGCGAGGTAGAACACGGTCAGCCCCAGGTCTTCCAGGGTCTTGACCTGCTCGGCGGTGTTGATCTGGGCCGCCAGCACCAGGTCGGGCTGCAAGGATACGATCAGCTCATTGTTCAGCTCGCCCCAGCCCCCACCCACATCGGGCAAGCTGGAGGCCGCCTCGGGGTAGTCCGAGAAAGCATCTCGCCCTACCACCTGCTCGCCTGCCCCCAATGCAAACAGGATCTCAGTGTTGGAGGGGGCGATCGAGACGATTGCCTGCGCCGGTTTTTCGAGGCTTACCGTACGGCCCAGCCCGTCCGTGAATTCCAGGGCCGCGGGCGTCTCGGTAGGGGAGGGCGTGGGACTCGAGGCAGGTGCCGTGGTTGGTGTTGCACCGAGACCGGCTCCGGTATCTGCGCCGGGTGATTCGGTCGCCACCGGGGCAGGTGATCCACAGGAGGCTAATACAAGGGCCAGGATCATCGTAATCAATAAGCGTTTATTCTGCATGAGTTTGTTCACTCCGTTATATTTCGATTTTTTAGCGTACTAATATACTTTGTGCCCATTCCATAAGACTTTAAACACAAACCCCTGCCGCGATGGCAGGGGAGGTAAGGTTCGAGTGATTTTTGAGTCAGTCGTTCCACCTCCTTTCCGCGAGGCGCGTGGATACGCGGGTCGAGGCGGGCGACCTGGCTTGGTGAATGCCTGAGGGGCATTCCACCTTACAGTTGCGGGACAGCGCCGGACTTCGATGGCATGGTCGTGACCATCATTACCGGCTTCGCCAGTGCTCCTGCGTTGGAACAGGGGCACAGCCCTCCCATCCGGGGGATAGGGGCACCTCGAACCCGAAATATGGGGTTGTTTAAGGTTCTGGAACTATTATACTATTTCTGGTGGGCTGGAGGAGTCCGAATTTTGCCAACTGCGGTATAATCGCCTCACCGGGCGGATAGCTCAGTTGGTTAGAGCGTCTCTCTTACACAGAGAAGGTCGCAGGTTCGAGTCCTGTTCCGCCCACTTTTACCCCCAG
>CAZGIX010000277.1:0-5085 GCA_964525785.1 uncultured Anaerolineaceae bacterium
AGGATCCGCAGAGTATCGAGTAGAGGAGGAAACTATGGATGCTCCGATTTCCAATTCCCTGCGAACCACGTTTCTGGTGCACCTGATTGTGGCGCTGATTTTGGGCGCCGCCCTGTTCTTGATCCCTGGGCGCACGCTCACCCTGCTGGGCTGGGTGGACGAATGGGTGCAGCTGCCAGAATCCGAGTTGAGCATTCCTGGCGGGACTTTCGTGGATGGGGTTATCACCCGGGTGCTGGGTGCAGCCCTGCTGGCGTTGGGATTTGCCAGCTACCTGGGCTGGCGCGCCAGCCGGCGCGAGCAGGTGAACCTGCTGGTCCAGGTGGAGCTAGTCTTCTGCGTGCTGGGCATTATTGCCATCCTGATCGGCTTGTTCACCATGGGCCGCGCAATGCCGGTGATCGGCTGGATATTGGCTGCCATCCTGGCAGTTTTTGCCGTCGCCTGGGGACTGGCTTTGCGCCGCTAAACCGGCCCCGCTTGCGAGTTATCTCCCGCTTTGTGTCCCCTCCTCATCCGCAGGAGGTGGTTTCGCGTTTCGATTCCTCTCAGCCCGGGTGGGATAATTCCTGCAGCAGCTCCTCGGCTGAGGCAAATAGATCGCGCTCCCGGCCGCGCGCCCGGGCAGTCCCAACGGCTTCCTGCGGCAGGCGCGCGGCCGCGGTATCCACCTGCTACCAGCAGGTCAAATCGAACCAGCGCGCCTGGCTGATGTTGGGGAAACGAGCCGCCAGTGCCTACAGCTTTGCTGAAGCAGGCATCTGTTAATCATATCGATACCACCTCTTAACCATAAGCCAATTGACAATCTGGAGCAGAAATGGTTTAAACTCCCCACCAGCCGCCGCGGGTGGGAAATGCTGGGGTTACACACTATACCTGCCCAATTCAATCGATCAAGGAGTAGAGATGATGGATCCTGCAAGCCGACCGGAGCTGAGCCGCCGGTCGATCCTGAAAATGGGGGGTGTGTTGGGAACAGCCTCCATTGGCGCGGCCCTGCCCTTCCGGATCGCGCAGGCCGATTCCCCGCCGCCCCCTGCCCCTGTGTGCGCTCCTGAGCGCTGGCTGACCGGCAGGGCCATCGACCCCCTGCCCCTGCCGCCGCTGGAGGTAATCGCCCTCGACCGCCTGGCTTTTGGGCCGCGCCCCGGCGACCTGCAGGTTTTTCGCTCCCTGGGGGCGACACCAGAGGAGTGCCTCGCTGCTTACGTTGACCAGCAGCTCGATCCTTACTCGGTCGATGACACGGTATGCGATGCCCACCTGGCAGCCGCTGGATTCACCACCTTGAACAAATCCTAGGAGCAGCTTTGGGCCGACCACGTGGTGAACAACCCGGATGATTGGGAATACCGGATGCTGCCCATCGTGGAGAGCGAGAACGCCACCTGGATTCGGGCCGTGTACAGCAAGCGCCAGCTGTTCGAGGTGCTGGTCGATTTCTGGCACAACCACTTCAACGTCTACGGCTGGCATTACTACATCGGTCCGGTGTTCGTCCAATACGACCGGGACGTGATCCGCGCCAATGCCCTGGGCAACTTCCGCCAGATGCTGGAAGAGATGGCTACCAGCACCGCCATGCTGTATTACCTGGATAACTACATCAACCAGGTGGGCGGATTTAACGAGAACTGGGCGCGCGAGCTGCTGGAGCTGCACACCCTGGGGGCGGAGAACTACCTGGGCGTGATGGACCCATTCAGCGCGCCGGTGGATGAGAACGGGATCCCCATTGGTTATGTGGATAACGATGTTTACGAAGCCGCGCGCTGCTTCACCGGCTGGCGGGTAGATCACAGCTCCTGGGAATCGGGCGTTGGACAGAGCGGTACATTCCTCTACTACCCGGACTGGCACGATCGCGCCAATAAATTCTTCATGCAGCAGTACATCCCCGCTGACCAGGCGCCCATGAAAGACGGGCGCGATGTGCTGGATGCCATTGCCGCTCACCCGGGCACTGCCCGGCATATCTCCCGCAAGCTGTGCCGCCGCCTGGTCGGCGATTCCCCACCCCAGGATCTCGTCGATGCCGCCGCGGCAGTCTTCATGGCGCATCAAGACAGCTCCGACCAGCTGAAACGAGTTGTGCGTGAGATCATCCTGTCGGAGGCTTTTCGCACCACCTACGGAGAGAAGATTAAGCGCCCCTTTGAAATCGCGGTGAGCATGCTGCGCATCACCAAAGCCGATTTCACCCCCAGCGATGTGTTCGGCTGGTACTACGATGATCTGGGCCAGCCGCTGTTTTCACATCCCGCCCCCAACGGCTACCCGGATCTGAAAGAAGATTGGACCGGTACCACCTCGATGCTGCAGCGCTGGCAGCTGTGCAATGCGCTGATCGAAGGCTGGGCCTACGGCACGTCAATCAACCTGCTCAGCCAGATGCCGGTCAGCACGCGCACGCCTACCGCCATAGCTGATTTCTGGATCGATCGCATCCTGGGGCGGGCGATGCATCCGGCGGAAAACCGCCAGGAGATCATCGATTTTATTGCCCAGGGAAGCGATGCTGACATCGATTTGCCGGACGATCTGATCGCTGAACGCCTGCCGCGCATGGTTGCCTTGATCCTGATGAGCCCCGATTTCCAATACCGCTAGAGAGGTGAATCTGTGTCCCCTAAAAAATTATCTCGCCGCCAGTTTCTGGTGGGCTGCTCCTCAGCGATTGCCGCTATGGCAGGCGCCCGCCTCACCCAGGTGGCTTTTGCCAATCCATCTGCACCCGGCGCATACAACAACGATATCCTGGTGGTGGTGTTCTTGCGCGGCGGTTGGGGTGCGCTGAATGTGGTCCCGCCAGTTGCAGGGGCGGACCGCGGGCAATACGAGGCGAGCCGCACCGAGCTGCAGGTGCCCGATAGCGGGCAGGGTGCGGCCCTGCCGCTGGACGGGCAGTTCGGTCTGCACCCGGCTATGGCACCCCTGCATTCCCTTTACACCAACGGCAGCCTGGCAGTTGTACACGCCGTCGGGCTGACCAGCGATACCCGCAGCCATTTCGATGCCATGCAGTACATCGAGCTGGGTACACCGGGGGAGAAGAGCTCCACTACCGGCTGGATCACCCGCCACCTGGAGAGCGCCCCCAACTTGCCGCCGACGATTTTGATGCCGGCCCTCTCCGCCGGCAATTCTCAGCCCACCTCCTTGCTGGGCACCTACGAGACGGTTGCTATGGACAATCCGGGCGACTTTTCCTTCAGCGGCAATTGGTACTACAAAGATATCCAGCGCGCCGCCTTGCGCCGCATGTACAACGGTGACAGCTGGCTGTTCCGGGCCGGCACCCAGACTCTCGATGCCGTCGACCTGATCGAGAGCGCCGATCCCGGTCACTACACACCTGCCAATGGAGCGCAGTATCCTGGTGGCTCCTTCGGGGACAACCTGCAGACCATTGCCCAGATGATCAAGCTGGACGTGGGTCTGCGCGTGGCGGCGGTCGACCTGGGGGGATGGGATACCCACGAATACCAGGGGGACGGCTCTGGCGGCTACATGGCGGATCTTTTAAGAAATCTTGCTCAGGGGCTGGCGGCTTTCTACACCGACCTGGATGGCAGCGGAGCCAGCGATTACAACCGGCGAACGACCCTCGTGGTGCTGAGCGAGTTTGGGCGCCGCCTGCGTGAGAATGCCAGCCACGGCACCGATCACGGGCACGGCAGTGTCATGCTCGTGCAGGGCGGGCGGGTGAACGGGGGCAAGGTGTACGGCAGCTGGCCGGGTCTCGGCGTGGACCAGCTCTACGACCGGGCCGACCTGGCAGTGACTACCGACTACCGCCGCGTGCTGAGCGAGATCCTGATCAACCGCCTGGAAAATCCCAACCTGGATTACATCTTCCCGGGCTACGAGGGCTACCAGCCTATGGACCTGGTGCGCGGCGCCAGTGTAGTACCTCCAGGCCTGGACCAGAAAATCTACCTGCCCGGGATGCTGCGGCAGGCTCCGTAACACTGTCTCACAACCGGCGCACGCATCCGCCCGGCGAGCTACCTCAGGTTGCCTCGGGCGGATGCTTTGTATTACGCTGGAGCTAACCGAACAGGCTGGTCACCCCACTGACCAGCGTGCCGATGAGGATGTTGCCGATCACGAAGATGATAAAGCCGATTACGATGGTGAAGAAGGCTTTCGTATTGTCCAGGTCCAGGCCCTGGCGCACGGCAATAAACCCCGCTGCCAGCGACCACAACCCGCCGATGACCCAGCCAACGCAGGGGATAATGTTCAGGAACTGTGGGGCGTAGGCGAATCCGATCACGCGCAGCATCTCCTCCAGGGTTGCCTGGCCCTTGAAGAGCATCGTTCCCACGAAGTAAGTTGCCACCGACCAGACAAACCAGCCGGCAAAGCCCCAGATCAGGGAGCTGATAAAGCTGCTGAAGAAGGCGCCGCCACCAATCGTAGCGCTAAACCCGCTGCCCAAGGCCCCCAGTACGGCAATGACGGCGACGATGATGGCTGCCTGCGAGGTCGCCGAAGAATCGTGCTCGATCTCTTCGAAGGTCTTTGAGTCCAGCTTTAAGACGCCCAGAATGCGGTTGAACATAATTATCTCCTTATAATTGTTGATCAGATTGGGTGGCTTTCAAGGACTGGCAGCTCTGCCAGAACTGCCGACCCTGGACGGACAGCTTATTGAAGATCAAATGGAAACATCTCGGATGGTTATTTCTCTAGATATCTAACCCCGCAATAAGCTCGAAGTTTCGAAAGCAGCTAAAGCCTGAGGCCCCTTCATACCGGCGGTGTGCGCCTCCCCCGTTTTTCCAGGTAAGGACCCGCTCGATTGGGCGATGTGCAGCAGTGAACGTCAGCATATACTGAAGACATCCTTATTTACGAGAAATTCCATTGGAGGAATATCCATGTCTGACGCAAACAACCCCCTGATTGCCCTTTCGGACGCCATGGCGGCGGCTGTCGAGAAAGCTGCCGCGGCGACAGTGACGGTCAATGCCCGCCGGCGCATGCCTGCCAGCGGCGTGGCTTACGCTGCCGACTTGATCCTGACCGCCGAGCACGTGGTCGAGCGCGATGACGATATCGGCGTCGTGCTGCCAG
>CAZGIX010000278.1:0-5022 GCA_964525785.1 uncultured Anaerolineaceae bacterium
ATCAACCCCGACGACCTGCGCATCGATGTGTACCGCTCATCCAGCGCCGGCGGTCAGAACGTGCAGAAGAACGCCACAGCCATTCGCATCACCCACATCCCGACCGGATTGGTGGTCACCTGCCAGAACGAACGCTCCCAAAGCCAGAACCGGGAGAATGCCATGCGCGTGCTACGAGCCCGCTTGCTGGAAATCAAACAGGTGGAGCAGGAGGAGCAGCTGGCGGAACTGCGCGGCGAATTCAAGAAGGTGGAGTGGGGCAGCCAGATCCGCTCTTACGTGCTGCATCCCTACCAGATGGTCAAGGATCACCGCACCGAGTATGAGACTGGCAATACCACCGCCGTGCTCAATGGCGATATCGATGGGTTCATTCAAGCGTATCTGCGGGCAAATGTAGGGAATGGGAAGGGAAATTAGGAAATCAGGTAATTAGGGATCAGGGGATAAGCAGATTCGGGATCAGGGATTTGGGTGTCGGGCAGCGTTAGAAGGCATCGCAGGGATAGGGAGCAGCACGAACGCCGTTATACGCCAAACGGCGCATTATTTATTAAATTATCGGCCTGCTTGATCCACGTGATGAAAAGCGGCGGTAGACCCATTCCCCTATCACAGAAAACCAGTTTCATATCAGTTTTGCTGCTGCTCACTCTGCTGATCAGCGGGTGCGTGACGGCTACGGACACGGAGGGATCTCAAGAGCAGCGCCAGGACGTGATTGCCAGCCTGGAGGCCGGGCAGACCTTCCGCCAGGGATTCGTCTCGCGCCGGGCAGGAATGAACCAGGTGGAGCTCTTTCTGCGCGTGGAAGAAGACGTCCAGGCCTCCGCCTTTGTAGCGGTCGATCTGTACCGGGCAGGTGGCGAGCCAAACTTGATCGCAGAGATCGAGGCGCCTTTGGAGCAGCTCCGCCTGGATGAACATCTGACCCTGGCGCTGCCGCCGGTCAGCGACTCGCAGAACGGCCGCTTCGAGGTGCAGGTGACAAGCCAGACAGGTGGCGTGCAGGTGCTGGGGCGGCTGGAGGATGTGTACGCGGGTGGAGAAGCGGCTGTCAACGAGGATTACCTGCTGGCAGATGCCGCTTTCCGGCTGGCATACGATTACGGTCCGGCAGCTGTGGTAGGCGACATGGTGAACCTATTGAAATGGACCTGGCTGATACTGCCGCTAGGGGCAGTCTTGATCCTACCGGGCTGGCTGCTGCTTGCCTGGAGCGGCATGGATCGCCGCCTGGATTGGGGCGGGCGTGCAGCGGTTATATTGGGATTGAGCCTGGCAGCCATCCCGACCATCATGGCCTGGACCAGTCTGCTGAACCTGACCTGGAGCCGGACCGCTGTGACTGGAGCCAGCGGATTGCTCGCTGCGGCTGCAGTCTACCGGCTGTGGTTGGCTTTCAAGAGAGCGCCGGCCTCACTGCGCTGGCGGTTAAGGCGCACCTATTCCATCCTGAAAAACAGCCTCCACAGACTTCCATCGATCTCCACCGCCCTGTTAGGTGTGTTTCTCATCACCTTCTTCGTCCGGATGGTAATGGTGCGAGACCTGTCTGCATCGCCCTGGGTTGACTCGGCGCACCACGCCCTGACAACTCGCTTGATCCTGGAAAACGGCACTTACCCTGATAGCTACACACCGTATCTTGAGATCGATCCATCCGGCTATCACCCGGGTTTCCACAGCGTCCTGGCGTGCTTCCTGTGGCTTTCCGGCATGGACCTGGTTGAGGGAATGCTGATATTCGGGCAGGTATTGAACGCCCTGGCTATCTTCCCCGTCTACCTGTTTGCCAGGCTGCTGACGCGCAGCCGACTGGTAGGGCTCCTGGCAGCCCTGGCAGCTGGCATGATGACACCTATGCCGGCGTATTTCACAAGCTGGGGGCGCTACACCCAGCTGGCAGGGCTGATGATCTTACCGGCTGTGCTGGCATTAATCCTGAGTGGGCTAAACAGCAAAGCAAGAGATTACCGCCAGGACGCGAAGAGCGCGAAGGAAAATTCAGCAGGGGATATCCCCAGTGCTGAACGAGCGTCGAAGTTCACCCGGTGCGATAATTGGAGAAACTGGATCGTGGGTGGGATATGCCTGGCAGGATTATCCCTGACCCATTACCGGGTGACCGCGTTCCTGGGCTGCCTGCTTCTGGCGTGGGGATTGGTGGAGGGAATTCGGGCAGCGGCAGGAACGGAAGAAAATCGCCGCAGGGTCATTTACGCTGTACGCAAGGGCTGGCTGCCTGCCTTGATCATTGGGGTGCTGGGACTGGGCCTGGCGCTGCCGGTGCTGCTTCCGGCGCTGAGGGATATGCTGGCACCTAAACTGACCGCCTGGCGCCCAGCGGGACGCGATCCCTTCAGCGGGATCACATGGCCTTATTTAAACACCGCCTGGGGAAGCTATATTCTGGTCCTGGCAGGTTTAGGATGCCTGTGGAGCATAGCCCGCCGGCGTAGCAGCGGGCTGGTGCTGCTGATCTGGACGGGGATGCTGTACGCCCTGGCCAATCTGGGCAGCCTTGGACTTCCGGGGAGTGGATTTGTCAACAGCATCTCGGTGACCATCAGCCTGTTCTTGCCGGTTTCAACGCTGGCGGCTTACTTACTGGCAGAGGTGATACAAACCTGGCGCGAGGCCTTGCCCTGGCGCTGGCGTCCATTGTACCGCTGGGGGCTGGCAGCTGGCGGATTAGCACTGGCAGTCCTGGCTGCGCGACCGCTGCTGACGCTTCTGAATCCGGTCACTTTCATGTTCAGGGAAGCCGATCGAGCAGGAATAGCCTGGGCAGCGAAGAACCTCCCCCCCGGCGAGACAGTGCTGGTCAACCCTTTTGCCTGGGGATATGGACAGTATGCCGGCAACGATGGCGGGTACTGGCTGTCTGCCCTGGGGGACCACCCGACGATGCCCCCGCCGGTGCTGTACGGGCTGAGCAATTCCACGGAGTACTTACAGCATATCAATGAAGTCAGCCAGCGGGTAATCGATCTCGGCAGCGACCCGCAAGCCCTGCACAAACTGCTGGCGGAAGAGAACATCTCATATATCTACATTGGCGGGCGCGGTGGGGCGATCTCGGCCCATGCACTGCGCAGCAGCCCGCTCTTCGCTCAAAGATACACGCATCACGGCGTCTTTATCTTCGAAGTGCTGGAATAGCGAGACCGGCGGCGGTTAAAACAGATACCTCTTGAAATTGGGGGATTCCAAGAGGTACCATCACATTCCTCCCCAGCATCGCTGCGGTTCAGAAGGCAATTCCCCACCGTGCCGTGTGCTGCGAAGTTTTGAACCTGCCTTCGCAGGTTGGGGCTCGCCTCGGAAGCTCCGCCTTGGCTCAAGCCTATCGCGTCACCGCCGCAAGATTGGGCCCCGATTTGTGGGTGTTGGCTCAAAACCGGGATGCGGCATCACGCGCACAGCAGGGGTGCTAAATATATACCATAATTTTCCAGGTATGGACAGGTAATTATTAATATTTATGACAGAGTTGCAAGGATTCTCATCTTCTACGGGTAAACTCTCTTGATTGTGCGCGGAAAAGCGATGGTCTCGCGGATATGCTTGATACCGGTGAGCCAGGAGACCGTACGCTCGATACCCATACCGAAGCCGGAATGCGGCACACTGCCGTAGCGGCGCAGGTCGATGTACCACTGGAAGGCCGATTCGGGCAGGTTATGCTGGTGAAGGCGATCCAGCAGCAAGTCTGGGTCGGAGATGCGCTCGCTGCCGCCGATGATCTCGCCGTAGCCCTCAGGAGCGAGCAGATCGACGCTCTTACATACCTCCGGACGCCCAGGCCAGGGCTCCATATAGAAGGCTTTTACCTGGGTCGGGTAGCCGTAGACAAAGACCGGCTTATCGTAGCGCTCGGTCAGGGCAGTCTCATGGGGAGAGCCGAAATCCATGCCCCACTCGATCGCCAGTAGCTCTTTCTGCTCGGGGTCTTCAGCGGCGGCGCGGATGTCCTTCAGCATCACCAGAGCAACATCATAAGAGATGCGCGGGAACGGCGGGGCGATGCGCTCCAGAGCCGAGAGATCGCGCTCCAGGGATTTGAGCTCCGGTTGGCAGCGCTCCAATACACGACGTACGATGTGGCTGACAAACTGCTCCTCGATCTCCATCAATCCGTCCAGGTCACAGAACGCCACCTCTGGCTCCACCATCCAGAACTCGGTCAGGTGGCGACGGGTCTTGGATTTCTCCGCACGGAACGTCGGCCCAAAGCAGTACACTTTGCCAAAGGAGAAAATATTGGCCTCGTTGTAGAGCTGCCCGCTCTGCGCCAGGTAAGCCACACCCTCGTCGAAGTAAGGCGTCTCAAACAGCGTGGTGGTGCCTTCGCAAGCTGCCGGGGTCAGGATGGGCGTATCCATGTTGGTGAAGCCGTTGGTATCGAGCCACTCGCGCACGGCGGCAATGACCTGGGCACGCACGCGCAGGATTGCCCACTGGGATGGCATGCGCAGCCACAGATGGCGGTTATCCAGCACAAAATCCGGCCCATGCTCTTTGAGCGCCAGGGGATACTCATCGGCGGCAGCCTGGACGATGCGCAGCCCGGTGACACCGATCTCGAACCCGCCCGGAATGCCTGGTGCACGCTGGTCGGCGCGCACCGTGCCGGTGATCGTGACCGACGATTCCTGCGGCAGACGGCTGATCTGGTCGAATAGATCAGCATCCAGGTCGTTCTTGAAAACCACGCATTGGACAAAACCATAGCCATCACGCACGAGCAGGAAAACCAGCTTGCCCTTGTGTGTGCGGTTGTATACCCAGCCCTGGATGGCTATTTCTTGATCCACATAATCAGCAATATGGTCGACGCGGATAGTTGAAGCCATAGGATATTTCCTTTGAGATTGCAGAGAATGATGATTACTTTTTCGTAGACCGTTACCTATTGAGTTCTATAGTCATTAACATTGGGTTTATTATATCTTTGTCCTTATGTAGTCGCAGGGCGGATGGGGAAGTGTGTCCTTCTTTCAGGAAATTCCAAACGCT
>CAZGIX010000279.1:0-4998 GCA_964525785.1 uncultured Anaerolineaceae bacterium
ATGCGTAGACGCCAGAACAACATTACTTCAACATGATTATAGTTCGAAATGTCCCTATACGAGGTTATGATAATTAACGTTATGCCTCACTCGACCGGCGTTGCAATGACCTCTTTGCTCAAATACAGCTCGCCGCGCTCGAAGCCCCGGCGCAGATAGTAGCGCCGCGTGCCCACCGCCGAGATGACCGCCAGCCGCCGGTAGCCATGCTGAGCGGCGATGCGCTCGGCCTGGCGCAGCAGGCGCGTGCCCAGCCCGGCATGTTGGGCCTCGCCGCGCCGCGCCGCCCCCACTTCCAGCGACTGCCCGTACACGTGCACCTCGCGGATGATCGCCGCCCCTTCCAGCTCGGGGATGCCGGTCTGCACGGCGCCAGGCCCGGGCAGCGACAGGCGCAGGAAGCCCACCAGGCGGTCCTCCGCGGTGACGTAGGAAAGGAAATGCTCCTGCGTCTTGCCGGCTTGGTATACGATATCTTGAGGTGCGATGGAATTGAAATCGATCTTCTCACCGCGCACCTCCCGGCAGCGCACGCACTCGCAGCGCTCCCCGCGCCGCTGCAGCTCCTGCTGCACGTCCTGGCGCAAGCTGGTGCGCTTGTTGCCCGCCACGACGTTGGTCGACGGGATGTCGCGGATCACCCGGTTCACCCGGCAGTAGCGCGGGATGGTCGGCTTGATATCGGCAATCAGGGAGACCAGCTCTTCCGTGCTGTATGGCTGGTACTCGCCGCGCAGCCAATGCTGGTACAGGTCGGCGTTCTCCAGGAGCTGGGTGGGATAGATCTTGATCTCATCCGGGCACAGCCCCTGCCACAGGCGGGGGAAGTCTTCCCGGTCCGAGGCGGTTGTGGCGCCCAACAGGTTGGGCATCCAGTGCAGCACGATCTTGAACCCGGCGGCGCGCAGCATAGCCGCTGCCCGGCGTGTTGCCTCTACGCTGTGGCCGCGCTGGTTGAGTTCCAAGATGCGGTCGTCCAGGCTCTGCGCCCCCATCTGCACTTTGGTCACCCCCAGCGAGCGCAGCCAGGTTACCTCCTGCGCATCCACATGGTCCGGTCGCGTCTCGATCACCAGCCCGACGTTGCGGCGTGCTGCCGTCTCGTTGCGGGCATGAGCTTCAGCCAGGCTCTCGGAGACGATCCCGTTCAGGGCGTCGAAGCAGCGCCGCACGAACCACTCCTGGTAATCCCGGCGGTACGCGCTCCACGTGCCGCCCAGGATGAGCAGCTCGATCTTATCGGTCGGGTGCCCGATGGCGTCCAGCGCTTCCAGGCGCGCCGCCACCTGGTCGAACGGGTCGAAAGCGTGCTCTAAAGCGCGGCGCGCTCCCGGCTCGTCGGGCAGGTAGCTCTTGGGCATGCGCAGGTCGGTCGGGCAGAACACGCACTTGCCGGGACAGGCGTAGGGCTTGGTGAGCACCGTGACCGTCGTCACGCCCGACAGCGTACGCACCGGCTTCATGCGGATGAGCCTCAGGAAATCCGCATCGAGCTGCCATTCTCCGCTTTCGGTGAGCTGGTGGTAGGCCGCCACCAGCATGTGCTTGCCCAGGTAACCGCCGCCCGGCAGCGGATTGCGCCGCACCGCATCCTGCACTTTGCGCCCCGCGCGCACTTCTTCCAGGATCAGGCGCGCCAAAGCCAGCCTTTCCGGCGTTTGCCTGCGTATCTGGTGCCAGGAATGATTTTTCATAAGTGGAACGCGCCCTTAACCATAAGAATGAATATTCTTAAACACCCTTCGTGTCTTAGTGACTTCGTGGTGATATTTTCGTTTATCGGGATGGAACAGATTTCATGGCAACTCCGTGGTGAAACCCTTAACGCAAAGGCGCAGAGAAGCAGAGACGCAAAGTTTATTTACAATCACCCTTCGGGTCTTGGTGACTTCGTGTTGAAATCTCTTAACTCCTCTTGATCTTCTCCGTAATCTCCGTGTGCTCTGTGGGGCTATAATTACTCCATGCAAGACTCCGTCGCTGGTCGACTCTTAGCACTTAACCACCAATTTTACCAGAGGCTAGCCGCGCAGTTTTCCGCCACGCGCCAGCGCCTGCAGCCCGGCGTGGGGTCCATCCTGGAGCGCATCCCCCGGGATGCCAGGCTCCTCGACCTGGGCTGCGGGAATGGTGAGCTGGCGCGCCAACTCGCCCGGCGTGGCTTCAGCGGCGCCTACACCGGCCTGGATTTCAGCCCAGCCCTGCTGGGTGCCGCCGCCGGGCACTGCCTCCCAGGCGATGTCTTCCAGTTCAGGCATGCCGACCTGTCCGCCTCGGATTGGGCTGGCGCTCTCGGCCTGTCCAGCCTCCCGGCCTTCGACTTCATCCTGGCATTTGCCGTGCTGCACCACCTGCCCGGAGCCAGTCTGCGTAGCCAGGTCTTGCGCCAGGCGCGCCGCCTGACCCTCCCTAGCGGAGAGCTGATCCACTCGGAGTGGACCTTCCTGAACAGTTCCCGTCTGCGCGGGCGCATCCAGCCCTGGGAAGTGGCTGGCCTGTCGGCGGCGGACGTGGACCCCGGCGATTACCTGCTGGACTGGCGCGGCGGCGGGTACGGCCTGCGCTACGTACACCATTTCAGCGGACCGGAGCTGGACGAGCTGGCGGTGCACTCGGGCTACCGCGTCCGGACCTCCTTCCTCTCAGATGGCGAAGGCGGCAAATTGAGCCTGTACCAGGCCTGGACAGCCGTCTGAGCCTGAAAACCCTCAACGCAAAGGCGCAGAGCGGCAGAGACGCAAAGTTTTTTTAACCACCCTTCGTGTCTTGGTGACTTGGTAGTGATATTTCCTTTTATCGGGATGAAACAGATTTCATGGCAACTCCGTGTGCTCCGTGGTGAGAATCTTCCCGCTCCACCATTTCTGTGCTACCATTGACTTCTCATGAAAGCGCTCGTCATCTCCGATATCCATGCCAATCTCGCCGCCCTGGACGCCGTCATCGCTGATGCCGGCAGCTTCGACGCCGCCTGGTGCCTGGGCGACCTGGTTGGATACGGACCCAACCCCAACGAGTGCATCGCCCGCGTGCGCGCACTGCCGGACCTGTTGTGTGTCATCGGCAACCACGATGCGGCTGTGCTCGGTCAGCTGGACCCGTACACTTTCAACACCGAGGCGCGCCGGGCCATCGAATGGACCCGCGATAACCTCACCGAAGCCAGCCTGGCTTTCCTGGAAAGCCTGCCCGAGCGCGCTGACACGCTCAGCGCTTACGCCGATCTGGGTAACCACGTGACACTGGTACACGGCAGCCCGCGCCAGCCGGTGTGGGAATACCTGCTCGACACCCACAACGCCACGCGCAACTTCGAATTTTTCGGCACCGCTTACTGCTTCGTGGGGCATACGCACCTGCCGGTCCTGTTCTACTACCGCGACAGCCAGGCCTCGGCCCGGCCCGTGATGCTCGAGGAAGGCATGTGCATTGCCATGTCGCCGCGCGCCATCATCAATCCCGGCTCGGTCGGGCAGCCGCGCGATCGCAACCCCAAAGCGGCCTATATCCTGTATAACTTGAACGAAGAGACGGTCGAGTACCACCGTGTGGAATACGATATCCAGGCGGTGCAAGACGCGATGCGGGTAGCGGGGCTGCCGGGGAGGCATATCGAACGCCTGTCCGGGGGTTGGTGAAACCGGCGCTTCTCGAATGCCGGGAACACTGCGGGGAGGATCAGCGTCTAGTATCTGCCCGAAAATTGTGGCTATCACGATATTCGCTACGGGGAAATATATACTGCGGTGGAGGGTAACATGTACAAACAGCGAAATCCAATCAGCACGATCTTAATCACCATACTGCTGCTTACCGCATTGCTGACCGGCTGCGCGGGGGCAATGTCGCCAGCCCGGGATAACACATCCGTGGAGAGCGAAGGCGGCGTCAGCCCGCAGGAAGCGCCGCCGGTTGCCGGCGAAAGCTACAGCTACGACCGGGGTCTCGATGCTGCACAGGCGGTCGAGCGCATCGTGATCAAGAATGGCAGCCTGGAAGTTGTGGTCGTCGACCCGGAAGCGTCGATGGAGCGCATCTCAGCCATGGCAAAAGAGATGGGCGGGTTCGTGGTCAACGCCAACCTGTTCCAGGAGCAGCTGGACAGCGGGGCAGAGGTACCCCGGGCGACGATCTCGATCCGCGTGCCGGCCGAGCGTATGGACGAGGCCATGCAGCGTATCCGCGATGAGAGCGACCGCCCGCCATTGACCCAGTCATCCAACAGCGATGACGTGACCCAGGATTACACTGATCTGCAGTCGCGCCTGCGCAACCTGGAGAGCGCCGAAGCGCAGCTCCAGGAGATCATGGGCTCGGCTACCAAGACCGAGGATGTGCTGGCGGTCTACAACGAGCTGGTGCGCGTGCGCAGCGATATCGAGGTGATCAAGGGGCAGATCCAATACTACGAGCAATCCGCGGCCCTATCGATGATCACTGCCAGCCTGAGAGCTAACGAGGCGGTGCAGCCGCTGACCATCGGGAGCTGGCAGCCGGCGGGCGAGGCGAAGCAGGCCATCCAGGCGCTGATCAACGCTGTCAAGTTCATCGCCAACGCCGCCATCTGGATCATCATCCTGGTCTTGCCGGTCCTGGCGCTGCTGGGACTGGTATTTGTCCTCCCGCCGTACCTGGTAATCCGTGCCTGGCGCCGCCGCAACAAGAGCCGCCTCCCCGCTCCCCTGCCCGAGACGCCCGAGACGCCCGCCCCGCCTGCCAGCCAGTAGCGTCATTGGGGACTAAGGAACCAGTAGCCCGGATCGCTGATCCGGGCTCTTCTTATCTCTAATCGACGGTACTCCGGATTTAAAAACATTGAACCACAAAGAACACGGAGTTGCCATGAATCCTGTTTTATCACGATAAAAGAAAATATCATCACGAAGTCTCCATGGCACGAAAGTACACGAAGTTGATATTTTCAGAACAAAATACACAAGGTGCACTAAGAACCTATCCGAAAAGTCTGAAAGGTTGAAAAAAGAGACGTAATCTGCT
>CAZGIX010000280.1:0-4985 GCA_964525785.1 uncultured Anaerolineaceae bacterium
GGTCATCCCCGCACCCACCACTGCTACTTTTCGCATTCCCATATCATTCCTCCTTGTCAAGAATTCACCGCTGAGAACGCAGGGTCCGCTGAGTCTATCGGAATCTTACTTGTGGGTATAGCCATTGCGACTGCCATCTGGAAAATGATTGACGAGCCGCACGATTCCTTCTTTCCGCAGAGTGACATTGAAGTTAATCAGACGAACTGCTTTGCTTTCATCGCTATCGCCTGTCTCGGATATCATCTAGCCAGTGACTCCCATATATCAGTAAGATCTCTGCGCTCTTTGCGTTCTCTGCGGTGCAAATTCTAATTTGCCAAAATCATCACGGCCCCGCTCGTGGTTGGGACGCCGCGCCAGGATTGCACCAACCCGACTTCCACGTCCTCGATCTGTCGTGGTCCGGCTTCGCCGCGCAACTGCAGCACGGCCTCCAGGGCGCGGGCCAGGCCCGTGGCATCCAGCAGGTGACCGATCCCCAGGCTTCCGCCCGAGACGTTAACCGGGAAGTCTCCGTCCGGTAAAGTCAGCCCTTCGATAGTCAGCTCGCCCGCCTCACCCGAGCGGAAGATCCTCATCGCCTCCAGCGACTGCAGCTCTTTATAGGCGTACGTATCGTCCACTTCGGCGAAATCCAGCGCCTGGAGTGGGCTGTGGATGCCTGCTTGCTGGTAAGCCATCGAGGCGGCTTTCTGGATATAGGGCAAGGTGCCCCAATCCCGGCTCTCCAGGGAGGCTGCTCCGTTGCACCAACCGACGCCCAGGATCCAAATTGGCCGGTCGCTGAGGGCAGTGGCGCGCTCCTCGGATGCCAACACCATCACTACAGCGCCATCCACTTCATCGGAAGCCTCGTGGACACCCAGCGGCAGCGATAGCGGTGGACCGGCGAGCACATCCTCGATCTCCAAATCGGCGGCATAGGATGCCAGCGGATTTTTCAGGGCGTTGAAGCGGTTCTTAACCACCACTGCAGCGCACTGCTCCCGGTTGGTGCCGCTTTCGTATAGGAAGCGCTGCATCTCCAGCCCGGCGACGAAGTGGGTGTTCAGGCGCAGGGAGCGGTTGAGCACCGGATCCTGGGCATAGGCGCTTATGCCTGCCAGGCTGAGAATGTTGGAAGCCTTGCTGTGGCCTTCCACCGCAACCAGGTCGAACTGCCCGGTGCGGATCAGCATCGCGGCAGTCGCCAGGCCATGCAGCCCGTCGCCGGTGATGGTATGCATTGGCTTGAGCGCCGCTCCCAGCTGGTCGACCGTATATTCGTCGAAGATGCTGGTGCCTTCGTGGAAATCCTCCGCCACGGTGACAAAACTCTGCAAGTCGCGACGTGGGTCGACCCCGGCATCGCTGTAGGCGCGCAGGGCTGCTTCGTAGATCATCTCTTTATAGGACTGCTCGGGGGTGGAGGGCCGGAAGCCCGCCCAGCCTATGCCGATAATGGCTGCTCGATCGCTCATACATGACCTCCTCACTCCAATCTGTGGCACCGCGGCGAAACCACGGTGTACTCTTGATTATTGCCTATCGCTTGACTTCGATCAGCTTCACCGTGGAGAATTTCTTATCTGGTTGGCTCCTTTTTTGTACCAGACTACGGATGGGTTTCTATCTCAGGCAGCCGGTTCGGGGCTTTGCCACGTCCCGCCAGAGCTGCCAGCCCGATGCTCAGGAAATACAGCACGACCATGGGCGCCATGACCAGGCCCATACTGATCGGGTCGATGGTGGGTGTGATGGCTGCTGCTGCAACAGCGATGATCACCATTGCCAGGCGCCACTGGTTTGCCAGTAATCTGGCATTCACTATCCCCATGCTTGCCAGCACATAGATCACCAGGGGAAATTCGAAGATAATACCGATCCAAAATAAAAGGCTGGTGATAAAACCGATGTACGTTGATGGCCGCGGAATGGTCGGGATGTTCATGAAGTTGAGCAAGAAGGGGATGGCGGTTGGCAGCATAAATCGGTAAGCAAACGCCATGCCCCCAACGAAGAATACGACGACCAGTGGGATGGCGACCAGGCCGAAGATACGCTCGCGCTTATGCAGGCCGGGAGCGGCGAACAGCCACAGCTCCAGGGTGATGTAGGGCAGCGCCAGGGCAAAGCCTGAGAGCAGCGAAACGCGCATGAACACGCTCAACGGCTCGGTGACGTCTATGGCTTGCAGGCTTTGTATGCCCCCGATGGGTTGCGCTAGAAGATCGATGATCTGGGTGGCAAAGCTGAAGGAGAAGGAGGTGGTGATGATCAGGAATATTGCTGCGCGCAGCAGGTGTTTCCGCAGTGCATCCAGGTGTTCCAGCAGACCGCTGGGATTTTCCATCGTCTTGGCGAAGGTATCCGGGAGCGGCTCGTCTTCAGGCTCTTCATTGATGAAATCCCGCACCCGTCTGGCTGTGCTGCTCAACCAGCGGGCGATCGTGCGCAGCACCCAGGCGATGGCGCGGAATGGGGTGGTGACCAACTGCCAGAGGGCAGACAGCAAATTTCGCATAGATTAAGCCTGGTGATCGCCTTTCTGCTCGCCATTTGGAGCAGGTTCTTCATGTTCCACGGCTGTACCGGCACCGGGCGGCGCCTCTTCGGGCAGCTGCGCGGCGGCATGCGTTGTATCTACCGGGGCCGGTTCCGCAGTGTTGGTAGGTGACATTGAGCCCGCGGCACCATCCGGCGGATTTGCCCCCGGTCCGCTGTCTTTGCCAGCCGGTGCGCCCGATTCTGCAGGCGCGGGTTTATCCTCAGGCGGCGTCGTCCAGGGAGATAGATCTTCATTCACGGACTGCTTCAAGCTCCTGTTGATCTCGTCGATTTTTGGCTGCACGTTCAATTCGCTGATCTTGGGGAGCTGTTTATCGATATCTTCGAGGTTCGCCTCGCGCATCAAGCGGTTGGGCAGATTGCGCATCTCTCTGGATGCCTGGGTGACCACCCGCCAGGTGTCCGAGCTCACAATCGTTTTCAAGGCGCGCCCGAGAGAGCGCCCAGCCTTGACCATGTCTTTAGGTCCGAGCACGATCAGTGCGATCAGCACGATAAAAAGCAGTTCAAGAGGACCGATGCCTAAAATATCCATGCGGGGGCGAGCTTACTCCAGAAATTTGTGCAGCGATTGTTGGATCTCGTTTTGGTGGTTTGCCAGGCTGCCCAGCACCCCATTGACAAAGCGAGGCGTGCTTTCTGAGCCATACACCTTTGCCAGCTCGACAGCCTCGTTGATGGCAACCTTCAAAGGTGTCTTCTTATACACAGCAAATTCCCACAACGCGATGCGGATAATGTTGCGATCGATGGAGGCCACCTGGTCGAGCGGCCATTCCGGCGCGTGTTTGCTTATGAACACATCCATTGCGGTAGTGAGGGGCAGCACACCGAATATGATCTCGTGTGCGAACAGCGCCAGGTTTTCATCCAGCTCGCTGTCAGCAATGCGCTGCTCCCATACCTCTCCGGGCTGGTGACCCGTCATCTCGATTTCGTAAAGTGCCTGCAGAGCTGCACTGCGCGCTCTGGTGCGGGGTTTCATGAAGGTTTACACCTCTTCGTTTTCCGGGTAGTCGATATCTTCTATATGGATGTTGATCCTTCCAATTTGCATCCCCACCATCTCAGAAAACGCCCTTCCGACATCGTTCTGTATGTTGCGGCTTACATCGCGGATATTGACATCGTGGTTCAAGATGACATAGATATCTGCAAACACGGTGTCGTCTTCGAGCTCGATACGCACTCCTTCCCCGTAGCCGCGCTTAAATAGGCGGTTCACACCGGCCTTCACGGGGCTCAGGCGGCTGACACCATCCACCTGCAGGGTAGTCAGCCGGGCGATAGTCAGGAGCACATCCGGAGAAACGGTGATCTTCTCATTCGCATCCATGCCATCTCCATTTCGATTCGCTCATCGATTCATCCTGTCATTAATCTTACATCATCATCATGCCGCCGTCCACACTCAGCACCTGCCCGGTGATATAGCCGGCTTCATCGGATGCGAAGAACGCCACGGCGTAAGCGATCTCCTCCGGCTTGCCCATGCGCCCCAATGGAGTGATCTTGAGCATCGATTCTTTCAGGTCTTCTGGCAGGTCGATGGTCAGAGCGGTCGGCACGAAACCGGGCGCCACCGCGTTGACGGTGATCTGCCTGGAGGCCACCTCACGCGCCAGCGCTTTGGTGAAGCCGATCAACCCGGCTTTGGAGGCTGAATAGTTGGTCTGCCCGGCTTGCCCTGCCAGCCCGGAGACGGAGGAGATATTGACGATTCGCCCGTAGCGCTGTTTCATCATGGGGCGGATCACGGCTTTCGAGCAGTTCCAGGCGCCTTTCAGGTTGATATCAATCACAGCATCCCAATCGGCTTCATCCATGCGCATGATCAGGTTATCGCGGGTGACGCCAGCGTTGTTGACCAGGATATCCACCTTGCCGAAGTGCTCGATGGCTTTCTCGACCATCTCCCTGGCGCTCTCCGTGCTGGAGACGTCCACTGGCACGGCGAATGTGCGCCTGCCGCTGCTTTTGGCGAGCTCTTGTGCGGTGACCTCAGCCTGCTCCAGCAGGCGATCGGCGATGACGATATCCGCTCCCAGGTTAGCCAGCTGCTCGGCAATCGCCCTACCGATGCCGCGCGCTCCTCCGGTGACCAACGCTACTTTGCCTTCCAGACTCATTTTGGTTTCCTCCATTGGGGTGTGAATTTGGCGAATTCCGGTTGATTATACCGCGAAAGAGGGGCGCGCCCATCGGGACGGTTTAAAGGGTAGTGTATCTAATGTTCAGGAATTTTATGCAAAACCAGACCAGCCAGGTTGTCATTTCGAACGCAGTGAGAAATCCCTGTGGCGATAGTTGCCTTTTCCCTGCCGGCAGGGTTACAAAGAACAAGGGGTCAGGGATTCCTCGATCCTGCAAACAGCGCAGGATCTACTCATAACATAATTATGCCATCTGCGCTGGCTGAAGGCAGAAGCCATATT
>CAZGIX010000281.1:0-4968 GCA_964525785.1 uncultured Anaerolineaceae bacterium
CTGTGCAATTGGCCGGCCTGGGAATCGATGGCGTCACCGTGACTGCATGCCGGGGTTTACCGGAGATCAGCGTCGAGAAGACCGTGGGCACAGACGCCAACACCTGTGCCACGACTGACAGCATCAGCGTGCCAGGGGCGAGCGAGGTGACCTACTGCTACGAAGTGACCAACACCGGCACACTTCCCCTGACCCGGCACACCCTGGTGGACAGCGAGCTGGGGACAGTGCTGAACGACTTCCCATACACCCTGGCGCCTGAAGCCAGCGCCTTTCTCACCCAAACCGTTTTCATCACCCAGACCACGGTGAACACCGCTACCTGGACGGCTTTCAACCCCGGCCCGATCGACGAGACCACGGCGACCGACACTGCTACGGTGAATGTCGTCACCCCCGTCCCGGAGATCAGCGTCGATAAGACCGTGGGCACGGATGCGAATATCTGTGCAGCGACTGACAGCATTGCGGTGCCTGCCGGCACAGATGTGACCTACTGCTATGAAGTGACCAACACCGGCACGGTGACCCTGACCCGGCACACCCTTTTGGACAGCGAACTGGGGACACTGCTGAACGACTTCTCATACAGCCTGGCACCAGGAGCCAGCGCCTTCCTGACCAACACCGTCAACATCACCCAGACCACGGTGAACACCGCCACCTGGACGGCCTTCAATCCCGGCCCGACCGACGTGGTCACCGCCACCGATTCGGCCACGGTAAACGTCGTGCAGCTCGGTCCAGCAATCAGCCTGGTCAAGACGGTGGGCACGGAGCCTGGGATGTGCGCGGCGACCACCGAGATCACGGTTCCCCAGGGAACGCAGGTGTACTACTGCTACGAGGTCACCAACACCGGCAGCGTGACCCTCACGCTGCACGACCTAGCGGATGACAGGCTGGACGCCCTCTTTACCGGACTGGCATATGACCTGGCGCCTGGCGCCAGCATCGACACGGTGACTGCCGGGCTGAGTATCAGCGAGACCGTCACCGCGACGATCACCAACACCGCAACCTGGACAGCCTACAACCCCGGACCGGCAGATGACGCCACCGCCACGGCCTCCGCCACGGTATACGTCACAGATGGACTATTCAAGCTGTACTTGCCAGTCAGCTTCAAGTCCTGGTGAGGCCGGCGATTCACAGGTACTTAACAGGTGTTCCCCAGGCTAGGGAACACCTGTTTTCTTCAGAAGTGCGCTGCCCCGCTCACCTATCCGCCCGCCATGCCTGCTCGATACGGCTTATAATTGATCCATGGCTGCGCCAATTTTAGCCACAAAGCTATTTATCCCCCCACCTCGAGCGCAACTCGTCCCCCGCCCCCGCTTGATCGAGCAACTGAACGAAGGCCTGCACCGCAAACTGACCCTCATCTCTGCCCCGGTGGGTTACGGCAAGACGACGATGCTGAGCGAATGGATCCCACAAAGCGAGCGCTGTGTCACCTGGGTCTCCCTTGACGACGGAGATAATGACCCCGTACGTTTTTGGTCATACTTTATCGCGGCTTTACAAATGTTGGATGCGAAGATCGGCAGGAATGCCCTGGCACTTTTGCAAACTCCTTTGCTCCCACCTTTTGAAGCGATCCTGACTATCTTACTCAATGAGATTACCGCATTCCCGGACAACTTTGCTCTCGTTCTGGACGACTACCACGTTATCGATGCCAAACCGGTTGACGCGTCGACGTCAGTCGACGACGCTCTGACATTTCTGCTCGAGCACCTGCCGCCGCAGATGCACCTGGTCATCACTACCCGTGAGGATCCAAGTCTACCTCTGGCCCGGTTACGCGCCCAGGACCAATTGACCGAGCTTCGCGCCGCTGATTTGCGTTTTACACCCTCCGAGGCCGCCGATTTTCTCAACCAAACAATGGGGCTCAACCTCTCGGCAGAATACATCGCCGCTCTAGAATCTCGCACCGAAGGTTGGGTCGCGGGGCTCCAACTGGCGGCACTTTCGATGCGGGGACGAGAGGACATTCATGGATTTTTGAGGGCGTTCGCTGGAGACAACCAGTACATCGTGGACTATCTGGTCCAAGAGGTCCTGCAGCGTCAGTCCGAACGTGTCCGTAGCTTCTTACTACAGACCTCCATTCTCGACTGGTTGAGCGGCCCGCTGTGCGATGCCGTCACCGGTCAGGAGGAAAGCAAAGCACTATTGGAAGCCCTGGAGCGAGGCAACCTGTTCGTCTCTCCACAGGATGATAAGCGCCGCTGGTTTCGCTACCACCAACTTTTTGCAGATGTTCTCCGTGCACACTTAACAGAGGAACAGCCCGATCAGATACCTATTCTGCACCGGCGGGCGAGCGAGTGGTACGAGCACAATGGACTGGAGATTGAAGCTTTTCAACACGCGGCTGCCGCCAATGATGTTGAGCGCGCCGAGCACTTGATCGAGGGAGCGGGGATGCCTCTGCAATTTCGTGGTGCTGGCGCCGTTGTACGGAACTGGCTGGAGTCACTGCCCAAAACAGCAATGGATGCCAGGCCTTCGTTGTGGGTGACATATGCTTCGACGTTATTGTTTGGCGGGCAACATACCGCCGTCGAACAGAATCTACAAGCCGCTGAAACTGCTTTTGCTGCCGCTTTGCAAGGTGCTGAACCAGACGATACAACAAAGGACTTTGTAGGCCGGATTGCCTCCATGCGGGCCACACTGGCCGTTATTCAGCACGATGTAGGAACCATCATCACCCAGTCGCGTCGCGCTCTGGAGTATCTGCGTCCCGATAACCTGCCTGTCCGTACTGCCACTACCTGGACGCTGGGGTATGCCTATCAGCTTCAGGGAGACCGCGCGGCGGCCAGGCAGGCCTATAACGAAGTTACATCTATCGGTAAGTCGTTTGGGGATTCCATTTACACCACAGCGGCCACAATCAATCTCGGTCAATTACAGGAAGCAGACAATCAGCTTTCTTTGGCTTCAGAGACCTACAGGCGCGCCCTACAATTGGCAGGTAATCCGCCGCGGCCGATGGCCAGTGAAGCGTTCCTTGGACTGGCCCGCATAACCTACGAATGGAATGACCTGGATGCCGCCCAACAGTACGGACAACAATGCACCCAATTGACGCGGCAGATGGAAAGCGTCAGCACGTCCGCTTCGTATGAGGTGTTTCTTGCCCGCCTTAGGCTTGCTAGGGGAGATGCATCCGGCGCGATCGCTGTTTTGGATGAGGCTGAAGGGTTCGTGCGCCGGCATAACTTTGCATTTATGATGCCTGAGATTGCTGCCGCACAGGTGCTGACCCTGCTTCAACAGGGCAATCTGGCGGCAGCCGCTCATCTGGCTGAGATCCATGATCTTCCTATCAGTCAAGCCCGCGTTTACCTAGCTCAGGGGGACCCACCCAAAGCATTGGCGGCGCTGCAGCCATTACGCCAGCAGATGGAGGCAAAGGGTTGGGAGGATAAACGGCTCAAGGTTTTGGTTCTACAGGCGATCGCTCACCAAGCGCTGGGAGAAAATGAGCGGGCTGTGCAAGCGCTAAGAGATGCGCTTGCGCTGGCAGAGCCGGGCGGATTCATCCGCCTCTTTGTAGATGAAGGTCAATCGATGGCTCGTCTGCTCAAAGAAGCCCTTAAACAAGGGATTGCACCAAACTATGTTCAGCGGCTACTAACAGCCTTCCCCCTCGATGAAACGGAACAGGCTATCTCCTCGCAAACACAAGCTCCTACATCTGAGTTGGATGAGCCTCTGAGCCAACGCGAGCTGGAAATACTCCGACTCATTGCCCAGGGACTCTCGAATCGTGAGATTAGCGGGCAGCTTTTCCTGGCCTTGAATACGGTTAAAGGGCACAATCGGAAAATCTACAGCAAACTACAGGTCCAAAGGCGCACCGAAGCGGTAGCGCGTGCGCGCGAATTGGGTTTGCTGTAGCCGAAAAATCAGTTTGCGCGTGAACCCGATATCCAGAGCTGCAGGCAAGCGATCCATAAAGCCACAGCCTTAATACTTATCCCCTCTCAATCCTTCAAAAACAATACCCCCCAACAACACTTAAGTGTCTATCCTTTAATGCCACCATAAAGGTAGACTATACCGTCTTAATAAGAGACACGGATTGTTATGGTCAGCCACATAAGGTACAGGATTATGTCAAACAAACCCATCCCAACAAGCGGTCCCAGTCAACCAGGAATCTATGAAATCAGGATCAAGGGCCATCTGGGTCACCCATGGGTGGACTGGTTTGATGGCCTGACCATCACCCTGGAAGAAGACGGCAATACACTTTTAGCCGGCCCGGTGGTCGATCAGGCTGCGTTGCATGGATTGCTCAAAAAAGTGCGTGATTTGGGCTTGCCATTGATCTCGGTCAATCAAGTCCCATTCAATGAAATTTACCCATATCGTTCAGTACAGGAGACAAACAAATGAATACCAAAGGAAAGATCGCGATCAAAGAAAGCAAAACGAGGATATCGACGGCAGCCCTCATGCGGTTGGCAGGGTTCGCGGCCATGCTGGCTGGGCTGGGCATCGTCGTCATGGGCTTGTTCCATCCGGCGAACGAACCTGCCTACGTCACCACCCCTGCCTGGATAATCGTCCACATCTTTGCTACATCCCTGGGCTTCTTTGGCGTGTTAGGCCTGGCAGGGCTCTACGCCAGACAGGTAGAAAAGGCCGGCTGGCTGGGCCTGATTGGCTTCCTTCTTTTTGACCTCTGGTTGGCGCTGGTGGGGCTCTATTCTTTCATCGAAGCCGCGGTGCTGCCCCTTCTGGCGAGCCAGTATCCCCCGTTCGTGGCCGGCTTCATGCAGATGTTCAGCAGCGTTCCCATCGAGGTGAACCTGGGGGTCATGCCAACGATGTGGGCCATCTCCACACCGATGTTAATCGTTGGCTCCCTGCTGTTTGCCATCGCTACTTTCCGCGCCGGGATCCTGCCGCGCTGGGCAGCCGGTTTGCTTGCCCTCGGGACTT
>CAZGIX010000282.1:0-4943 GCA_964525785.1 uncultured Anaerolineaceae bacterium
ATTTATTTACCTGTGGGTAAGTGCGCTTTGGAGCGCGTTTTGCACCAAAAACTAACTAACAAAAACTCTTATCCCGTACTGACGTTATAATAGGTATGTAGAGGCAATCGGACAAAGGAGAATAGCATGCACCCACCGCGCCACGAGATGTTAACATGGTCAGACGTCGACCGCCTGGTCGATTATCTCCTGCCGCAGTTTGAAGGCGAGTATGAAGCCATGGTGCTGATCACGCGCGGCGGGATCATCCCTGGGGGGATATTGGCAGAGGCGATGCACATCACCCACATCCTGACCGCTGCAGTGGATTTCCCTGCCCAGGTTGAAATGGAACGCATGCGCTTGATGGCCTGGCCGAAATTCATCCAATTTCCTGACGACAGCCTGCTCGCCGGGCGGCGAACTCTGGTGGTCGACGATGTGTGGGGCTCCGGGCGAACCATCACATCGGTCAAGAACCGGGTATCTACCGCCGGGGGTCTGCCATCCACCTGCGTGCTGCATTTCAACCCTTACCGTAACTTGTTCGGCAACGCCCGCCCAGACTATTATGCCGCTATTACCGACGCGTATATTGTCTATCCGTGGGAGATCGATCGCGGTGCCGACAAAGCGCTGCTGGACCGCACGCCGCAAGTTCCCTCTTGACGAGCATGTGATAACTGGCTATGAAAATTGCCTTGCTCGGGGATGCCCATGCCAACCTGCCTGCCCTGGAGGCGGTGGTGGCTCATGCCAGGGAGCAGGGTGTCAGCGAGTTCTGGAATGTCGGGGATTTTGTCGGCTACGGCGCGTTTCCAAATGAAGTGATCCGGCTCCTGCGCCAATGCGGGGCGATCAGCATTGCCGGCAACTACGATTTGAAGGTAGTCAATTTCCCCCAAAAAGAAGGCAAATGGCGGAAGAGCAAGCGAGGAGAGAAATACCTGGCGTTCCAATGGGCCTACCAGCAATTAACCCGTAAAAATCGACGTTATCTGGCTGGACTGCCCGAAGAAGTGCGCATGAAGGTAGCTGGACGGCGTATTCTCCTGGTGCATGGCAGCCCACTATCGAACGAAGAGCACCTCACCCCTGAGACGCCTGATTCCTGGCTGTACGAGCTTTCACGCCTGGCGCACGTCGATGTGCTCATCTGCGGGCACTCGCACCAGCCCTTTGCCCGCCAGATTGGGGATGTTTTTGTGATCAATACCGGCAGTGTTGGCAGACCGGGCGACGGCGACCCGCGCGCCTGTTACGCACTGCTGCAGATCAGTAAGACCAAGTTTGCTGTCCAGCACTACCGCGTTGCGTATGATGTCGAGCGGGCTGCGGCAGCTATCCGCCAGAGCGGTCTTCCAGAGGCTTTTGCCCAGATGTTCTTGCAGGGCTATGACCTGGAATACGTGCTCGGCGAACCCCATGCCGACCAGCAGGAAGATTGAGGCTGGGAAAGTAGAATCCCTACAGGGTGAAGCTAAAGCGCCGATACTGCCAGTGCGAGGCGGTTCTGGAACTCGGGACGGTTGAAATGCGCCCAGGTATCCCGGAAAGTCAGCATCAGGCGTTGGCGTTCAGCGTAGCGGTATGAGAGGTACGCCAGGACCGGTTCCGGGCTCAGGCGCTGCCGGATTGGGACGGTGGACTGCTGGTTATCCCACTCGGACAGGAAATCGCGCAGGATTTTAATAGCCACCTGGGCATCATTTAGATCACCCAGGTGGTCCTGGATGGTTTTTAAATCGCTGATCACCTGCTGAGATTGCTCCCCCAACACTTCCCGGAAGAATTCCACTGTATAGCGCAGCTTTTTGAACTCGATGCGCAATGCGTGCAGCTGCTCCAGTGAGGCGTTCTCGATCACGGAATCGAAGGCGCGCACCGAGGCCAGGCAGGTATAGATAAGTACTGGCGCAATCTCGCGCACTCTCAATGGCAGCGGCTGTTCCAGTGAGGGTCGCCGGATGCCGGCAAAAGGCGTGGTGAGAAACTCGTGATAATCCAGTTTAAAACGTGTGTATTGGGGGCTGTCCAGGTAGGCGACCATTTGAGTGCGCGCCCGCTCTCGATCTGCCCTCCAGCTCTCAAGCAACGGCGCCAGTTCTGCCTGTCTCGCGGTAGGCAGGCCCTCCTCATAGTGGAGGGCTTTCTCTATGAAGACGTCCAGATCGCGTACCTTACCCAGGCTACGGCCCGTGGCGCGCAGCTCCTTCAGCAGTTTCTTAAGGGTCTTGTTGGTGTAGGCGTCAGCAAAAATCTCAAAGGCGGCGCGCATGCGGCGGGTTGCCACGCGCATATCGTGCAGTTCCTCAATTTTTTCACCCAGCCGAGTGCCTTCCTCGTGCAGAAGCATCTGCGCGAAATGATAGCGCAGCACTTTACGTCCCGCCTCTGACAGCAGATCATCTGCTACGACGCCCGGAGCCTTCAGCGTGGCTGCATCGATCATGAATCCCGCGATCGAGGAGGCCGTCGGGGGAGTGTCCGCCAACTCCACCACTTCGTCCGGTTCCGGAGCAGCGGCGGGCTGGGCTGCTAACCCGATGGATGGGAAGATCTGCATGCCCTGGTTGCGAAACGAGCCGCGCCAGTGGCGAGCCCGCCCGGGGGTGATGCCAGCAGCCTGGGCAGCCTGCTGGGTAGGCTCTCCATCATCGAGCAGCAGTAACAGCCGGGCGCGGCGGCGCTCAGCATCGGGGATGTCTCCAGCAATCAATGCTTCGAGCTGCTGGCGCTCTTGTGGGCTGAGAAGCTTATCTGGCATAAATCAGTCCTTATACAGCCGCTGGTGGTGTTCAAGTAGCCATTCCTGAGCACTGATGGCGGGTTCTTTTCCATCTGGTTTAACGCCTGGTTTAAGGCGCTCGTAGCTCCCGTCGCTCCGCATGCGGCGTGCTTTGACGTTATCCGTCAGGTACGTTTTCAGCATATCCTTGGTCAGATATTGGATCAGACGCGGGTCTTTCACCGGGAACAGGACCTCTACGCGACGGTTGATATTGCGCGGCATCAAATCAGCGCTACCCAGGTAGATCTCCTCTTTTCCACCGTTGCGGAAGTAATACGCCCGGCTGTGCTCCAGAAACCGCCCGACGATGCTGGTGACTTTGATTTTATCGCTGACGCCCTTGATGCCGGGGCGCAGGCAGCAAATGCCGCGCACCAGCAGATCAACACGCACGCCAGCCTGAGAGGCGCGGTACAGCTCCTTGATGATCGGCTGGTCGACCAGGGAATTCACCTTAAAGATCAGGCGCCCTTCTTTGCCTGCCTTGGCATGGTCGATCTCGCGCTGGATGAGCGCTACAAGCCGCTGGCGCAGGTTAACCGGCGCTACCAGCAGCTTGCGGTAATTTTTAATTCCAGAGTAGCCCGTCAGATAATTGAACAGGTCGGTTGCGTCTGCCCCAATTTCGGGGTCGCAGGTGAACATGCCCAGGTCTTCATACAGCTGGGCAGTGACGGCATTGTAGTTGCCTGTCCCCAGGTGCACATAGCGGCGGATGCCATCGCCCTCTTTACGGATGACCAGGGCGATCTTGGAGTGGGTTTTCAGCCCCAGCATGCCGTAGATGACGTGCACGCCGGCTTTCTCCAGTTTTTTCGTCCACTCGATGTTGCTTTCTTCGTCGAAGCGCGCCTTAAGCTCCATCAGTACTGCCACCTGCTTGCGGTTCTCAACCGCTTCCAGCAGCGCCTGCACTACGGGTGGGTTGCGACCTAGCCGGTAGAGAGTCTGCTTGATCGCCAGCACATCGGGGTCGCGGGCCGCCGACCTGAGGAAATCGACCACCGGGGTGAACGAGTCGTAGGGGTGGTGCAGCAAAATGTCCTCTCGGCGGATAACCCCGAACAGGCTGCCATCGCCAGGCTCGGTGCGCAGGACAAGCGGGACGGGCGGCTTGAAAGGCGTTTCTTTCAGGTCATGGCGATCTATGCCGTAAAGCTGCATCAGACCGCTCAAGCCCAAAGGTCCGTCCAGCGTGTAAATATCGTTGCGGTCCAGCTCCAGGTTGTCGATCAGGATGTTGCGGATGTGGTCCGGTAAATTGGGATTAACCGTTACGCGCACCACGGAGCCGAAGCGGCGTTGGCGCACGCTCTCCTCCATGGTCTCTAGCAAGTCAGACGCCTCCAGCTCCTGGATCTCCAGGTCTGCATCTCGGGTAACCCGGAAGGGGTGCACTTCCAGGATTTCCATGCCCGGGAACAGGGCCTTGAGATTAGCAGCAACGAGCTGTTCGAGGGGGACGAAATAATGATGGTAAGGAACTGTGCCGTCCTTGCGCACGCTGCCGGAAGAGCGCTTGATGGGCACAAAGCGCGGCAGACTTCCAGGTACCTTGATGCGCGCAAAATGCCTGTCGCCGTCCTCATCCTGGATCACGACTGCCAGGTTGAGGCTGAGGTTGGAAATATGGGGAAAGGGGTGCCCGGGGTCAAAAGCCAGCGGGGTCAGGACGGGAAACACCACTTCTTCAAAATATGCATCCACACTGGTCTTTTGTCGCTCGTCGAGCTGGGAATATTCCAGGATGTGAATGCCGGCCTTATTCAAGGCTGGGATTAGCTGCTCGCGCAGGCAAGTGCGTGCCTGTGTCATGATCTGCAGGGCCAGTTTGCGACATGCAGCTAGCTGTTCCGCCGGGGTCATACCGTCGGGTGGCAAGTCCAGCACCCCGGCGTCAACCTGCTTGATCAGGCCAGCCACGCGCACCATAAAAAACTCATCCAGGTTCGAGCCGACGATGGATAAAAATTTCACCCGGTCGAGCAGCGGATTGTGCTCATCTTGAGCTTCTTCTAACACGCGGCGCTGGAACTCCAGCAAGCTCAGCTCGCGGTTAATAAAAAGCCTGGGATCGTTCAGGTCTCCGGGCGTTTCGTCCGTCTTGACTTGTTCAGTTGTCTCTGGCATAAGGCCATCCTGGATCGTATTCGTTCTCCAATTTTACCTTAGA
>CAZGIX010000283.1:0-4905 GCA_964525785.1 uncultured Anaerolineaceae bacterium
CTGGAGGTCCTCGAGGGCAATGTGGATGCCCTGTCGCTTTACCGACGGCAGGGTTTTTCAGCCTACCAGCTCACCGATAAAATGGGCGCGGCGCGCTTCCTGCAGAAATGGCTGACTTGAGGACATTCACTCCGATACCCCCGAACGGACAATTGCCCACCGAGAGATAGTCATTACATGCGCCGCATTGTTCTTGTTGATTCCCAAAAAAACCTCCCGCTAGGCTTCTCTGGGGCCATTGCGGATGTGCTGGAAATGCTGGGGCATCAAGTTTGCCTCGCACAGCGGGAGCATGATCTCGCCGAGGGCGACACTTTGCTGGTAATCGGACTGGCGGACTGGGCTTCTGTCAGCAGGCCATTCCTCGTCAGAGCGGGGGAACTGGGAGTCAGGCGTATTCTCTGGAATTGCGAACCATTGCTCCCCCCCGATCTCCCCCATCACGGATTGCAGGACTTGTTCCTCCATTCCGCGGCGCTGGACGCCACAGGGCGCCCCGGAAGAATGCAACGGATTTTCGACCGTATTGCCTACTCCGGGTTCACGATCCAGAGCTGGCGCCTACCTTGGAACCGTGATCGCAGCTTTCCTGTGCGCCAGTTTTCCTATGCGGCAAAGGAATCGAGGCGATTATTAGGATTATGGCGTGCAGGATTGATCGATGAGATCTACGTCAGCCTACAACCCCGGCAGCGATTCCTGTCCAACCATGGGGTGCCGAGCTTGTTTATTCCTGTCGGCTATCACCCCAACTGGGGCAAGTTGGCGGAAACAGCAGAGCGTGACATCGACGTGGTTTTCCTCGGAAACATCAGTCGCAGACGCCGTCCCCTGCTAAAAGAACTGGGACTAGCCGTGGAGAAAGCCGGATTCAAGCTTCGAATAGTCGACCGTAATTGCTACGGAGAGGAAAGGACGCAACTTCTTAATCGAAGCAAGATCCTGCTTAACTTGAACTCCCATCCCTGGGAACTTCCCGGGATGCGCATGCTGATGGCCATGAGTTGCAAAGCGATGGTCGTTTCCGAATATGCAGAGGATAGCGCGCCCTACATCGATGGAAAGCATCTACTGATGGCACATGCAAACAGCCTGGCCGGCCTGGTTGTCTCCTGCCTCGGAGACGAAGCCCAACGGACACGGATTGCGAATCAGGCCTATCAATTTGTTACCCGGGAACACACTCTTGCTTCAAGCCTGGCAGCAGCACTTGATTCTGGGTCAAACTCGATAGCGCACAAGAAATAGGGGCGGACATGTTCTGGAAAAAGAAGAAAATATTCTGTATTGGCAGAAATAAAACGGGTACCACTTCTCTGGCCAAAGCCCTCAAGAACCTGGGGTACCGAGTTGGCAAGCAGGGAAAGGCCGAACGTCTTTTAGATGATTGGGGCAGGAGAGATTTTCGGCCACTCGTTCAGTATTGCCAATGGCCCGACGCCTTCCAGGATGTGCCATTTAGCCTGGACTATTCTTATCAAGTTCTTGATTACGCATTCCCCGGGTCAAAGTTCATTCTTTCTGTCAGGGATAATCCGGATCAGTGGTACGGCTCGTTGATTCGCTCCCAGACAAAGCTGGTCGGCAAAGGGCGACTTCCAACGGCTGACGATTTGCAGCACTTCAATTATTGTGACACCGGCTGGCTGTGGAGGCAGCATCAGCTGGTGTACGGCGTCGACGAAGACACTCTCTACGATCCAGACATTTATAAACGACATTACGAAGATCACAACCAGAAAATTCTGGAGTATTTCAAATACCGTCCCGGTGATCTGCTGGTATTGAACGTATCGGAGACTGATGCAATGAGCAGACTTTGCGTGTTCCTAGGGCATCGTGCTATCGATATCCCCATGCCCCATGAAAATAGAACTACCCGATAACGGCCTGATGATGTGTCGGCTCAACCCGTTAGTCTTTTTTTTACGGTTGCAGGTATCCCTGCAACGAGCACATCCTCCGGAACATCATGTAGTACGACGGAACCACCGGCGATCACAGAGCGGTTACCGATTTGCAGGCGCTCGAGCAGCGTAGCTCCGAGACCTATGGTCACCCCCTCGCCAATATTCGTCAACCCGCCAAGATTGCTTCCAGGCTGAACTCTGCTATAGGCGCCGATCTGGGTGTCGTGGCCGATTGTCACACCACGGTTGATGAAAACATGCTCGGCCAGTGACGCCCCCGGCGCAATCACGCTGTTCGCTCCGACGAAAATGCCACCAGCCAGACTGGCCATCGGCGAAACGTAGGCTCTGGGGTGGACCAATGTCGTGAAGTCGATGCCAAAACGATCGAGCAGAATAGCTGCAAGTCTGTGCCGATGAGGAGAGGTCGGGCCGAGCAAATACAATTCCCCGCTCTCCGGCACAAAGGCGTCGAATTCCTGTAAGACTGGACGTTCGGCAAGGCGGGAATAAGCCTCGATACGGTCCGCAACCGGCAGATCACGCTCCCCCGGTTTCTCGGGCTGATGAATGACAACCTTGCTAACCCTGAGCCCTAGTGCAAGGGCACAATCGAGCAGGTCCGAGAGAATATTGCTGACTCCAAAAATCACAAGGCGATCGCCTTCCAGTTCTTTCATGAGATCAGATCCATTCCCAAACGTTGTCGTGTCTCCTCCGGGGTGGCAATCTCCCTGCCTGCCGCCCGGGCCACCTCAGCAACACGTTGGATGAGTTGAGCGTTGGTGGCCAATTGAGTACGTGCCTCATCCAGCCACAAATTATCCTCGAGGCCGGTTCGAACCCCGTCGGCAACTATCGCAGCCAGATTGTTGGCACTTCGCTGGTAGCGCCCGACCCCGCCCAGTGCCCATACGCTCTCATGGGGAAGTTCCCGGATCAGCACTGCAAGATGCAGGAGATCAGTCTGGGCAGTAGCGATATTTCCCAAAATAATATTGAAATAATAGGGTGACCTGATCAGCCCCTTCCGGATAAGCACCTTGGCATAGTGAATCATCCCAAGATCGAAAACTTCCAACTCGGGCTTAATGCCCCGTTCCAGCATCATGGCTGCCAACCGCTGGATCGTATCAGGGTCGTTCACGCTCGCACCATCGTTGAAATTCATCGACCCCAGCGTCAGGCTAGCCATATCGGGCCTGTCGGCGCCATCAAGCATCATGGCCGCGGCCCGCTGCGTCAAATCTGAAGATTTGCGGCCGCTGGTCGTGACCGTAATCACCGCTTGGGGATGCCTGGTTCGAATTCCGCGGATGATAGCCGCATAGCGTCCAGCATCGTAGCTAGGAGCGCCATTGTCCTCACGAGCATGGACGTGCAGAATGGAGGCCCCACTGGCCACACCGGCACACGCATCGGCAACGATCTCGTCCACACTCATCGGCACATGTGCGGACTGGGACCGGGTGGGCAACCATCCGGTCAATGCCAGATTTATCAGAAGCTTACTTACCTGCATTATTCAACAGATGCGTAAAACGTTTTTGACATTTGGCTCCCCCGACATCCACGCCGCTGAAGTCGCAGAGGTTGTCTCCGCACTGGAAGCCGGTTGGATAGGAACCGGGCCTCGTGTTCAGAAATTTGAGCATGATTTTGCCAGGTACAAACATGTGGATTCTAATCGGGTTGCCGCCGTCAATTCCTGTACCGCGGCGCTGCATCTTAGTTTGATCGCTACCGGACTCGAGCCAGGTGACGAGGTCATTACCAGCGCTCTCACTTTCTGTGCGACTGTCAACGCCATCATACATGCCGGCGCCCACCCCATAATGGCTGATGTCGATCCGGTCACTATGAATCTCGACCCCGACGATGTCGCCCGCCGCATCACTTCGCGAACCCGAGCCATTTTGCCGGTGCATTTTGCCGGACGTCCATGCGACATGGATCGCCTGTGCAGGCTCGCCGAATTGCATGGCCTACAAATCATTGAAGACTGTGCGCATGCCGTCGAGGGTGAATATCACGGCAAGCCCCTCGGAACGCTAGGTGATTTCGGCTGTTTCAGCTTCTATGTCACGAAGAATATTACGTGTGGCGAGGGAGGCATGGTCATCGCCCGCAACGAAGACCAAGCCAAGCGTGTAAAGCGACTTGCTTTGCATGGATTGAGTCATGATGCCTGGCAGCGCTTCAGTGACAAGGGATATAAGCACTATCAGGTTACAGAGTGCGGATACAAATACAACATGATGGATCTTCAAGCAGCCATCGGGCTACATCAGCTTGGCCGCATTGGGGCAAGTTGGCAACGCCGCGCGGAGCTATGGGATCGCTATCAGAGGAAACTTGCCGGGCTCCCCCTCATCCGGCCTGCCGCCCCCGATCCTGACACCCGGCACGCCCTGCATCTCTACACCATTCTCATTGACGAGCAGCGAACGGGCCTGAGCCGGGATACCGTGCTGGCGGAACTGCATGAACGCAATATCGGGGCTGGCGTGCATTATTTGAGCCTCGCTGAACATCCCTACTATCAGGCGCGCTACGGCTGGCAACCTGAGGCATGGCCACATGCGCAGCGCATCGGAAGGCAAACTCTCAGCCTGCCCTTGTCGCCCAAGTTAAGCAATCACGATCAGGACGATGTCATAGCCGCACTTATCGAAATATTTGGAACGAACACCAGCTAGTCAATTACATCTCGACGTGATCCCAGGCATGTCGATTGGTGGTCATCGGGCAACAGCAGGCACGAGTTTCCTCGTCAGGTGTACCACTCAAGTTCAGTTACTTCATGCGACGCGTTGCTATTGGAATATGGTGCACCTTATCCGCCGCCTTTGCGCTGCGAATTTTCGTATCGCCAAGCGCCATAATCCCCTCCAATTGGGGGTATGCGGTTTTGACGTGAGTGAAATGCCCCCGCGTATCCCCCCATTTCTGGGGTATTTCCGTGGATTATCTCGGACGACCGCGCAAAGAAAAA